>NZ_JBJDRG010000005.1:0-338866 GCF_044987325.1 Rhizobium sp. ZW T2_16
AGGAGGTTTCCCGATGACGGTATCAGTCGAGACACGCAATCTCTCCATTACTTTCGGCCACGGGCCAACAGCGCTCAAGGTCCTTCCCGACATATCCTTCCTGGTGGAGCCGGGAGAATGTTTCGGCCTGGTGGGCGAAAGCGGATCGGGCAAATCCACCGTGCTGCGCTGCATCTCGATGCTGACCGACTTCTGGAAGGGAGAGATCCTGATCAACGGAAAGTCCGTGCGCGACATGCCGCTCATCGAACGCTGCCGCACGCTGCAGATGGTTTTCCAGGATCCCTACGGTTCGCTGCATCCGCGCCAGTCGGTAAGAACCGTGCTTTCGGAGCCGCTGAGAATCCACAAGCTCACAAATCACGAGGAGCGGATGCAGAAGGTGCTGTCCGATGTCGGACTGCCCGGGTCCTTTCTCGATCGTTTTCCGCATCAGCTTTCCGGCGGGCAGCGCCAGCGTGTCGCAATTGCGCGGGCGCTGATCCTCGAGCCTTCGCTGCTGCTTCTGGACGAGCCGACATCGGCTCTCGATGTTTCCGTGCAGGCGGAAATCCTCAACCTTTTGCAGCGCCTGCGCGAAGAACACGGATTCACCTACATCATGGTGACGCATGATCTGGCGGTGGTCGATCACATGTGCGACCGGTTCGCCGTGATGCTGCGCGGTGAGATTACCGAGATATTGCCGCGCGAGGCGATCCCAGGCTGCGAGGCGGTTCATCCCTATTCCCGCGAGCTGATCGGCGCGTCTCTGGAATATGAAGGGCATGTCTGACAGGCAGTGCGGTTAAAAAAACTCCTCCCTGGCCCGGCCTTGAGTGCCGGGCTCTTTTTTTGGCTGGAGGAGAGGGGAATGAGAATTACAGAGCCATCTGCGCGCGCAGGCGGGGAGAGATCCAGTCGAGGAAGCATCGCACCTTTTGCGGCATGGGGTCTGCTGGGTGATGGATCACGTTGACCGGCAGGGGTTCTGGCGCAAACTCCGTCAGTAACTCTTGCAGTGCGCCGGAGCGCAACTCATCGGAGATTTGGTAGGAAAGCACGCGAATGATGCCGATACCGGCCAGCGCCGCCTGAATGGCAGCCTCCGTCGTGTTGACGGAGAGCTTCGAGCGCGGCTCTATGGTGAAGGCGGCGCCATCGCGGCGATAACGCCATTCCGGAGAGGTCGCGAACCCCTGAAAGCTTATGCCGTCATGCCGGGCGAGGTCTTCCGGCCGGCGCGGCACACCCCGGCGGGCAAGATAGTCGGGGCTGGCGCAGATCACCCGACGCACGGCGCCCACACGCGTCGCGATCAGTGCGCTGTCCGCCAGATGCCCAATCCGAAGGGCCACATCAACATGCTCTTCGGCGAGGCTAAGCTGCCGGTCGGCCAGGGTCAGGCGCAGGTCGATTTCGGGTTGTTCCTTGAGGAATTCCAGTGCGATCGGCAGAAGGTGGCGCTCGCCAAAGGCAATCGGAGCCGTCACGTGCAGCCCGCCGCGCAGAGCGCCATGATCGCTGCCGGCCTGTTTCTCTGCGGCATCCAGCGCCTCGAGAATGCTCCGGGACGCGGCGACGAAGGCGCGGCCTTCTTCCGTCAGGGCGAGGCCGCTGCGGGTGCGCAGAACCAGCCGCACGCCGAGATGCTTTTCAAGATCGGCGACCTTGCGGCTGACCGTGGCGAGCGGTGAACGCAATCGCCGCGCGCCGGCCGAGAGGCTGCCAGCCTCGACAACGGCGAGCAGAACCGACATTGCTTCGAAACGGTCCATCTAAACCTTCCGGAATTTGAGAGGGCAGCTTTCCGATCGGCAGAGTATCTTATCGGTTGCGTGTGTCATAGCCTGCACGCGTTCTTGGGGGCGGCGGCTGTCGCCCGTATTTTTCAATTTTCCGGGGGGCCGCATCATGGCTGAATTTTCACGCAGATCCTTTGTCTCCACTCTTCCTCTCGGCCTCGCCGGGGCAAGCCTGATCGGAGGCGCGCCAACAACGGTCATTGCGGCGGCGCAGGCGGCCACGGGCTCGCCGGTCAGCGTTACGCCGCTCGCGCAGATCCGCATCGGCCGCTTCACGGTCACGGCCCTGACGGACGGTTATGCCGATATGCCCTTCACCTATTTTCCGGGACGCGAGGCGGCCGAGGTCGAAAAGGCGGCTACCGCGCAGTTCACCGCCCGGCCGAGCGGCGTGCGGTTTCTGTTCAACCAGTATCTCATCGAGGATGGCCAGCGCCGCATACTGATCGATGCCGGTGCCGCGGGCTCGATCGGCCAGACGGGCCAGTTGCCGCAGGCTCTATCCGCGCTGGGCTTGAAACTTGACGAGATCGACGCCGTGATCGTGACGCATCTGCATCAGGACCACATGGGTGGGCTGATCGCCGGCGGTAAGAACAATTTTCCGAAGGCGGAACTCTATATCGATCGCCGCGATGTCGCCCATTGGACAGACCCCGCCAAGCGCAACGGTGCGCCCGATTTTCTGCAGCCCAGCTTCAAGATGGCGGAGGAGGTCGTGCGGCTTTATCCGAAGCTTCAGGCGATCGACGGCGAGCGCGAGATCTCACCGGGCGTTTCGATCGTTGACCTGACGGGGCATACACCCGGCCATATCGGGGTGCGGGTCGAAGAAGGCGGGCAGAGCCTGATCATGGTTTCGGACATGATCTTCCCGGTCGTGCATCCTGCCGCAACCGATGTGTTCTTCCTGTTCGAGCAGGACCGCGAAGCCGCCAAGGCGATGCGCGACCGCTTTTTCCCCATGGCTGCTTCAGAAGGTGCGCTTATTGCCGCCACGCACATGCCTTTCCCAGGTCTCGGCCGTGTCGTCGCCGATCGCGGACAAATGCGCTGGCAGGTGGCGGACTGGGCGCTGCAGAACTGAGGCCCGTTCGGCACGATGTGGGCATGCGGTGCAATTTCGACCTTCCTGTCTGGGCCAACCACCTAGAGGATGCCCCGTGCGAAAAGAGGCGCATGTTGCCATGCGCCTCTTCATCGAAACAGCTGCCTGGAGGGGTTAGCGCTGTTTCGTGATGCCCTCGAAACGGGAGAGCCAAGGATTTACGATCATGCCGCCGACATCGCTGCGGAATGCGGCGGTATCGAACACTTCCGAGAACGGCTGGAGCGACATGACGATCTCTTCCATGTAGGCTTGGATGTCTTCATAGGCCTTGGTCTGCTTTGCCGGATCGCGCTCGACAAGCGCGTCGCCGATCATCTTGTTGAGCTTTTCGTCATAGAAGCTCGTACGCCAGCTCTGATAATTGGTGAGCTTGGCTTCATCCGAGTTGTCCGGATTATAGGCAAGCGCGCGCAGGTTGTTGTCCGGGTGAGGCTGCTGGCCGCCGCCGCCGCGGCCGACAAGCAGCTCGAACTTGCGCTCGCGCATTGCGCCATAGATCTGGTCGCCGGAACCGGTGATCAGTTCGGCCTGGATGCCGGCCTGGGCGAGCGTATTCTGGATGGCGGTTGCCGCCTTCATGAAAGGATCTTCCGACAGGACGCGGAGCGTTGTCTTGAACCCGTTCGGATAACCGGCTTCCGCCAGCAGTGCCTTTGCCTTTGCAACGTCGAGCTTGTAGCCCGGATCCGGCAGCGAGCCCATGACGCCGGTGCTGATCTGGCGCTGGCGAACCTTGCCGTAATAGGGCATGACGGCCTTGTCGAGACCTTCATAATCGATGAGGTAACGCAGCGCCTCGCGCACCTTCGGCTTGGCGAAACGTTCGTCCTTCATCGATACGCCGAGATAATAGAAGCCGGAACCGGGGGTCGATTCTATCTTGATCTCGGCATTGGTTTCGAGCGACTTCAGGTCTGGCGCCTGCAGCGAATAGGCGACGTCGATATCACCTTTTTCGAGCATCAGGCGCTGCGACTGCGATTCCGGCAGATGGCGCATCAGCACGCGCTTCATCGCCGGAGCCTCGCCCCAGTAATCGCTGTTTCGGGTGAGGATGATATATTCGTTCGACTTCCACTGGCCGAGCGTGAACGGACCGGAGCCGGCCGAATTCAAGGTCAGCCATCCGGCGCCGAGATCGCCGTCCTTCTCGTTTTCAAGCGCCGTCTTGCTGTCGATGATCGAGCCGGGACCGTTCTGCGCCAGCACCATCAGCACGAGGTTAGGGTCATCCGGCTGGGGCAGGTTGAGAACGAAGGTCTGTTCGTCTTCGGCGACGAAAAGCTTGTCGGCGGCATCCGCTTTAAAGCCGCGGGTCTTGAGCAGCGATGCCTGTGCAAGGTTGCGGGTGAGCAGGCGTTTAAGGCTCCAGACCACGTCATTGGCGGTGACCGGATTGCCGGAGGCGAAGGTCGCCTTGCGCAGGTGGAAGCGGATCGACATCCGGTCCTCGGAAATCTCCCAGCTTTCCGCGATGCGCGGCTGGATCGAGCGATCCTTGTCGCTCAGGACGACCAGCGTATCGTAGATATTGTTGAGTACCTGAACAGTCTCGCGGCCGGTAATGGCGGCCGGATCGAGCGTCAGGATGTTGTTCATCGTGGTCGCCACGACAAGCTGGTCTTTCGGCGTTTCCGCCAGAGCGTTGAGAGGCATGGCGCCGAGCAGGAGCGCTCCGACGGCTGCAGTTGCAAAAAAGTGTCGCATGTTTCCTCCGTTTGATGCCGCTTCGCGTGGAATACGGCCCCTCCATGATTTCTATCCTTTCGGCCTATCGCTCTCCCAAGCCAGGCCGATCACCCGAGAATGTCTGCCACCGGGCCCGACAGCGCCCTGCCCAAAGCCTCCGTGTTTGCGATATCCATGTGCACGCCGTCGATCGGCGAAGCGCTTGCGGCACTGCCTGCATCGAAGAAGTCGTGTCCGAGTTCTGCGGCAAGTTTGCGGTAGAGCGGCGCAAGTCTTTGTGATTCCGCAATGCTACGGCCGCCTGCCACCTGGCCGTTGTCGTCCGTCACGCAGGGTGGTGGAGCAACCAGCATCAGCCGCGGACGTGCCGAGCGCGGCTTATAGGGAAAGGTCTCGACGATCTCGGCAAGCCGGCGCATGCCGGAAAAAGCCGCCTCGGCGCGGCCACCATGGACCGGCTTGAGGTCGTTGGTGCCGAGCATGATCACCACGAGATCGAGCGGCATGTGGACTGCGAGCGCCACCGACAAGGCCCGGGCGCCGTTTCGGCAGGCCGGCCCCGTGTGATCGTCATAACAGGTGGTGCGACCGCCAAGCCCGTCGGACAGGACATCCACCCGAAAGCCGAGTTCAGCCTTCAACACTTCCGGCCAGCGATGCTGACGCGGATGGCGCAGGCCCGTTTTCGGATCTGCTCCCCAGGTCAGGCTGTCGCCGAAGGCCAGAAGTGTTTTCATGATTTCACCTCACCCGGTTGTTTTCGATGAAGGCGAAATCGATGTCTTCACCGAGGCCCGGACGATCGGGGACATGCACGTAGCCGTCCCTGTCCATCGGATCCGAAAGCGACTTGAGATAGTCGTGGCCATCATCATATTCGAGGAAGGGATGAAGCAGGCCGCGCTCATACCAGCGGCAATTTTTCACCGCCGCAACGACATGCAGGTTCATCGCCGTGTTGCCGTGCACCTCGCATTCGATTCCGAAGGATTCGGCCATATGCATCGTCTTCAAGGCCGGCGTGATGCCGCCGACATCGTTGACGCCGGTGCGCAGGATGTCGCAAGCGCCGGATTTTACCCACTCGGCACGATGCCAGTGCTTGCCGGCGGCGCTTTCCGGGCCGACGACCGGGATATCCAGATTGTCGGCAAGCCACTTGTAGGAAGACATTGACTGCTCGTCCATCGGCTCCTCGATCCAGTCGAAGCCGAGCTTTTCAAGACCGCGTCCGAGTTCCAGCGCATCGGTGCGCGAATACCAGTGGAACGCATCGATCATCAGCCGGATATCGGGGCCAACAGCTTCGCGTACAGCGGCGCAGGCCTTGATGTCCATCTTCACATCCGGGGCCCAGCTGACCGGCGGCATCCAGGTATGCAGCTTGATGCCCTTGTAACCGCGCTTTACCAGCGTTTCGGCAAAACGTCCGTAATCTTCGGGCGTTGCAAGGCCGCCCTCGATCTCGTCGCCGCACATGATGGAGCCATAGGCGAGCACCTTGTCGCGATAGGCGCCGATCAACTTGTAAACAGGTGTGTTGGTCGCGCGGCCGGCGAGATCCCAGAGCGCGCAATCGACGACGGCAAGGGTGCGATCGGTCAGCTGTGCGGCGGAGCCGCGCTGCCAATGGGCAAGATCCTGCCACAACCTTTCCCGATCCCGGTAATCCTGACCAATCAAGACCTTCTTGACGAATTTCTCGATGACATGCGGGCGAACGATTTCCGGCGCGGTGAAGGAGTGGCCTTCGTGGCCGTCCTCGGTACGAATGGTCAGCATCGCCTGTTCCACCTGATGCGGCGGACCGGGATGCGCGTGACCGGCGCTGTCGGAATGCCGACGAGTGGTCGTGCGGAAGACGCGGACTTCGACGTCGGTGATGATCATAGTTCCTCCCAGAAATATTCTAACTTGCCAGACAGATTTACGCATGTTGTTGACAGCATGTCAAATGCGTTCTGCATATCCGTTGCCTGATCGCCAATTTGATCGTTTCTGGCAGACAGGTGCTGTCACCTCATCTGCTCGGCCACGAAGATGCCTTGACCTGAATGAGGTTGTCGTACAGATATACGCAACACGTAGGATGAGATGGCTGCGGCCAATAGGAGGAGATGTCTATGCTAAACGTCGAGACGAGGCACGCGGTGCACCCCGCTCAAGCGAAAGCCATGGGCACCGCGGAACTTCGTGCGCATTTCCTTGCCTCGGATATGTTTCGCGAAGGCGAAATCCGGCTGATATATACGCATTACGACCGTTTCATTGTCGGTGGCGCTGTTCCTGCCGGCGGAACGTTGGTGCTCGATAAAGTGGAGGAAACCAAAACCCCTTCCTTACTTGATCGGCGGGAAATGGGCATCGTCAATATCGGTGACACCGGCACGGTAAGCATTGCCAGCGAGAGCTGGGAGCTGCAACACGGTGACGTGCTTTATATCGGCGCGGGCGCAGGTGCTGTTACCTTCAGCGGTGCAGGGCGTTTCTATATCACTTCTTGCCCGGCACACCGTTCCTGCCCCAACCGATTGATCACCAAGGCGGACAGCAAGGAAGTGAAGCTTGGCGCGTCCGAGACTTCCAACAAGCGGACCATCAACCAGTTCATTCACCCGCTGGTGATGGAAAGCTGCCAGCTCGTTCTTGGATATACGGAACTCGAAGACGGCTCCGTCTGGAACACGATCCCCTCACATATCCATGATCGCCGTATGGAAGCTTACCTCTATTTCGGCATGGAGCCGAAATCCCGGGTCCTGCACCTGATGGGCGAACCGCAGGAAACCCGCCACCTCTTTATCGGCAACGAGGAAGGCGCGATTTCTCCGCCGTGGTCCATTCATTCCGGTGCCGGCATCGGCAGCTATACTTTTATCTGGGCGATGGCCGGGGACAATATCGATTACACCGACATGGATTTCATCCAGCCTGAGGATCTTCTCTAGGCATGCGGCCAAACTCGAGGGCCGCAGGGCCCTCGTTTCCAAATGGAACAAGAACCATTCTCTTTCAAAACGAAGCCAGTTCGGGTGCTTGCGCCGCAAGCGCGCTGGAGAAGTAAAGATTATCGGGCGGCGATCGTTGGTGATCCGTCACCTCATGATTCAACTGATAGACGATGCGAGAGACAGGTCTCTCGCATGCGTTCCAGTCAAACGTAGTGCAAGACTACGACAGGGTAGCGACTGCCTGATCAGCCACCGAGCACAAAGCGTGAGAAAGCGAGCGCATTGCGTGCGTCTTCGTCCATCTTCGCCTCGTCTGCACCATTGGTCAGGTCGCGCCAGACCTTGATGTCTGATCCGATCGTTCCGCCGGTCTTGACGAAGGGTTCCATCACCACGGCGCCCGTGTAGTTGATCTCGCGCAGCGCAAGACCGATCTCATGCCACGGCATTCTGCCGACACCCGGCACGCGACGATTGCTTTCGCCCGTGTGGAAATGGCCAAGCAGCGGGCCGGCGGTGCGGATGGCTTCGCCAAAGCTGTCTTCCTCGATGTTCATATGGAACGTGTCGAGCATGACCTTGACGTTCGGCTTGCCGACTTCCTTGACGAAGGCCACACCTTCGGCTGCAGTGTTGAGAACGTGGTTCTCAAAGCGGTTGAGCACTTCGATGCACAGGTTGATGCCAAGGTTATTGGCGAAGTCGGCGATGCCGTGGATGCCTTCGACGCCGCGGGCGCGATCGCCTTCCTTGTCGACCGGTTTCGAATAATCGACCGGCCAGTAGGAATGAAGCGCGCCGCCGATCGTCTTGATGTCGAGCTTGGCGACATTGGTCAGCGTCTGTTCGAAGAATGCCTTGCCGGCCTTGCGCACGTCGGCATCGGGCGACGAAAGGTTCTTCGTCTTTGATGGGCCGATACCCGCGGTCAGGATGATACCATTATCCTTGGCGCTCTGCTTGATGGCGGCGAGATCGGCATCGCTATATTCGTTGATGTGATGGGCCGCGACTTCGATAATGTCGAAGCCGAGCTTGGCGACCTTTTCGACATAGGGGCCGAATTTGGCGCTCCATTCATGTTCCCAGTAGGAGTAATAGATGCCGTGTTTCATGGGAGCCTCTCTCAATTTTCAGCTGTCGCTGTCGGGGTTTCGATAAAGCGGCCAAGGGCTTGCCTCATTCGGCATCTCCTCCCTCTGACCAGTGTCGAAGGCATTTGGAGCGTCAGTCCTTTGTCTGACTGCTCCCCGGATTTTTCACGCGAAGGTCGGGCTCACTGCTGTTGGCGATGATCGACAGGCCGTTGGGAAGATCGTTTTCCTCGACCTTCCTGGTGATCTCGGCCTCATCCAGACCAAAGCCGCGCCAGCGATCCTGCAACCTGGTTCGCAGATCGCTTTCATCGACATCGACGAAGACGGTGAAGTCGAAGATCGGCTTCAGACGATCCCAAGGTGACTGGCTGGCGAGCAGGTAATTGCCTTCGCAGACGATGATATCGATGGATTGCGCGATCAGACGACCGCCGGCACGGGCGATTTCAATCGAGCGATCGAAGACCGGCACGGCGATCACGTCATCCTGATTGGCCCTGAGGCGCTCCAGCATATGTCGAAGCCCATGCGCATCGAATGTATCGATAGCGCCCTTGAACGGTCGACGTCCCATGTCTTCCAGCACCAAGTCATCATAATGGTAGCCATCCATCGGGAAGAGCGCTGCCGAAATATCGCCCTTGCCGTTCAGCTCATCCACGACCCGCTCGGCGATCGTCGATTTACCCGATCCGGGAGCTCCGGCGATCGCGATCATCACCCGTCGGCCTTTCTCCTGGCCGAAGCGATGGTGGGCTTGTGCGGCGATCTCGCGCGCATTGTCTTCTATCTTGCTCAAGGTGGTCCTCACCACGGTCATTGAAGAATAGGGCCGGCCGTCTCAAGGGTGGGCGGTCGCTTGGAAAATCCGGTATTGTTCCGCCTTGTTGCGCAGGAATGACAGGCCATTGTCGAGCACTTCGTCAACATCACGGGCGACGGGGCGCCAGGTCGAGATATCGCCCGGCATCACAGCCTGCATGGTCACGAAGCTTTCAAGCGTCAGCAGGCCCTTGAAGCCGATCGCTGCGAGCGCACCAAACAGTTCATCCCAGGCGATGTTGCCATAACCCGGCGTGCCGCGGTCGCTTTCCGACATATGCATGCATTTCAGATGATCACGCGCGGCAATGATGCCGTTGGCAATGCCCTTTTCCTCCATGTTCATATGGAATGTGTCGAGGTGGACAAAGACATTGTCGAGGCCGATCCGCTCGACCAACGCGACGGCCTGCTCGGCGGAATTGATCAAGTGGCTCTCATAGCGGTTGACTGCCTCGATGCCGAATTCCAGCCCGAGCGCCTTGGCATGTTTGGCGGCGGTACCGAGCGCACGGGTCAGGTTGTCGTATTCGCCTTCAGTCGGCGGAAAACCGGTCCGCTCATTGGTGCCACCGAAGGTCACGCCGGTGAGTGCCTCGGCGCCGATCTCCTTGGCCTTATCAAGGGCCGCCGTCAGATGCTCGATCGCCGCATCAGGGCGAACCGAGGCCCAGGCTCTTTCCGGCAGCACGAGCGAGCAGACGGAACGGAGACTATGCTTTTCGAGCAGCGCACGCGTATGGCCTGTATCGACAGACGCAAGATCGATCAGCGGGATCTCGATATAATCCTGGCCATGCTGGGCAGCACCGGCAATGGCGCGCTCGGCACCGGCATGGTCCCAGACGGTGGACCAGACCATTGCATGAATACCGAAACCTTGCATGTCAGATCTTCTTTCTACGGGATGCGAAATAGGAGGAAACGATGGTGCGGGCCGCCATCACCACGATCATCAGCACGCCCCAGAGCGCCGTTGCCAGATGCTGGTTGGCGCCCATCAGGTTGAGGCCGGAAGAAAGAAGCTGCAGCACGACGAGCGCGACGAACACTGGCAATACGCGACCAAAGCCGCCGAACGGATTGATACCCCCGAGAAATGCCGCAAGCACGGTGATCAGCAGATAGGATTCCCCGTGGCCGATACGAACCGAGTTGAAACGGGCAAGCATGATAATGCCGCCGACGGCACACATGACACCCGACAGCGTGTAGACGAGCATGATGATGCGGCGGGTGTTGAGGCCCGAATACTGCCCGGCCTCGACATTGGAGCCGATCATCAGCAGCCCGAAGCCGAGTTTGCTGCGGGTCAGGAGAACCTGCCAGATCCCAACACAGACAATGAAGATCAGAAGCGGGATCGGCAGACCGAAGATCGATCCATGACCGATCGGCTCCATATAGCTCGGGAAGCCCGAGACATCGCCGCCACGCGTCAGGAACTCGCCAAGACCGCGCAGGAAGATCATCATCGACAGGGTGACAAGGATCGGGTGAGCGCGTGTGTAGGCAATCGCCGCGCCGGTCATCAGGCCGGCCGCGGCACCGGTTGCCACGGCGGCCGCAACCGCAATCACGAAGGCGCCACCCGACGCATCGACGCCGCCAAAGGCCTGCAGAACGCTTGCGGCGGCAAGGCCGGAGAGATTGGCGGTGAAGGTCACCGACAGATTGATGCCACCGGTCAGGAGAGGCAGCAGCATGGCAAGTGTGAGCAGGCCGAGTTCAGGAAGCTGGAACGCAACCGAACCAAATGTGCCAAGCGACAGGAAGTTGTCTGCGCCAAGGCCGAAGATGACCATCACCACCACGAAGGCGATGACCGGGCCTGCCATGTCAGCGCCGAACGTTTTGTTGAACTTCTGTATCAGCGACGACATCAGTGCGCCTCCCTCTTCTGGGCTTGACCCTTCTGGATATTGCCCTTGGCAAAGAACGGCAGAAGCTTGTCGATCCGCGCGGAGGAGAGCGTGATCGCGACGAGGATGATGGCGCCGACGATCATCTTGAAGGCGAAGGGCGAAACGCCCATCAGGTTGAGACCGTTCTGGGTAATCGACACCATCAGCACGCCAAGCACACAACCGATGACCGATCCCTTGCCGCCGCCAAGCCGCGCACCGCCGAGAACGGTTGCGGCAAGCACGTCGAGTTCACGGCCGTAAAGGGCGTTCGGCACGACTTCTTCGGCATAATGCGCCTGCATCAACCCGCCGATTCCCGCCATCAGGCCAAGCCATCCAAACGAGATGTAATGCATGGCGCCGATATTGATGCCGAAGCGGCGCGCACCTTCCGGATTGTCGCCGAAGGCATAAAGCTGGTGGCCGATCGTAGTGCGGGACATCATGAACCAGGTGGCGACGCAGCAGAGGATCATCACCACGACCGGCAATGTCAGTTCCAGCCAGGAGCCGTCACTCATCTCACGTTCGTAGAAGACGACACGCGTGGTCAGCCATTCCGGCAGGTCGTAGATCGATACGCCCTTGGTGAAGAACATCAGCAAGCCGAAGAAGATATTGAAGGTCGAGATGGTCGCGACGATCGAGATGATCTGCAGCTTGTAGACAAGCGCTGCATTGATCAGCCCGAGCCCGATGC
Source organism: Rhizobium sp. ZW T2_16 (assembly GCF_044987325.1). Taxonomy (NCBI): domain Bacteria; kingdom Pseudomonadati; phylum Pseudomonadota; class Alphaproteobacteria; order Hyphomicrobiales; family Rhizobiaceae; genus Rhizobium; species Rhizobium sp. ZW T2_16. The sequence continues at coordinate 12,062 of NZ_JBJDRG010000005.1, forward strand.
CGACCGCACCAGCGATGATGAAGCCTTCGGCCCAATTGCCGCCGCCCAGATACGCAATTGCCAGCGCGGTCACATACTGCACCACGGAGGCCGCCACCGCGAATGAGATGTCGATGCCGCCGGAGATCAGCACGACAAGCAGGCCGACCGCGAAAATGATGTTGACGGCCGAGACGTTCAAAACGTCGAAGGCATTGGAGATCGTGAAGAACCTGTCCGTCGCGAACGAAAGCGCGATGCAAAGGACGATCATCACGGCGAACAGTGTGAACTCGGTCGTGTGGCCAAGCATCAACCTACGCATAGACTTTTCCTTCCAGGTCGGTCAGCGACATCTGCCGCGGGTCATAGGTCGCCTTGATCCGGCCTTCGGCCATATGGATGATGCGATCCGCGTTGAAATAGACCTCCGGCGGCTCGTCGGAGATGAGGATGATCGACAGACCGTCGGCAGCAAGCTTGCGTACGATCTCGAAGATGCCTGCGCGGGCGCCGACATCGACACCGACCGTCGGCGCATCGAGGATGAGAATTTTGGGTCCGATCGCGAGCCATTTGGCGATCGCGACGCGCTGCTGGTTACCGCCCGACAACGTTCGGATTGGATCTTCCGGCTTGCCGATCTTGACGCCGAGCGCGGAAATCCAGTGCGCGACGACATTTTCCTTTTTCGGAGGCGAGATGAGGCCACCCGACAGGATGCGATCAAGCGAAGCCATGACGAGATTGTCAGCGATCGACTGCGGCTGGTTGAGGCCGAGCGACAGCCGATCCTCCGAAAGATAGGCGACACCCGCACGAATGGCTTCCCGGTTGGAGCCGAAGTGGACCGTCTCTCCATCGAGCACGATCTCGCCGGAATGCGGTTTGCGCATGCCGAAAAGGGTGAGCGCCAGTTCTGTACGGCCGGCACCCAGAAGCCCGGTCACGCCCAGCGTTTCGCCGCGGCGTAGATCGAAGGAAATATTCTCGAATTCGTTGGCACGGGAAAGGTTCTTCACCGACAGAACGACCGGCTGATCGTCGTGATCGGCAGCGATGACGGCGCTGTCGAAATTGCGGCCGGTCATCAGCTCTGTCACTCGTGACTGGGTCATGCCTTCGACGGGGAAGACGCCGACCAGCGCGCCATCACGCAGGACGGTCATGCGATCGGAAATCTCCAGCACTTCGGCCAGGCGATGCGAAACGAAGACAACTGCCACGCCGGATGCTGAGAGATTGCGGACGATCTCGATCAGGTAATCGGTTTCGGATTGGGTCAGTGACGCCGTCGGCTCGTCCATGAAGACAAGTCGCGCTTCGCCGACCAGCGCGCGGGCGATGGCGACGATCTGGCGCTGCGCGATCGGCAGCTCCTTCAACGGCAGATGCAGGTCGAGCGAGACGCCGAGGCGGGCAAGCGCCTTTTCGGCGGCCTTCTCCATCGCGCGCTTGTCTACAAGGCCATATTTGCCGCTCACTGCGTATTGGAAGCCGATATTCTCGGCGACGGTCATCTCGCCGAACAGCGCCAGATCCTGCCAGATCACCTGAATGCCGAGCGACTGGGCCATGCTCGGCGTCATGGCGGTGATCGGTTGCCCGTCGAAGTAAAACTCCGCGCCGTCTTCAGGCTTGTAGACACCGGTAATGATCTTGATCAGCGTACTCTTGCCGCAGCCGTTTTCGCCGGCAAGGCAATGCACTTCCCCGGGATTGACCTCGAACGAGACGCCTTTCAGGGCGCGAACGCCGCCGAATGTGATCTTGATGTTCTTGAGGGACAGGAGCGGTTCGGCGCTCATCATGGCAAATCTCTTCGCTCAGCCGCCTTTGTGGGCGGATGCTGTGGACGACGGAATTGTCGAGGATGGGTCGCGCCCGGCATGTCCGGGCGCGACCCGTTGGGCTTGGGGAGGATCAGAGGCCCATGGAAACCAGCTTGTCGATGCTTTCCTTATCGATCTTCAGCAGCTGATCGACGACGATCGTGTTACCTTCAGGATTGATCTTGCCGAGGCCCGGAATGTCGTCGCCAGCCTTGGGATCCTGACCCTTGGCGATGCGATCGGCAAGCGTGATGAACACTTCCCCGGCCTGTTTGGGATTCCACATGAACCCGCCTGTCAGCGCACCGGACTTGATCAGCTTTGCACCCTGTCCCGGCGAGAACGGACCGATCACGAAGACCTTGCCGTCCTTGCGGCGTTCTTCCACCGCGCGGCCAGCGCCAATCGGTCCCTGCGAACCGAAGGCCAGGAAGCCCTTGAGATCAGCGTTGGCCGACATGAGATCGAGTGCCGTCGAGCGGCTCTTATCCAGATCCTCGGCCACGCCGTAACGATCACCGATGAGTTTCATGTCGGGATAGTTGGCCTTGATGTACGCGATGGCTCCATCCGCCCAGGCATTGTGCAGCGGCACGGTCAGCGAGCCGACAAACACCGCGTAGGAACCCTTGCCGCCCATCTTTTCGGCAAGCAGCTTGCCATGTGCCTCACCAAAACCCTTGGCGGATGCAAGTTCGAAATCCCAGGTGGCCCCGGCCTGATTGGGCGATTCATGGGTGATGACCTTGATGCCTGCGTCCTGCGCTTTTTTCAGCACGGGCTCCAGCACCTTGGCATCGTTCGGGACGACGCCGATGAAGTCAACCTTCTGAGCGATCAAGTCTTCGATGGCGCGCACCTGAAGCGCCGGGTCTGCGCTCGTCGGGCCGACCATGAAGCCCTGGACGCCGAGCTTGGCGCTCTGCTCCTTGATACCGGCTTCCATGGCGTTGAACCACGGAATGCCACCGATTTTCACGACGACGCCGACCTTCGGTCCATCGGCAAATGCCGCGGATGAAAGCAGCGCCAGCGACAGGCCGATAGCGGCCGCGATCATTTTCTTCATGGATGTTCCTCCTCCAAAGACACTGCGGCAAGCAGATCCGCGCAACAGCTCTTCCCCGCTGCGCTTGAAAATCTCCCGGCTCGCCCATTCGAGACGCTCCCTTGCCACTCCCATAGCAATCTACATACGCACAATCGATATTGCATTTTTGCACAATCGATGGTGCAATAACCATAGCACGAACATGCCTTTCGTCAAGTGGACTAATATTCTACCAATCAGAATCATTCGGGAGATGAGGATGACGGTTCAGAATTCCAAGAAAGCCACCATTTACGACCTGTCAGTCCTGTCCGGCGCTTCGGCCTCGACCGTGAGCGCGGTTTTGAACGGGTCATGGCGCAAACGGCGGATTTCCACGGAGACGGCCGAGAGGATACTCTCGCTTGCCAAAGCGCAGCGTTACACGACAAATCTTCAGGCGCGTGGCTTGAGAAGCTCGAAGTCCGGTCTCGTCGGGCTATTGGTTCCGGTTTACGATAACCGCTTCTTTTCCTCCATGGCGCAGACGTTCGAGGCGCAGGCGCGTTTGCGCGGTCTGTCCCCCATGGTTGTCTCCGGGCGTCGTGATCCTGACGAAGAGCGCCGGACTGTGGAAACCTTGATCGCCTATTCGATCGATGCGCTGTTTATCGCAGGCGTTACGGACCCGGACGGCGTCCATCAAGTCTGCGCGCGGGCCGGCCTTCCCCATGTGAATATCGATCTTCCCGGCAAGCTGGCATCCTCGGTGATTTCCGATAACAGGAACGGAGCCGAGGTGCTGACCTCGGCAATTCTGCGGCATGCGGCCCAAGGAGGCGCACTGGTTCCTGATGATGTCGTCTTGTTCGGCGGCCACGACGACCATGCCAGCCGCGAGCGTATTGCCGGCTTTCATGCGGCGAAGGATGCGTTCTTCGGCATTGAAAGCCAAAACGACATCGAGATTACTGGTTACTCGCCGCGTATGACGGAGCTGGCTTTTGAACGGTTTTTCGCCCGCGAGGGCCGGTTGCCGCGCTGTCTTTTCATAAACTCGTCCATCAATTTCGAAGGCCTGCTTCGTTTCATGGGACGGCACGATGAAGCGGTCTTCGCAAACATCGTCGCTGGCTGCTTCGATTATGATCCGTTCGCATCGTTTCTGCCTTTTCCAGTCTACATGGCCAAACCGAATATTTCTGCGATGCTGGAGAAGGGGTTCGAACTGCTCGAGGCGGCGCCGGTTCATCCCGTCGTTACCATTATCGAACCGCAATTGATCCCTCCGCGGACGGCGCTTGAAGGCCCTCTCGATGATATCAGGGATCCGGTGCCTGCATCACGCATCCCTGCGCCCACATCCTGAGAGCATCCATCTCCAGGCCGGGTTCATGGTATGGGCTCTCTCGTTCTGCGTGATCGTTTTTCTGTAACGACAGGCACAAGTAAGTAGGTTTGACCCCGCATGTCTTTCGACAGCGGGGTCAGGTAGTCGTATGACAAAAGTCAGCCGATCGAGAATGGAACGGTGACAAAGCTCTGGTTGTCGCCACGCTGGATCAGCAGCAGCACTGCCTTGCGTCCGGCCTTGCCGGCATCAGCGACCGCGGTCTTGGCTTCGTTTGCAGAATTGACCGCATGTTGGTTGACCGACACGATGATGTCGCCCTCTTGCAGGCCTGCGTCCGCCGCGGGTTTGCCGGGTACAACGCTTGCGATGACAGCACCTTTTTCTTTCGCTGGAAGGTTCAGGGCCTGCCGTACCTCCGCCGTGATATCGGCAAGCCCAACTCCGATGTTTGGGATTTTGTGAGCTGCCGGGCCGGATTTTCCTTCATCAGACGAAGCTTGCTGCTGATCCTCGCTGTTTTCACCGATCGTCAAACGCAGGTCTTTCGGTGTGCCCTGGCGCCATACCGTCAACTCCTCTTTCGATCCGGGAGCAAGATCGGCAACCATGCGCGAAAGATCACGTGGTGACGAGATTGGTTTACCGCCCAGCGCAGTAATGACGTCGCCGGCCTCGACGCCGGCCTTGGCTGCTGGCGTGTTGTCGTTGACGCCGGCGACCAGTGCGCCTTCAGCCTTGCCGAGGCCAATCGCGTCGGCGATATCTGCAGTTACCGGCTGGATCTGTACGCCGATGAAACCATGATCGATCGAGCCGTCTTTCATCAGCTTGGCGACAACCTGCCTCGCCTGATCGGAGGGGATGGCGAAGCCAACCCCGACACTTCCGCCATTCGGGGAGTAGATGGCCGTATTGATACCGACGACATGGCCGTCGTGATCCACCAGAGGGCCGCCGGAATTGCCATGGTTGATCGGCGCATCGATCTGGATGAAGTCATCATAAGGGCCGGAATGCAGGTCGCGGCCGCGGGCTGACACGATGCCGGCCGTGACTGTCGTGCCGATCCCGAAAGGGTTGCCGATCGCCAGGATCTGGTCCCCGAGTTTCAGGGTGTCGGAATCACCCCAGGTGACGGTTGCGAGCGGTTTCTTGGCTTCGATCTTGACCACGGCGAGATCGGACTTCGGATCGGCGCCAATCAGTTTGGCGGGAAGTTCGGCGCCGTCATCCAGCGTCACCTTTATGTCCAGTGCCTTGTCGATCACGTGGTTGTTGGTAACGATATAGCCGTCGGGAGAAATAATGAAGCCGGAGCCGAGTGCTTCGGCACGTTCGGACTGACGTTGCCGAGGCGCTTCATGCGGCATCGGAATTCCGTTCTGGCCGAAGAACTGTCTGAATTGCTCATTGAAGGGAGAGTTCTCGCCAAAGGGAGATGTTTCGTCGCTGGCAGCAGCCTCTGCTTTCATCGTTGTGGTGATGGTGACAACTGCAGGTTTGTCAGCGGCGACGATCGAGGCAAACGACCCTGCCGGCGCGATAATGCCGCCTACGCCTGCGGCGGGAGACGAAGATGCGGCAAACGCTGCGTTGTTGCCGAGAATGATCGGCGTCGCCAGGGGAACTGCGATGATTGCAGCGCCAACGAGAGCCAGGATGCGTTTTCTGCGAATGATGTTGGACATGGCGTTTCACTCTTCAGGTAAGTTGAGAGATGTAAGGGCGCGAAAGCCGAGAAAGCGGCGCGCCGGAACTTGAAGTTATGTCGGGAGGGGGCTGTGATACCGCCTGTGTCGGCTCAGTCGCAGACGCGGGTGCGATACATGTCGCCCCAGTGGTCCTGATGCCAGATAACATGGCAGGAAGGGTAATAGGCAGCGACCGGTGGAGGTCCGTATCGCATAGGAGGAGGGCCATAGGGTGCTGCAGCATAGGCAGGCGCGTGGCTGGCGCCGGCAATCAGCGCTCCGCCGATGACTGCGCCCGCTATGCCAGCGGCGAAGCCGCGGCCGAAATTGTTATGTGCTTCAGCCTGGGAGGCGGTGGCGAGAGCCGTTCCGGCAATCGTCAAGGCGACCAGACCGGTGGTGACGAATTTACGTGCTGTGATCCACATGGCTCTGATCCTAAGTTGCGGTCTGTATTCGCCTGTTTCAGGCGTCATGACCATGAAGCCACGTTAGTCCTCGCTTGATTACCGTTGGATATCCGTCTCGTTAAAGCTTGGTAAGCTTTGCGCGAAATCCCGTGTCTGCACATCTAGTGGTGAAGATCGGCGCCGCACTTTGTGCGGATCGCCCTCATCGTTGCATGAGGTCGTGAAGAAGAGAATGAAAATCTCTCAGCATACATGCCGTTCTGTGCGTATCGTGTCGGAACGCGTGAATGTAAATGCGATTGTTCAACGCGTTATGGTGTCTGTTTTTACCGATGAAAAATCGGGTTTGTTGAAAATGTTCGTATTTTTCTCTTCTTCCCATCAATACTTCGATGTCTCACGGATTCACTTGGACATGAATCTGTATTAGCGTCGGTTTTGCGAGATGATTCGCAGTAACGCTGATGAATAGCGAGGCTACATTGAACGCGCAAAGTCATGCACTGGATCATGGCAGTTCAATTGAACACTGGGCCATGAATCGCGCGCACCAGATCGTAGTGCATCAAGGCATGCGGCTCATAGAGGCCGCCCAAAGCCTGGACCGGAAACAAACAAGTGCCAATACTTACGCCCTGCGAGCGGCGATCATGGAATGCCTGATCGAAGCGATGAAGGATGGTCCGCACCCCGCGGCTGCAGAATAAGACATCACTGAAATTTGAGCCACGCGCTGCCCTTGCGTCAGGGGAGGGGATCGCGCTGGCAATATCCTGTGTTACAGTCCGGCAATCGACACTGCAGTGAATGGATTGCCATGCTCACAACACTTGCAATGTTAATGACCCTGACCGCGACCAATACCGCAATCGTGCAAGGCGGGCAGGAAGTGGATGTCGAACTCGTACTCGCAGTCGATACGTCCCGATCTATGGACACGGAAGAAGCTCGCATCCAGCGCGAAGGTTACGTGTCGGCACTCAAGCACAAAGAGTTTATCGATGCGGTCAGGAACGGGCTGACCGGGCGCATCGCCATCAGTTATTTCGAGTGGGCAGGCGATGTCGTTCAGGGTTCGGTGATTGACTGGCAGATCATCGAGAACGAACAGGATGCGATCGCCTTCGCCAACAAGGTCGAGGCACGGCCGGTCGAGATGCAGCGCAGGACATCGATTTCGGCCGCCATCGTGCACGGTGCGACCATGCTCGTCTCCAATTCCTATCATGGTCTTCGCCAGGTGATCGATGTCTCGGGTGACGGGCCGAACAATTCAGGCAACCCGGTCACGCCGGCGCGCGACAAGGCTGTCGAGGCGGGCATCGTCATCAATGGTCTCGCCATCATGCTCAGGCCGTCGGGAACGCCGGGCGGGCTCGACCAATATTACAGCGACTGCGTTGCGGGTGGGCCGGGGTCTTTCGTTCTGCCGGTTCACGATATCGATGATTTCGGTGTTGCGGTTCGCCGCAAGCTGGTGATGGAAGTCAGCGGTATCGAAGCCCAGCCGCTCATTCGCCGGATTGCCGACAAGCCGGTCAAAAGCGATTGCATGGTCGGCGAAAAGCAATGGCAGGACATGTTTGATCGTTGAGTGAAAACCTCAAGAATTTCCGCCGAAAAGCCTTGCCGGACACCGTTTCTGCAGGGCGAATCGGGAATGCCGGTCGTAGTTAAATCGATGGCTTCCGGCGCGTCGATCCGCTAAGAACGCGCTCGGTCATCGTCAGCCGATAAATGCTGGAGCCGAAGGACTGCATTTACCGAATTGCGGTATCTTGTCACACGGGCTCGGTTGACGTACTCCAAACCCGAAGGCCTTGGGCCGCATAATTTTCCGGTGGCGCTGCGTTTCAGCGCCAAAAAGCTAATGACGTTGGGACTGTGATGAACCTGTACTCGGAATACCTGGCTGAAATCAAAAGCAGAGAACCCCAAGGGCTTGCCCCCAAGCCGATCGATGATGGCGCGCTGATCGCTGAAATCATCACATTGATCGAGGATGCCGGTAACGAGCATCGGGCGGATGCCCTGAAATTTTTCATTTACAACACGCTGCCGGGCACGACGAGTGCCGCCGGCGTCAAGGCCGCCTTCCTGAAGAAGATCATTCTCGGCGAAACGGTCGTTCCGGAAATCACACCGACATTTGCGCTCGAACTCCTGTCGCACATGAAGGGCGGTCCTTCGGTAGAAGTGCTGCTCGACATCGCGCTTGGCGATGACGCGGCAATCGCCAAGGAAGCCGGTGACGTCCTGAAGACGCAGGTCTTCCTTTATGACGCCGACATGTTCCGCCTGCGCGATGCCTACAAGGCCGGCAACGCCATCGCGAAGGACGTGCTGGAAAGCTACGCCAAGGCCGAGTTCTTCACCAAGCTTCCCGACGTCGAAGACGAGATCAAGGTCGTTACCTTCATTGCCGCCGAAGGCGATATCTCGACCGACCTTCTGTCGCCGGGCAACCAGGCGCATTCGCGTTCCGACCGCCAGCTGCATGGTCAGTGTATGATCACGCCGGAAGCGCAGGCGGAAATCGTCGCGCTTCAGAAGCAGCATCCCGACAAGCGGGTGATGATGATCGCCGAAAAAGGCACGATGGGCGTCGGCTCGTCGCGCATGTCCGGCGTCAACAACGTCGCCTTGTGGACCGGCAAGCAATCCAGCCCTTACGTGCCCTTCGTCAACTTCGCTCCGATCGTCGCCGGCACCAACGGCATTTCGCCGATCTTCGCGACCACCGTCGACGTGACCGGCGGTATCGGCATCAACCTGAAGAACTGGGTCAAGAAGCTCGACGAGAACGGCAAGCCGATCCTCAACAATGACGGCAACCCGATCCTCGAGCAGAAATACTCGGTCGAGACCGGTACCGTTCTGAAGATCGATGCGAAGAACCGGAAGCTGCGTGACGAAAACGGCGAAGAGCTGGTCGACATCGCCTCCTCCTTCACGCCGCAGAAGACGGAGTTCATGAAGGCGGGCTCGTCCTACGCGATCGTCTTCGGCAAGAAGCTGCAGACTTTTGCCGCCCAGACGCTCGGCGTCGAAGCAACGCCGGTTTTCGCTCCGAACAAGGAAATCTCGCTCGAAGGCCAGGGCCTGACCGCGGTTGAGAAGATCTTCAACCGCAACGCCGTCGGCGTGACGCCGGGCAAGGTTCTGCATGCCGGCTCCGACGTTCGCGTCACCGTCAACATCGTCGGCTCGCAGGATACGACCGGTCTGATGACGGCGCAGGAACTGGAAGCGATGGCGGCAACCGTCATTTCGCCGCTCGTCGACGGCGCATACCAGTCGGGTTGCCACACGGCTTCCGTCTGGGACAAGAAGGCTCAGGTCAACATTCCGAAGCTGATGTCCTTCATGAACAACTTTGGCGTCATCACCGCGCGTGACCCGAAGGGCGTCTATCACTCGATGACCGACGTCATCCACAAGGTGCTGAACGACATCACCGTGGATGATTGGGCGATCATCATCGGCGGCGACAGCCATACGCGCATGTCCAAGGGCGTCGCTTTCGGTGCGGATTCGGGCACCGTTGCTTTGGCGCTCGCAACCGGCGAAGCGACCATGCCGATCCCGCAGTCGGTCAAGGTGACCTTCAAGGGCACGATGCAGCCTTACATGGACTTCCGCGACGTGGTGCATGCCACCCAGGCGCAGATGCTCAAGCAGCATGGCGACAACGTCTTCCAGGGCCGTATCATCGAAGTCCATATCGGCACGCTGCTCGCCGACCAGGCCTTCACCTTCACCGACTGGACGGCCGAAATGAAGGCCAAGGCGTCGATCTGTATCTCCGAGGACGAGACGCTGATCGAAAGCCTGGAAATCGCCAAGTCGCGCATCCAGATCATGATCGACAAGGGCATGGACAATGCCGCGCAGACGCTACAGGGCCTGATCGACAAGGCAGATGCCCGCATCGCCGAAATCCGCTCCGGCGCAAAGCCGGCGCTGAAGCCGGACGATAACGCGAAGTATTTCGCCGAAGTCGTCGTCGATCTCGACTTGATCGACGAGCCGATGATCGCCGACCCGGACGTCAACAATGCCGACGTCTCGCGCCGCTACACCCACGATACGATCCGCCCGGTTTCCTATTACGGCGGCACCAAGAAGGTCGACCTCGGATTCGTCGGTTCCTGCATGGTGCACAAGGGCGACATCAAGATCGTCGCCCAGATGCTGAAGAACCTCGAAAAGGCCGAGGGCAAGGTCGAATTCAAGGCACCGCTCGTCGTTGCCGCGCCGACCTACAACATCATCGACGAGCTGAAGGCCGAAGGTGACTGGGAAATCCTGCAGAAGTATTCGGGCTTCGAATTCGACGACCTGAAGCCGAAGACGTCCAACCGCACCGAATACGAGAACATTCTCTATTTGGAGCGCCCGGGCTGCAACCTTTGCATGGGCAACCAGGAAAAGGCGGAAAAGGGCGATACGGTTCTGGCCACCTCGACCCGTCTGTTCCAGGGCCGCGTTGTTGAAGACACGGCGGAAAAGAAGGGTGAATCGCTTCTTGCTTCGACGCCGCTGGTCGTGCTTTCCGCGATCCTCGGCCGTACGCCGAGCATCGAGGAATATCGCGTCGCGGTCGAAGGGATCAACCTGACGAAGTTCGCGCCGCCGAAGACGACACCGATCGACAGTCTGTCGGTCCACTACTAAGCTTTCGAGCCTGACTTACGATGCCCCGGTAAGGTGACGCCTTGCCGGGGCATTTGCTTTTCTGCCTGCGGTCTTTTGGCCTATTCCTTACTTTCAGCATAAACGGGATAATCGAGCTCGTAGTAGGAAACAGGTTCCTCGTCTGGTTACAGGCGGGGAATGCGCCATGAGACTTATTCGCAATCTCTTTTTGATCATTGCATTGCTCGCAACGGCAACCGGCAGCCAGGGCGTGACGCCGCTTGCCGGGCCTGATACGCTGCATTCGTCTCATATGAACTCGGATCAGATGCAGGTCTCGATGGTTGGCGATCACGTCAACTGCGAACAGCCGTGCCCTTCTGATGATCAGGGCTCCGATAGCCAGCGCCATCATTCCTGCCCATCGGCGCTTCTTTGCGCACCGCCTGTCGCTTCGATACCGGCCGCCACAACTTCGGACATGGAGTTTGCCTTCAAGCACGTCCGCTACGATGCGGCCCCTGCGCGACAGATGATATCTGCAACGATCGTTCCTGCCGGGCCGCCGCCCAAAGCCTGATCTCCGCTGAAATCGAACTGCCCTCTGACCAAGGCCGAGCGCATACCGCGCGGGCAGTGTCGGATGGCTCGTAGTTTCACCTCGCGACGCAAGGACAGACGTCGCAGCGAGATCCAGAACCATGAACAGAACATTGTCTTCCGGGAGAGCCGTGCTCCTCCTCGGCCTTTTGGCCATGAACCCGGTCAGTGCCGGTGCCGCCGCACAGGATTATGAATTCACCCTCCTGAAAAGCGATATCAGGCAAAGTCGCAATGCGATGGTCGAACTTCGGATGACGGACCGGCGCAGCGGCGCGCCCGTTTCGGACGCCATCATTTTCAACACGGCGCTCGACATGGCTCCAGATGGCATGCCGGATATGGGCGCGGCGATCGAGCCGGTCGGGTCGAGTGAACCCGGGGTCTATCACTTCAAGGCGGACCTTTCGATGGTAGGCGCCTGGCGCTTGCGGATCGGAGCGATGATCCAGGGCGAGCCTGAACCGGTCGAGCGTGATCTTATCCTCAAGGTGTCGCCATGAACTGGCTGCCCCGTTTTGGAATGATCCTCGCTGCTTCCGCCGTTATCGGTTCCAGTGGTTATCGGGTGTTTGCCGAGGAGCGTCATTCGGGTGCGGCGCATGGCGCTGCTGCCGGCGCGGCACATGAACATTCGCATGAGGATGGACGCATCCTCTACTATCGGCACCCGGATGGATTGCCGCAATTTTCGGCACAGCCGAAAACCACGGATGACGGCAGGCCTTATCTCGCAGTGAGGAAAAAAGCGGGTGAGGCAGGCGGAAATGCTGAGGCCGCCAAACCTGCCAAGGCCATGCTGGCGGAGCTTGGCTCCACCGCGCCCCGGCGCATCCTTTATTATCGCAATCCGATGGGGCTGGCCGACACGTCGCCGGTGCCGAAGAAGGACAGTATGGGCATGGACTACCTGCCCGTTTTTGCCGACGAGCAGCAGGACGGGGCGACGATCAGGGTCTCTCCCGGAAAACTGCAGCGGACGGGGGTGAAAACCGCGACCGCCGTGATGGCCCGGATCGGCCGGGCAGTCCGCGCACCCGCCACCGTGACGCTGGACGAGACCCGCGTCAGCGTGATCGCGATGCGCACCGATGCCTTTATCGACACGGTTTCGACCGTGACGACAGGCGACCGGATCGGGAAAAGACAGGTGCTTTTCGGCTTCTATTCCAAGGAAATTGCCACTGCCGGGACGGAATATGCCGCACCGGGAGGCGACAAGGCAGGTTCGGCGCTTCGTCTGAAAAATCTCGGCGTGCCGGATGAGGCGATCAGCACGATCGCTGAGCGGCGGCAGGTGCCGGCAACCATAAACTATACCTCGCCGCGGGATGGCATCGTCGTCGAACGGCTTGCCATTGCGGGCATGATGGCCAAGCCCGGCGATGTGCTGTTTCGCATCGCGGATATGTCGCATCTGTGGGTGCTGGCCGATCTTCCGGAATATGACCTGGCCGCCGTCCGGATCGGCGCCGACGTGCAGTTGACCGTTCGCAGCCTGCCCGGCCGCACATTCCATGGCACTGTCGACCTTATCTACCCGCAGGTCGATACCCAGACGCGGACAACGAAGGTCCGCATCGAACTTGCCAATCCGGATGGTGCGCTGCTCATCAACATGTATGCGGAGGTGGAGATCGATACGCGCTCCGAAGACCCTGTCATCGTGGTTCCGAACAGCGCCGTGATCGACACGGGTGATCGCAAACTCGTGTTCCTCGACAGGGGAGAAGGGCGGTTCGAACCGAGAGACGTCAAGCTTGGCGCGCGCGGCGACGCGCAGACGGAAATCATCACCGGCATCAAGGCCGGAGATCAGGTTGTGGTCGCGGCAAACTTCCTGCTCGATGCCGAGAGCAATCTCAACTCGGCGCTGAGCGCGATGACGGCGGAGGGCGCGAAACAATGATCGCCCGTGTGATATCCTGGTCCGCCCGCAATCTGGTCCTGATCTTTGTCGCTGCCATGCTGGCCGTCGCCGGTGGAATTTACGCCTTGCGGTCGCTGCCGCTCGACGCCATTCCCGATCTCTCCGATGTTCAGGTGATCGTCTACACCGATTATCCCGGTCAGGCGCCGCAGGTCGTCGAGGACCAGGTGACCTATCCGCTGACGACCTCCATGCTGACAGTGCCGAAATCCAAAGTGGTGCGCGGTTTCTCCTTTTTCGGCGCTTCGTTCGTTTATGTGATTTTTGAGGATGGCACCGATCCGTACTGGGCGCGCAGCCGTGTGCTTGAATATCTCAATGTCGCGCAAAGCCGCCTTCCGGGCGGGATCACGCCGACGCTCGGTCCCGATGCGACGGGGGTCGGCTGGGTCTATCAATATGCCGTGGTGGCGAAAGAGATGTCGCTTGCCCAGCTGCGGTCGTTGCAGGACTGGGTCGTGCGCTTCGCGGTTTCGAAATCCGAAGGTGTTGCCGAGGTCGCCAGCGTCGGCGGTTTCGTCAAGCAATATTCCATCGTGGTCGATCCGGTCCGGCTGAAGGCGCAGGACATTTCGCTCACCAACATCGCCAGTGCCGTGCGTGCCAGCAACACGGATGTCGGGGGCCGCACGGTCGAGCTTTCCGAATTCGAGTTCATGGTGCGCGGGCGCGGTTATCTGAAGGGCATAACCGATATCGAGAATATCGTCCTGAAAAGCATGGGCGGCACGTCGCTCAGGCTCGGCGATGTTGCAAGGGTCGAACTGGTTCCCGACGAAAGGCGGGGGATTACCGAACTGAATGGTGAGGGCGAAGTCGCGAGCGGCATCGTGCTGCAGCGGTTCGGGGCCAATGCGCTGTCGGTCATCGATAATGCCAAGGCGAGTCTCGAGGGGATCAAGGGCAGCCTGCCGGCCGGTACCGAGATCGTGCCGGTCTATGATCGCTCGCAATTGATCGAGGCTGCGATCGAAACGTTGAAAAGCACGCTTGTGGAGGAGGCGATCGTCGTTGCTCTCGTCACGATCGTCTTTCTCCTGCATGTTCGCAGTGCGCTCGTCGCCATCATCATGCTGCCCGTGGGCGTGCTGATGGCCTTCATTGCCATGCACTTCCTCAATATCGGCGCCAATATCATGAGCCTCGGCGGCATTGCGATTGCCATCGGGGCGATGATCGATGCGGCGATCGTGATGATCGAGAATGCCCACAAGCATCTGGAGCGGGCACCGCCGGACAAGCAGCGTATCGACATCCTCATCGAGGCGGCGAGCGAGGTCGGTCCGGCGCTGTTCTTCAGCCTGCTGATCATCACCGTCTCCTTCCTGCCGATCTTCACGTTGGAATCACAGGAGGGGAGGCTGTTCAGCCCGCTTGCCTTCACCAAGACCTTTGCAATGGCGGCGGCCGCGATCCTGTCGGTGACGCTGGTGCCGGCGCTGATGGTCGTCTTCGTCAGGGGGCGGATCGTTCCGGAGCATAAAAATCCCGTCAATCGCTTCCTGATCTGGATCTACCGTCCGGTCATCGCCGGGGTGCTGAAGGCGAAGGTGCTGACGATAGTGGTGGGGCTTCTCGTCCTCGGGGCCACGGTCTGGCCGATCCAGCGTATCGGCAGCGAGTTCATGCCGGATTTGGACGAAGGTACGCTGATGTATATGCCGACGACCCTGCCCGGCCTGTCGGTGACCAAGGCAGCGGAACTGCTGCAGACCCAGGACCGGATCATCAAGTCCTTTCCGGAAGTCGAAAGCGTCTTCGGCAAGGCCGGGCGTGCCTTGACGGCGACCGATCCCGCGCCTGTCGAGATGTTCGAGACGATCATCACGCTGAAGCCGAAAACCGAGTGGCGGCAGGGCGTGACGACGGCAAGCCTGAAAAAGGAGATGGACGAAGCTCTGCAGTTTCCCGGCGTCGCCAATGCCTGGACGATGCCGATCCGCGCCCGCATCGACATGCTGTCGACAGGCATTCGAACTCCGGTCGGCGTGAAGGTTTACGGTACCGATCTGAATGAACTGGAGACGGTCGCCCGGCAGATCGAAACCGTGCTGAAGGATGTAGATGGAACGTCCAGCGCTTATGCGGAACGGGTGATCGGTGGTTATTATCTCGATATCGTGCCGGACCGGATGGCGCTCGGGCGTTACGGTCTGACGATCGGGGATGTGCAGGACGTCGTGTCGATGGCGCTCGGCTCGGAAGTCGTGACCTCTACCGTGGAGGGCCGCGAACGTTATGGCGTGGCGATCCGCTATCCGCGCGCGTCGCGCAGCGATCCGCAGTCGATCGCAAGAGACGTGCTTGTCTCGCTGCCCGGCGGCGGAACCGTTCCTCTCGGTGAAGTGGCCGAGGTGAGCCTGACGCGGGGTGCCACGACGGTGCGCACCGAAAACGGCCAGCTCGCCGTCTATATCTATGTCGATATCACGGGCCGCGATCTCGGCGGTTATGTCGCCGAGGCCCGGCAGGCGGTGGCGGCACGGGTGGAGCTTCCAACGGGCTATTCCGTGGCATGGAGCGGTCAGTTCGAATATCTCGAACGGGCGGCCGCGCGACTGTCCATCGTCATTCCGCTGACGCTCGCGTTGATTTTCCTTCTGCTCTATCTGAACTTCAGGGCGCTGACCGAAACCCTGATCGTCATGCTCTCCCTGCCCTTCGCGCTCGTCGGCGGCATCTGGCTGATGTGGTGGCTCGGGTTCAATGCGTCGGTTGCGGTGGCCGTCGGCTTCATCGCGCTGGCGGGGGTTGCCGCGGAGACGGGTGTGATCATGCTGATCTATCTCGATCACGCCTTGAAGGAGGGGCGTGCCTTATGCGCCAGCGAGGGGAGGCCGCTGACAAGAGAGGATCTTCATCACGCCATCATGGTTGGCGCTGTCGAACGTGTTCGGCCGAAGATGATGACCGTGGTGGCCATCATGGCGGGTCTCCTGCCGATCCTGTGGAGCACGGGAACGGGAGCGGAGATCATGCAGCGCATCGCGGTGCCGATGATCGGTGGCATGGTGTCCTCGACGCTGCTGACCCTGATCGTCATTCCGGCGATCTATGCCCTGGTGAAGGGGAGGAGGCTGGGTAGCGAAAGTGCCAGTTCGGCCAATGTGGCTGAAGCCGATCTCGGCATCAATGCGCCGGCAAGATGAGCTGAACGCGATTGAAAAATTCGGGAGCCGGGTACAGCCCGGCTCTTCCGATCGCTAAAGTCAGCGTTTTCCAGCCGAGGTGACCGCTTTTTCGGCGCCGCCATCCTGCTCGAGTTCCTTGACCAGCATGGCAAGGAGACCGGGAAACCGCGCGTCGATGTCTTCGCGGCGAAGCGAGGAGGCGCGACGGTTTCCGTAATCGATCTGGCTGATCAACCCCGCCTCGCGCAGGATCTTGAAGTGGTGGGTGAGCGAAGCCTTGGCGACCGGAAAACCGAAGGACACGCAATTACGCTCCATGCCGTCCGGCAAGGTCGCCAGGATGGCGATTGCGGTGCGGCGAAGCGGATCGGACAGCGTCGAGAAGACAGTGCTCAGGTCGATCTCGTCGCGTGCTGGCTGGGGAAGCAGTTCTGACATAGGGTAATTCTACGAAAATTGGCATCTCGATGCAAGTAACAGGTATGTCTTGACGCATACCTTTGTAAGGCATAGGTATGTCTTACACCATACCAGCACTTCTATTGCACCTGCGGATATCGGTCGAATCTACAAGCAGCCGGCGGCGTCTCGATATTGAATGCGGCGTCGAACCCTATCATTCCGAAAGTGAGCGACATGCCTCAGCCACAGCTTTTCACACCGTTCAAGATCCGCAATCTCGAGCTTGAGAACCGTATCACCATCGCACCGATGTGCACCTATTCCGCGGTGGATGGATGCATGACCGACTGGCATCTGATCCATCTGGGGCAATTGGCGCTTTCCGGTGCCGGTCTGTTGACGATCGAGGCGACGGCTGTCGTTCCCGAAGGTCGGATCAGCTATGCCGATGTCGGCTTGTATGATGACGCGACGGAAGCGGCGATGCGCCGGACGCTGGAAAGCGTCCGCAAGTGGTCGAACATTCCGATCGCCGTTCAGCTTGCCCATGCCGGGCGCAAGGCATCGTCAAACCTGCCGTGGCTCGGTGGTGCGCAGCTTCCCGCCGATCACAAGGATGGCTGGCAGACCGAGGCACCGTCCGCAGTTCCGTTCAAATCGACCGACACGGTGCCGACCGAACTTTCCCGCGAGCGGATGAACGAGATCCGCGACGCATTTGTCCAGGCCGCAATTCGCGCGGCGCGTATCGGCATCGATGCGGTGCAGATCCATGCCGCGCACGGCTATCTGCTGCATTCATTCCTGTCTCCGCTCGCCAACCAGCGGACCGACGAATACGGCGGAAGCCTCGAAAACCGCATGCGCTTCCCGCTGGAAGTGTTCGACGCGGTGCGGGCCGCTTTCCCGGCCGACAAGGTCGTATCGGTTCGCGTCTCGGCAACCGACTGGTATGATGGCGGCTGGAACCTGGATGAAACGATCGAGTTTGCCAAGGCATTGGAGAGCCATGGCTGCGACGCGATCAACGTGTCGACCGGCGGGCTGCATGTCGACCAGAAAATCCCCGTGTCGCCGAGCTATCAGGTGCCGTTCGCGCGTGCCGTCAAGGCCGCGGTGAAAATGCCGGTCGTCGCCGTCGGGTTGATCACCGAACCGTCTCAGGCAGAAGCGATCGTTGCGACAGGTGATGCAGATCTTATCGGCCTCGCCCGTACGATCCTCTATGATCCGCGCTGGCCGTGGCATGCCGCTGCCGCTTTGGGCGGCGAGGTTTCCGCCGCCCCTCAGTATCACCGCAGCCAGCCATCGACGCTGAAGTCGCTGTTCAAGGCGTGAGTGAAGAATGACGCAAAGGCCTTCGCTCCGGCATGGATCGAGGGCCTTTTTGCAAATCAAGGAGAGCGATCCCGGCTCTTCTGGCTTTCGTCAACAGCTTGCGGGCATGAGGTGGAATTTCCGCGGTTCCGCCAAAGGTCGTAACTTCGTTTCCGCTTGTGGGCGGCAATAGTATATAATTTTTGTATACTGCCAGAGTCGGCCGGCGGTAAGCTCCTGTGCCCGGCGGTGTTCATCTGAACAACGGCCGGTTCATCGATCAGGAGACGAAACAGATGTCGACATTGAAGGATTACCTGGCTCAAAAGCGGGCGGCACTGCTTGAGCGGCGCAGGCGTATCAAATCCGGCGAACTTGGTGTCGCAACACTGAAGGCGAGTGCGAGTGCGGAAGGCCGCAGCGGTGTGCGCCGTATTCGTATTCGGGATTTCCAGGTCGTCTCCGACAGTCCGCCGGATTTTGCCGGTTACAATCTCGGACCGGCGTCTCCGGAGTTGCTGGTCGGTGCGCTTTCTAGTTGCCTGACCCATACCTGGCTCATCCACGCGGCAGATCAGCAGGTCGCTCTGGAAGAGTTGCATGCGGAAGTCTCGGCAAGGATCGACCCGCGAGGCGGCTCCGAAGGGCATGAGGATATTCCGGTCTATCCGCATGATTTCGAATACACGGTTTCGTTGGTTTCGGACGCCAGCCCGGATGCGATTGCCCGTGTTGCGGCGGCTGTCGAAAAGGCCTGCCCGATCCTCAATCTTCTCAAGCGCGGTACCAATGTTACCGGTCGTATCGACCACAAGTCTCCTGCATCCGTAGCTGCCGCTTAACTTCCAACGCGACCAGGCAATGCTCGAAAATAGGTGATCCGCAAGGCGATTGGTGCGGATTGCTTTTCCGGTTTCGATATTATGGAACATAATTATGAGTGATATTGCATCCCCCGATTTTCCTCCTTCACTCTGGAACGCGGTAACGCGCCCGCGGACCTCCAATTCCAGCCTCTCAGGCGAGGCGAGGGCAGGGGTTGCGATCATCGGAGCCGGCTTTACCGGCCTTTCGGCCGCTCTTCATCTTGCCGAGCGTGGCCACAAGGTGATCATGCTCGAGGTCGTTCAGGTTGGCTGGGGGGCGTCCGGCCGTAATAACGGTCAGGTCATTCCCACCATGACCGGTGCCGAACCGGACAGCATTGCGAAAACCCATGGGGAGGCCGGGGAGCGGTTCGCCCAGCTGGTCAGCGATAGCGCTTCCTATCTTTTCGACCTCGTACGTAGACACGACATCGATTGCGAGGCGCAACAGAACGGCTGGTTTCAGCCGGCGCATTCGCCCGGGCGTGTGCGGCTTTCGGCAAGTCGCGTGGAAGCCTGGTCGCGCCGCGGCGCACCGGTTCGCCTGCTCGATGCGGCAGAGACTGCCGATCTAATCGGCTCGCGAGACTGGTATGGCGGCATGCTCAACAGCAGTGGCGGGCACATCAATCCGCTGGCCTTTGCCAGAGGGCTTGCCGATCGCCTCACCGCCGCCGGCGCAGTGCTACACGAAAACACGCCTGTCCGGTCGATCGAGAAAACATCGTCGGGATGGGTGATCTCGACCCCCGCTGGGCGCGTCATATCCGATCAGGTCATTTTAGCCTCGAATGGCTACACGGACTGGTTCGAAAGCCGGCTGGCGCCGAAGGTCGCGCATTCGCTCGTACCAATCCTGTCGTGGCAGATGGCGACTGAACCGCAGCCGGACGCGGTGCGCGCCAGTGTTCTGCCAGGGCGACAGGCATTGTCGGATACCCATGGTGACCTGCGTTTCTTCCGCTGGGATGCCCGTGGTCGGCTTGTGACCGGTGGGGCGCTGATGTTTCCGTTCAACGGTGCGGAGCGGCTGAAAGAGCGGATCGGCAAACGATTGGCCGGGATCTTTCCGCAGATGGGCAGGCCGAAATTCGACTTCGTCTGGAATGGCCGTATCGGCATGACGGTGGACCGGATGCCGCAATTCTATAATCCCGCGCCCGGGCTGTGGACATGGAGCGCCTGTAACGGCCGCGGTGTCGCCTTGGCAACCTCGCTCGGCAAGGTCTTTGCCGACGCGATCGAAGGTGTCGGTCAGCGGGATCTGGCTGTTCCGATAACCCCGGTCCGCACCATTCCCTTCCATCCGATTGCAAAACGTGTCGCTCCGGCCATGCTCGGTTGGTACCGGCTGAAGGACAGGCTTGAGCCTGCCTATAAGTGAACTGGGAGACGATCTGCGTCATGAGTGAGAACAGCAAAACCGGCCATCTGGTGCCGATCGAATGGCTGCAGGCGGCTTTCAATATGCGCGCCGCAGCCTATGCCAACATATTCGACGTGCTGCGGGACGCGTTCGGCACGCAAAAGTCCGTCGAGCTTCTGTCCGAAGCGACGCGCCGTATGGGTATTACCGCCGGCGCCCGGTTTGCCGATCTCGGCCCGGATAGATTGATGGCCCTGAAGGAGCGGTTTCTCGGCACCATTCCGGCAGGTGATATCCTCTTTCAGCCGGAAGTTCGTTGAAACGACGACGAGCGCCTGGAAATCAAGTTTCATCGCTGTCCGCTGAAGGAAGCATGGCAGGCGATGGGGCGGTCCGATGACGATCTCGAACTCTTGTGCAAGGCGGGCGGAGCGATTGATGGCGGCCTGTTCAAGGCGGCCGGTTTTGTCTTCAAGGGGGAAACCTGGAGGCCAGGTGAAGAGGGGTGCTGCAAGCTTGTGGTGGAACCGGGGCCTGCCGCCTGATCAAGGCTCTTCGATTTTTCGCGAATATCGGGCCCGACAGAGAGCGCTTCTCTTTGTCGGGCCTCAGCCTCTAATTCTCAAGGAATGCCGCGGCGAGATCGCCACGGCATTCCTGTGATCTCAGATGAACTCGACCACTGCTCCGCTCGCATCCGCCGGTGAAACGGCAATGCCTCCGGCAGATGTCCTGATGAACGCGATGCCCTGAGCGGAGAGAAGCTCTGCTGTCTTTTCGCGATCCTTCACCCGAATGCGCAGCACGGCAAAGCCATTGGCGGGTGTCCTGGCAATATCGAGACCCGGGTAAAGCGCGGCAATCGCTGCCGGTTCGAAGAAGAACAGCGGTGCCGAATTCTGGCCGGTCTCAACACGAAAACCGCCTTCGATTTCCTCGACACGACCTGCGGCATAGAAGCTTGCATAGGTTTCCGCCGTCTTGCGAGGATCGTCGCTGATGCCGGTTATGCCGCCAAGACCAATCGCGCCATTGGCATGGTCCTGAAGTTCCGGCCTCCACACCATGTCGCGCGTTTCGTGCTGGCAAAGGAAGAAGTGCCCGAGCGGTACTTGCTCAGGGTCGAAGCCCAATGTCCTGAAGCTTGCAATGCCTTCGCCGCCGCCGGGCAGGGGGAGTGGACGTGAAAACGCGCTGATCTCTCCCGTCCTGATGCCGAGTTCGGCAAGCGCAGGCTTGGCTGCGTCCGCACTTGCGGTGCGATTGGCAATCGCCTGCAGGCCCTGGCCATAGGTCGCGAGCGTCTTGCGCTGCGGTGCATTGAGTTCGGTCTCGGCGACCAGTCCAAGAAGCTCGAGATAGTCGTCCTGAAAAATGATCGTGTAGTTGGCCGATCCTTTTTGCGGACTGTGAAGCCCTCGGGGAGAAAGCGTGAAGCCAAGGCGGCGGTAACGTTCGGCGCTGTCATCGAGATCATTGACCAGCAGATAGCTGTGATCCACGCCAAGCACGGGGTGGGACATGATTTTCCTCATCGGATCGAAGGATGGTACCCGCCGGCGGCAAGCCGGCCGAGCGATTGATCGATGATCACGAGCCTATCTGGTCCCGACAGATTTCTACTGACTTGGTATTCTATTTTCAGGGCAAGTGCGGAAGTTTCTTTGCGGCCCCGGTGCGTCTGGAACAATCGTGTTCCAGACATAAAACCGGCGACGATCGATGGACAAATCCCTAGAAAGCTCCGGTCTCTCAGTCACGATAACGCAAGGCTTCGATCAGCAGGCGGAAGGCGGGAGATACCTGTCGGCGGCTGGGATAATAGAGGTGATATCCGGGGAATGGCGGGCACCAGTCCTCAAGCACACGTTCCAGCTTTCCCTCATCGAACAGCTTGCCGAACTGATCGTCCGGAAGACACACAAGGCCGAGGCCGTTGACGGCTGCCTCGACCAGCATGGGCACATCATTGCAGGTGAACTGGCCCTGGACGCGCACATTGAGCGGTCTGTCGTCCTTCTCGAATTCCCAGGCATAAAGGCCGCCAAGTGTGGGAAGCCGAAGGTTCATGCAGACATGCTGTGTCAGGTCATGCGGCGATAGCGGCCTGCCTTTCCTCTCGAAATAGGCGGGTGATCCGGCAACGACCATGCGCAGTTCCGGGCCAATCCGTACCGCCACCATATCCTTCTCCACCCGCTCGCCCAGCCGAATGCCCGCATCGTAACGTTCGGTGACGATGTCGGTGAAACGCTGGTCGACCGAGATTTCGATATTGATGTCGGGATATTCCGCCATAATCCGGCTTGCCGCGGGCATGACGATGCCGACCGCTGGCTGGCGGCTCGATGTCAGACGAATGGTTCCGGCGGGCTTGGCACCGAGCGCGCTTATCGCATCGACGCGAGTTTCGATGTCATCGAATGCCGGGCGCAGCGTTTCAAGCAATTGTTCGCCAGCATCGGTCGGTGCGACGTTGCGCGTCGTGCGGGTGAGCAGGCGTACGCCCATCCGCTCCTCCATCCGCCGGATCGTGTGACTGAGCGACGATTGCGACGTGCCCATCCTTGCGGCCGCGCGGGTAAAGCTCCGTTCCTCTGCAACGGCCATGAACGCCAGAAGATCGCCAATTTCATCGCGCCGCATTTATTAATCTCCAGCATATGTCCATGTAGGATTTAGCGCATGGATGGCTGGGTGCGCCAATGACAAAGCCGAGAGCATAAAGGCGCTCAGACGCGCGAGAGTGATCGGCCACGACCGATCTTCGTTGACGAGCGCGATCTGCTTGCCCATGGTTTTCAAATCAGGTGATGTATTGCGGCATCGCACGAAGCCGCAGCAAGGGAGAGATCGGTGCAGCCCGAACAACGCAAGCGGCAGGACGCCGCACAGCCGCAAAAATCTCTCAAGGTGGGTTTCATTCTCGCCCGGTCGTTCACACTGTCGGCGTTTGCCATGTTCGTCGACACGTTGCGTCTTGCCAGTGATCAAAAGGATCGATCCGGCAGGGTTCTTGCCGACTGGCAGGTTCTCAGCAGCACCCGCCATATGGTCACGTCAAGCTGCGGAATACAGGTTGCTCCGACCACGGATTTCATCGACCCGGCCCGATTCAATTATATCGTCGTGGTCGGCGGGCTCCTGTCGGTGTCGCAGCCGGTGGACAACGAGACTGCCTCCTACCTGAAACAGGCGTCCGCCAGGGGCGTGCCGCTTATCGGCGTCTGTACCGGCTCCTTCATTTTGGCCGAGGCCGGCCTGATGGCGAACCACGAGAGCTGCGTCAGCTGGCTCCATCACCAGGATTTTCGCGAGCGGTTTCCGGATTTGAAGGTTCGCTCGGATCGGCTTTTCCATATCGACGGTGAGCGTGGTTCCTGTGCCGGCGGCAGCAGTTCGGCGGATCTGGCTAACGTTCTGGTTCAGCGCCATATCGGCAGAGACGCAGCCAGGAATGCTCTTGAAGTCCTGCAGATCGATCAGGCCAGATCGGCTACCCATTCGCAGGCCCGGCGCCCGTTTGTCGTTGAAGCGAGAGATCCGCGTATCATCTCGGTGCTGATTACCATGGAGCAAAATCTGGAAGGCGACGTGTCGCTGGAGGGGTTGGCAAAGTCGGTCGGGCTTTCCCGGCGTCAGCTTGAACGGCTGTTCGAGGAGCAGACGGGGCTTTCCCCGGGAGCGGCCTACCGCAAGATACGCCTGGAGCGCGCCAGAGAACTGCTTCAGAACACAAACCGCGCCGTGATCGATATTGCCTTCGACGTCGGATATTCAAGCGCATCGCATTTTACCAAGGCGTTCAGGCTTGCCTTCGGCAAAACGCCGTTGGGTATGAGAGAAGGCCAAGCTGCAATCCATTGAGGAACAGGGATGTCGAACCATTCGCCCTGTCGATTACGACTGGTCTGGTATGGATAGTGCGGGGGCGCGGCCAGAAAGCCGCACCCCCGTCAAAATTTGTTTGATATCTCGACTTAGCCGAAAGGCCTGTCGATCGAATGGGCCGGTTCGGTGAAGAAGACCGGGCCTTCTCCTGACATGTAGATGATGTCTTCCAGCCGCACGCCGCATTCGCCGTATACGCAGAGCATCGGCTCGTCGGAAAACACCATGCCGGGCTGAAGTTTCGTCTTGTTGCCGCGAACGATGAACGGGTTTTCGTGCAGGTCCATGCCGAGACCGTGGCCGGTGCGATGCGGCAGGCCGGGGACCTGATAGTCCGGTCCGTAGCCGGCATCCGTCAGCACCTTGCGGGCGGCGGCATCGACGTCCTCGCAGGGAGAACCCAGTTGGGCTGCCTCGAAGGCGGCGCGATGGGCTTTCTTTTCGATGTTCCAGAGTTCGCGCTGGCGCTCCGTCGCCTCGCCGAAGACATAGGTGCGGGTGATATCCGAGCAATAGCGATGGATATGTGCGCCGAGATCGATCAGCACCATGTCACCCTTGGCAAGCGTCTGCGCGTAGGGCACCCCATGCGGATAGGCCGTCGCCTCGCCGAACTGGGCGGCGGCGAAGACATGGCGCATGCCGAGTTTTGCATGGGCGCTGGCGATGAAATCCGTCACTTCGGTGGTCGAAACGCCTTCGTAAAGCCCTTCCCACACGGCCTTGTGGACGCGCAGGCTGGCGGTCATCGCCGTTTGGATGATGGCGATTTCGGTAGCCGACTTGATCTGGCGGCAGGCTGCGATCAGATCACCGGCGCCGATGATCGTCAGCCGCGCGCCGATATGGGCGGTGATCGGGCTTGAGAACATGAAGGGCGTGGCCGGGTCGAAGGCGAGCGTCCTGCCCTCTGCGGGCAGATCGCAGATCAGGTTTGCAACGAGCAGGGCCGGGTCTTCATGCTCTTCCCAGGTGGCGATCTCGCCCTGGATCTTGATCAGGGTTACCGTCTTCGGCTCCTCGAATGCCGGGCTGATATAGATCGGCGCGCCGGTGGACGGGATGATCGCGCCGTGCAGGCGCTCGCTGGCGCCGAGCGTCATGCCGGTGAAGTAGGTGAGGCTGGTCGAGGTGTCGAGATAGACGGCCTTGACGCCCGCCTCCCGCATCAAGGCCTGCAGCTTGGCGATGCGGGATTGAAGCTCTTCGACGGAGATCGGAGCAACGGCGGCAGCGATATTGTCGAATTCGGCAAGCGACTGTTCGAAAGATTTGTAGACGGGGGCACTCATGGGCTTGTTCCTCAGACGGACTGGATTTCACATATTCTGACTAGAAGACAACGGGGTGGGTGGCGCCGGTCTCGACATTGACGAGGCCTTGCGGAGCGTGATCGCTTGGCGCGACCAGAACCCAGCGCCACGGCGCGCAGGTGAGCGTGGCGAAGGCCAGCCGCTCCGGGAAACCGGCGAACCAGCGCGGATGGAAGCTTGGCTCGTACATCCAGTCGATCTTTTCGCCTTCGGCATAAAGCGCCTGCATTTCCTCATGCAGGTCTTCCGCCGGGCGGCAGCTCATCAGGCCGGCCACTTCGTATCGCACGCGGGCGACGACCTTTCCTTCCCGCACCAGCGCCCAGCCGCCATCATTGTCGGCAACCGCGTTGACAGCTTTCGCCATGGCTTCGTCGGAAGAGCCGACGCACCAGATATTATGCTTGTCATGCGCCATCGAGCAGGCGAGTGCCGTATCGGGTGTCGACGGGCCGCAACCGAGCCAGAACATTTTCGACACGGCAGCCTTGCCGGAAAAACGGTCGATGATCGAGAATTTGGTGATGTTGCGGCTGTGGTCCCGCTCCACGAGACCGTCCCTGACCGGTAGGTCGAAGGCCAGGAAATCATCGGTCCAGTGGAAGGGGCGCAGCACGGCGGCCGTCATCGTCTGGCGGCCGGGTTCGGCCTTGATGGCAAAATCATCCGCCGTCAGGTCGCGGCCGATATTGATGGTGTTGGTCGCCCATTCCGGCCAGTCGATCTTTGGCACGTCCGGCAGATAGGTTTTGCGGTCAGACACCTGTTTTCCATCCGCCCAGACCCTTGCGATCTCGAATTTTTCGACATCCGACAGAAGCACGATATCGGCATAACGGCCCGGTGCGATCGAGCCGACCCAGGGGGTAAGGCGCATGTGGCGGGCCGGATTGATTGTGACGCACTGGATGGCGATCTCCGGTGCAAGCCCGGCCTCGATCGCAAGGCGCACATTGTGGTCGGTGGCGCCGAGTTTCAGCGTATCGGAAGCCGAGCGGTCGTCGGTGGTGAGCGCGATCTGCGACCAGTCGGCAAGGCCGCGGTCGAGAAGCCCCTTGATCACTTCCGGCAGGCTGTGCGGGCGAAGCTCCATGAACAGGCCGTGGGTGAGCTTGTCCCAGAACTCTTCCGGCGTCCACGCTTCATGGTCGGAGGCAAGGCCTGCTGCGGCGAAGGCATTGATCGATGGCAGGTCGCGAATGCCGGCGGCATGGCCCTCGACGACGGCGCGTTTTTCGAACGTCGCGCGGATCATGCCCCAGAGGCGTTCATGCGACGGATTTTCCGGGTTCCACACTGCCGGCCAGTCCATCACCTCGTCGAGGCCTGCCGTCATCAGGCTCTGTTGAAGAAAGGCCTTCTGCTCGTCATACCCGAGATAACCGCCGCCATGCTCGTAGGCTGTGGGTGGGACGGCGGAGCCGGGCAGGGGAAAAATCTTCAGCGGCGAACCGGCCTCGCGGGCCTTCAGCCAGAATTCCAGCGTCTTTGCGCCGTTGACATTGGAAAATTCGTGGCTTGCCTCGCAGGTCCAGGTATTGCCGCGCGGCAGGACGAGAGCGGCTTCCCATTCAGGCGTCAGATGCGAGCTTTCGATATGCTTGTGCACTTCGCCAAGGCCCGGCACGGCGGAAAGATCCGGTTCGTTAACACGAGTGCTCACTTCGCCCGGATAGGAGCCGGCCTTGCCGACATAGGCGATGCGGCGATCCTTGATGATGATTTCTTGGTCTTGCGACCATGTGCGGGTCGCGACATCGAGAAGCCGTCCGACACGCAGAGCCACATCGGCCTTTTCCTTGCCGAGCGCGACCAGCGTCAGGCGCTGGCGGATCCGCACTTCGCTGTCGGCATCGATGATGGTGTCTTGAATTTCAAAAGGCATGGTTTTCTCTGCGTCGTATTTCCGGGTCGCGGGCCCTGCAGTGATAGTCCGTGGCGGGGGCCAGTCAACCGTTCAAATCCATCGGGCCGGATTGTGAGCCAAGCTTTCGCCGCTATGCACGGGGCGAGCGAAAATTGACATATGTCATTGTGGGTTTTT
Organism: Rhizobium sp. ZW T2_16; assembly: GCF_044987325.1. Classification (NCBI taxonomy): domain Bacteria; kingdom Pseudomonadati; phylum Pseudomonadota; class Alphaproteobacteria; order Hyphomicrobiales; family Rhizobiaceae; genus Rhizobium; species Rhizobium sp. ZW T2_16. The sequence continues at coordinate 39,856 of NZ_JBJDRG010000005.1, forward strand.
GCAGCCGCGACATAGTTTCCGGGAGGCCGCGAAAGGCTTGCTTCCTGGCCGCATTGGTCCAGAATTTAGTCTTCTAAATCGATTTAGTACGCGTGATGAGCGCGACTTACCACGCACCATGATTCAATTTGAGGTGGAATTATCATGACAGTTAGCACGATTGCGGAGCTGGACGCGCTTGTGGCGCGGGTTGAAGCTGCACAGAAGGCTTATGCGAGTTTCAGCCAGGAGCAGGTTGACGAAATCTTCCGCAACGCCGCACTGGCGGCTGCGAATGCTCGTATCCCGCTTGCCAAGATGGCGGTTGAGGAGACCGGCATGGGTGTGATGGAGGACAAAGTGGTGAAGAACCATTTTGCCTCCGAATATATCTACAACAAATACAAGGACGAGAAGACCTGTGGCGTTCTCTCCGAGGAGCCGGAATACGGGATTGCAACGGTTGCTGAGCCGATCGGCCTGATCTGCGCCATCGTGCCGACCACCAATCCGACCTCGACGGCGATCTTCAAGGCGCTGATTGCGCTGAAGACCCGCAACGGTATCGTCTTCTCTCCCCATCCGCGCGCCAAGCGCGCCACCTGCGAGGCGGCTCGCCTCGTTCTGGAAGCCGCCGTCAAGGCCGGTGCGCCGAAGGATATTATCGGCTGGATCGACGAGCCAAGCGTCGAGCTTTCCAATGCGTTGATGCATCATCCGGCGATCGACCTGATCCTGGCAACCGGTGGCCCCGGCATGGTCAAGGCCGCCTATTCATCAGGCAAGCCGGCAATCGGCGTGGGTGCCGGCAATACGCCTGCCGTCATTGATGAATTTGCCGATATCAAGCGCGCTGTTGCCTCGATCCTGATGTCGAAGACCTTCGACAATGGCGTCGTCTGCGCCTCGGAACAGTCCGTTGTCGTGGTCGATGCCGTCTATGATGCGGTACGCGAGCGTTTCCGCACCCATGGCGGTTATGTTCTGTCGAGCAACGAGGCGGGTGCGATCAAGAGCCTGATCCTGAAGAAGGGCTCGATCAATGCCGAGATCGTCGGCCAGTCAGCGCACAAGATTGCCGAGATGGCAGGCTTCGAGGTTCCGAACGGCACCAAGGTTCTGATTGCCGAAGTCGAGGCGATCGACGAGACCGAACCCTTTGCCTATGAGAAGCTGTCGCCACTTCTGGCCATGTACAAGGCGAAGAACTTCGAGGCTGCCTGCGACAAGGCCGAGGCGCTGGTTGCCTTCGGCGGCGTCGGTCACACCTCGGTTCTCTATACCGACCAGGATCTTCAGCCCGAGCGCATTGCTACTTACGGCGCGAAGATGAAGACCTCGCGCATCCTGATCAACTCGCCGGCCTCGCATGGCGGTATCGGCGATCTCTACAACTTCCGTCTCGCGCCGTCGCTGACGCTCGGTTGCGGCTCGTGGGGGGGCAATTCGATCTCGGAAAATGTCGGCCCGCAGCATCTGATCAACAGGAAGACGGTGGCCATGCGCGCAGAGAACATGCTCTGGCACAAGTTGCCGCCATCGATCTACTTCCGCCGCGGCAGCCTGCCGTTTGCGCTTGAAGACCTGAAGGACAAAAAGCGTTGCCTGATCGTCACCGACCGCTTCCTGTTCGAAAACGGCAATGTCAACGACACGATCCGCATCCTCAAGGATCTCGGTCTCGAGGTCGAAGTCTTCTTCGAAGTCAGCGCCGACCCGACGCTTGCCGTCGTGCGCAAGGCGACAGCACTCGCCAACGCCTTCCAGCCGGACCTGATCCTTGCCGTCGGTGGCGGTTCACCGATGGATGCGGCCAAGATCATGTGGGTCATGTACGAGCATCCGGATGTCGAGTTCACCGATCTGGCGTTGCGCTTCATGGATATCCGCAAGCGCATCTACCGCTTCCCGACGCTCGGCAAGAAGGCCATGTTCGTGGCCGTTCCGACGACCTCGGGCACCGGTTCGGAAGTGACCCCGTTTGCGGTGGTGACCGACGAGAAGACCGGCATCAAGTATCCGATCGCCGACTACCAGCTGACGCCGCATATGGCGATCGTCGACGCCAATCTGGTCATGAACATGCCGAAGTCTTTGACCGCGCATGGTGGTATCGACGCGGTTACGCATGCGCTTGAGGCCTATGTTTCGGTCATGGCCAACGAGTATTCCGATGGCCAGGCGCTGCAGGCATTGAAGCTGCTCAAGACCTATCTTCCCTCGGCCTACAAGAACGGCGCCAAGGACCCGAAGGCTCGCGAGCAGGTTCATAATGCCGCAACGCTTGCCGGGATTGCCTTTGCCAATGCCTTCCTCGGCGTATGCCATTCGATGGCGCACAAGATCGGTGCGGAATTCCACATTCCGCATGGCCTGTCTAACGCGCTGCTGATCTCCAACGTCGTCCGCTACAACGCAGTCGACAATCCGAGCAAGCAGGCGGCGTTCAGCCAGTATGACCGGCCGAAGGCGCTATGCCGTTATGCCGAGATTGCCCAGCATCTCGGCCTCGGCGGTAAGAACGACGCGGCATCCGTCGAGAACCTCGTCCAGTGGCTGGAACAGCTGAAGAAGGATCTCGACATTCCGGCCTCGATCCAGGCAGCCGGTGTCGGCGAAGCCGACTTCATGGCCAAGGTCGACAAGCTCGCCGAAATGGCCTTCGACGACCAGTGCACGGGTGCCAACCCGCGTTATCCGCTGATCGCCGAAATCCGCGACGTTCTGATCGCCAGCTACCACGGCGAGGCTTATGTCGAGGAACAGGACAAGCCGGCCGCCAAGGAACCGCGTGTGGTTCCGATGAAGGCCAAGGGCTGACACTGACGTAAAACAACCTGCGCGCTGGCGGTCGCCGGCGCGCAGGGCCGCCTTAAATCTGGGTTGCGACTGGCTTGGGCAGGGTCACCAAGCCTGATGTTGTTGGCCGGTATCCAATGGATCAGGCTGGAATCGCATTCAGGTGAAATGGCGCTGGGTCGACTCGCGAATGATCAGCGCAGGCTCCAGCGTAAGATCCGTGGGTTGCGGCTTTTCTTCGATCATCGCAATGATCTTCTTCATCACCACTTCGCCGGTTGCCTGGCTACAAACGTCGACAGTTGTCAGCGGTGGCGTGACGTAGCGGCTGATCGGAATATTATCGATCCCGGCAAAGGCCACGTCATCGGGAACCTTGAAGCCAAGCGAACGGGCCTCGTTCATCATGCCGATCGCCACAAGGTCATTCCAGCCAATGATCACATCCGGGCGATCCGGACGCAGCAACACGCGGGCCGCGGCGCGTTCTCCTGCTTCATTCGTCGGTTCATCCACGTCGAAGATCAGAAGTTCCATCCCTGCCGGCTCCAGGATTTGCCTCAAGCCCTGAATGCGGTCGGCATTCGATGGTGCGCGCGAGTAGCCCATGTAACCGAACCGCTTGAATCTCTGCCGAACGAGATATTGCGCGAGCAGTGCAGCAACCTGAACGCTGTCCGTCCCCACTGTCAGGACATCATCGCGCTCTGGCTGTCCTAAAAAGGCGACCGGTTTGTCGAGTTCGGCCAGCCAGTCAGTGACGTCTTTCGGAATGCGGGCGCTGACGATCAAACCATCCGTGCGCGGCGCCAAGGCCTCCAATAGCGGGCGAACTGCCGCAATACTCTCCTCCATGTCCACGACGAAGAGATAGTAGCCGTTTGCCAGCGCCACCCGATTGGCACCCTTCACGACATTGGAATAATGAGGATTGGCGAGATCCATCACCGCAAGCCCGATTGCGGTCGTACGGCCGGTGACCATGGCGCGGGCAAGAGAATTCTGGCTGTAGCCCAGATCCTCGATCGCTTCGCGCAGCTTCTCTTCCACTGCCGGTGAGAATGACTGCTGGCCATTCACATATTTCGACACCGTCGCGATCGATACGCCGGCTTTCTCCGCAACATCCCGGATGGTCGGTCTTTTCGGGCGCTTCATGCAGATAAACGCTTTCCTTGTTTTCTTCTGTTTAACGTAACTGCCGGCGATGCGGATTTCGTTCTCATTTCGGGTGTTGACAATAACACATTATTTTCCGCGATTTCGGTTGATCCATATCATTCTATCAAGCTCCTGCCGCGCTAAAAATATCAGTTAAACGTTTTCCTTTTATGGGAAGCGTGCCTTTGAGCCGCTGGCTTAGAGGAAAGCGGCTCTGCCGGGGACAGACGTTTGGCATGTTCTGGAGGCGTGCAGGGCGAATGGCTATTTTAGAGGAGGTTTCCCATGAAGAAGGTAAGGGCGTTCGCGTTTGCAGCGCTGGCAAGCACGACGATGGTGTCTACGGCCTATTCGGCAGAGACGATCAATGTCTGGATGCGATACGGCGATGCCGAACGGCCGACGATTGCGCGCATCGTTGACGGGTTTACGGCCGAGACAGGGATCAAGGTGGACCTCTTTCTCGCAAATATCGATTTTGAAACGCGTCTCACACGTGCCGCTGCGGGTGGCAGCCTGCCGGATCTCTGCTCGAAGCCGTGCCTTCCCTCTACTATCGCATACAGGGCGAGATCGATCGCCGTGCGTTGAAGCTTCTCGAAGGGCCGAAACATTACGGCTGGTATCTGGGCCGGAACAACTGGACGGCATGGTGCGCGCACAATCTCTTGCTCGCCGCCTGCTACACGGTCGAAGACGACCAGCGCCTCGCAGCTATCGCGATGAAGCTGATGGTGCCGATGCAGCGCTTCTTCGATACAATCGAGCCATCCGGCGCCTGCATCGAGGGACCGGGCTACTGGGTGGTCAGCGCCGGACGGCTTGCCGGTTTCGTCAGCCTTGTCGAGGAACGCTTCGGCATCGATCTGAAGGCGGGGGATAATCAGAAATTCCGCAATTTCGGGGAGCATATCCTGCCGCTCAATATCGGCGGCAACCTCTTCGTCAACTTCGCGGATGGCAGTCTGAAGATCGATCTGGATCAGGGGCTGCTCAGCCGCTATGCGAGCCTTATCGGCTCTGACCAGCTGTCCGGTCTTGTCGCCGATGATATCGACCGTTCGGCCCGTCACAAGCTCGCCAATCCGGGCCGGGGCCGTGGGCGCAATGACTATGCCCGCCAGTTCCTCGTTCACCTGACCCGACTGCTTTTCTGGACACCGGAAAACAGAAAGTCGGCGGCAAGGACATGTGAGAAAAGCGTCTGGCTCGCCGACATGCAGATGATGATTGCCCGATCCGAGGAAAAGGCCGGGGCCGGGCTGATGTTGAGCGCGATCGCCGGCAGTAACGACCCGGAGGTCAACCATCACTCTCATAACGACGTCGGCCATTTCAGCGTCTATCTGGACGGTGAGCCGATGATTATCGATCTGGGGCAGGGGGCCTATTCGCGCGCTACTTTCACCGAGACGCGATATGATATGTGGCATATCAGTTCGAAGGGGCACAACATTCCCGCCGTGAATGGCCGCCTGCAATATGCGGGAAAAGGCTCGCAAGCGCGCGATGTTGCGTACCGCCACGAGGGTACCAGCAGCTATCTGTCTCTCGACGCAAGCCCGGCTTATTTCCCTGATCCCGGATCGCGGCGAATGATCCGATACCTCAATTTCAGCCATGACACGGCAAAGATAGAGATCAGCGACGAGATCGATTTGGGCGAGCCGCTCACCCGCTTTGAACTTCCTCTTTATGTCTCGGATCGAAAAATAGTGGTTGGGACTGAAGGGGTGTGCCGGCTCTACGGGACGCACAGCGTACTGGCCATCACCCCGGAAAATCTTCGCGTCACCGGTTTGGAGCCGATCGAGATTACAGATCCGCGCCACCTCGATGTCTGGGGAAGCCGGGTTTTCAAGATCGGTTTCGAGGCGATTGACATCGAAAAGGCGATCTTCGGTTTCTCGATCGAGATCGGCTGATCTCTGTTGAGTTCTGCGCAGCGCTTATCGTTGATCCATCAGAGGGTGAGTGAAAGCGCTGCCGATGTTGGCCCCGAGCTCCGTGCCGGATGCTGGCAGATAGCATATCGTGAGAGATGTGGCATATGTTGTCGGAAGCGGAAGATCCGGCCTGGCAGTCATTATCGAAATCACGAGATCCAATCCATGAACATCAAGCAACTGGAAGTGCTTCGCACGCTTCTGGCAACCGGCTCGACGATTGCCGCTGCAAAGACGATGGGCCTCAGTCAGTCCGGTGTCAGCCGCATGCTGCAGCAGCTGGAGCAGGATCTCTCGATCACGTTGTTTGTGCGTGACAAGGGCCGTCTCATCGCGACGCCCGAGGCGCTTGCGCTGGGCCATGACGCGGAAAATGTTCTTCTTGCCGTGGACCGTATGTCCAGCCATGCGGAAGATCTGCGCAGCGGTGCATCCGGCCCGGATATCGTGCGCATCGGGCTGCCAAGCAGCATGTGGGAAAATTTCGCTCCGGCCATGCTGGTGGATTATATTCGTGACTTTCCAGGTGTGCGCATAGAGACTTTTTTCGAAACCACGACGGCGATCAACAAGCTGGTTGGGGAACGTATCATCGATCTCGGTTTCCTGCGCATGGAAGGGGAGACAGGGCCGGGGATTGTGGTCGACAAGGTGGCAAGCGGCACGAGTGTCTGCGTCGTGCCCAAGGACCACCCATTGGCGGAACTGGAAACGATCTCGGCAAAGGACCTGCGCAATGTGCCGCTGGTTCTTATTGGCCGGCAGAGACCGAACCGGATGGCACTCGACCAGCAGTTTGCACGCGCCGGTGTGAAGCAGATGGTGAAGATCGAGACGCATACCAACAGCTCGGCCTGTGCCTATGTTGCGCAGGGGTTGGGTGTGTCGATCATCAGCAGTTTCTACGCCAATCTGTATCGGCATCTGCCTGTCGTGCAGCGCCCTTTCGTTCCACAGGCCAGGCAGGATTTCGGCCTGGCGCGGGCTGCGGGCTTTCCGCTGTCGATCGCGGCGCAAGCCTTGAGCGATGCATTGCAGCGGCAAATTCAGCTTTCTCAAAAAATCGAATGAGATTAGCTAATTAATCCTGAAACTCGGGCTTTCCGGCCGACGAAGTGCGGCCCGCGAGATGCATAGACATATGACAAAATCGCATAATATTGCGTATCAAAAGTCATTTCGTCATAGTCTTAATTAACGAAACCGATGCTGGCGGAATGGAAAGCCGCCTTCAATCGTGGGGAAACAATGCTGAGATTTATCCTGAGCCGTCTTCTGATGGCGCTGCCGACGATCGTGCTTGTCTCGATCACGGTGTTTGCGCTGATCCGCTTCATTCCCGGTGACCCCGCAGCGCTGATGCTGGGCGACATGGCGCAGCCCGACCAGATCGCCGCCATGCGCACCGAGCTTGGCCTCGACAAATCGATGCCGCAGCAATTCGCCATCTGGGCCGGAAATGTCCTGCAGGGTGATTTCGGGCGCTCGATCGTCAATGACGAGGAAGTCCTGCCGCTCGTTGTTTCGCGTTTCATGGTCAGCGCGGAAATCGTCGTGATCGCCGTTCTGCTGGCCAGCCTGATTGCGGTGCCTGCCGGTGTGATTGCCGCCTGGCGGCAGAATAGCGCAACCGATCTGGCGCTGGTCGGTACCGCGACGGTGCTTTTGTCGATCCCGACATTCTGGCTCGGCCTTCTGCTGCTGCTTCTGTTCGGGCTGAAACTCGGCTGGCTGCCGGTTCTCGGTTACGTGTCGATCGGCGACAATGTAGTCGGCGGCCTGCTCTATCTGGTGTTGCCTGTGATGACGCTTGTCATCCATGAGGCGGGCGTGCTGATCCGCATGGCGCGTGCCTCGACACTGGAAGTGCTGCGTCTCGACTACATCACCCATGCCCGCGCCAAGGGTCTTTCGGAAAGCGCCGTGTTATGGCGGCATGCATTCAAGAATGCATTCGGCCCGACATGGACGATGATCGGCCTCATTCTCGGCAACCTGCTTGGCGGCATTGCGGTCATCGAGACGGTGTTCACCATTCCCGGTCTCGGCCGCCTGATGGTCGACAGCATTTTTGCCCGCGATTACCCGGTTATCCAGGGCTGCCTGCTGTTCGTCTCCCTCTCCTACGTGCTGGTCAATCTCGTCGTCGACCTGCTTTATCCCCTGTTCGATCCGCGGGTTGTCGCCGAATGAAAAAGTTCACTCTCAACGGCCTTATCGGCGGGTTTCTCATCACCGTTCTCATCGCAACCGCCGCACTTGGCCTGTTCTGGACGCCGTTCGACCCGATGAAACTGTCGTTCACCGCCCGTCTTGCCGGGCCGAGCGCCACGCATCTTCTCGGGACTGATGAATTCGGCCGCGATGTGCTGAGCCGCCTGATGGTCGGAGCCCAGGCGAGCGTCTGGATCGGCTTTCTGACCGTCAGCTTCGCCACGATCTTCGGCACTCTCATCGGCCTTGTCAGCGGTTATGCCCGCGGCTGGATGGATGGTGTCATCATGGCCGTCAACAATGCGCTTTTGGCCTTTCCCGGCATTCTTCTGGCGCTTGGCCTGCTTGCCGTCTTCGGCGCCAACCAATACGGCATCATCTTTGCGCTCGGTATTGCCTACACGCCGTCGATGGCACGCGTGGTGCGCGGCGCCGTGCTGTCGCTGCGCGAACGCGAGTTCATCGAAGCCTCGCGGGTGATGGGCAATGGGGAGCTGTTCACGCTGTTCCGACATGTCCTGCCGAACTGCCTTGCGCCGATCACCGTGCTTGCCACCTCGATGTTCGGCTGGGCGATCCTGTCGGAAAGCGCGCTTTCCTTCCTCGGTCTCGGCGTGCCGCCACCGGCACCCACATGGGGCAATATGCTGGCCGCCGGCCGTCCCTTCATCCAGCAGGCCGTCTGGCTGGGTCTTTTCCCCGGTATCTGCATCGCGCTGACCCTGCTCGGCATCAATCTGCTCGGCGACGCCCTTCGCGACCGCCTCGACCCGCGCATGAGGGGCCTGAAATGACCAAGGACATGTCCGCAGAAACGCTTTTGAGCGTCAACAGCCTTTCGCTTGAAGTTGCCCATACCGGTCTCGAGGTGGTCAAGGGCATCTCCTTCGACATCGCGCCGGGCGAAATCTTTGGCATCGTCGGCGAAAGCGGCTCCGGCAAGACGCTGGCCACCCGTGCGCTGATCTCGCTTCTGCCTCCGGCGATCAAGGTTACGGGTGGCTCCGTCCGCTACAAGGGCCGCGATGTCCTGACAATGAAGGACAGGGAGCTTCGGCATCTGCGCGGCGGCGAAATCGGCGTGGTTTTCCAGGAGCCGATGACATCGCTCAACCCGTCGATGACCATCGGCCGGCAGCTGGAGGAGGGGCTTGTCCTTCACACCAAACTGTCGCCACAGGACCGTCGCGCCCGCATTCTCGACATGCTGAAGCGTATCGGCATCAAGAATCCGGAGGGAGCGCTTGCCGCCTATCCGCACGAGTTTTCCGGCGGCATGCGCCAGCGTATCATGCTCGCGTCGGTCATGCTGCTGAAACCGGCGCTGTTGATCGCCGACGAACCGACCACGGCGCTCGATGCCGTCATCCAGCGCGATGTCATGGAGCTTATGGTCGAGCTGACGCGGGCCGAAGGCACCGCCGTTCTTCTGATCAGCCACGACCTGCCGATGGTGGCGCGTTATACGAGCCGCATCGTGGTGATGGAAAAGGGCTCGATCGTCGAACAGGGGCGCACCGAAGATCTGCTCGATGCCCCGCAGCACGATTATACGAGGAAGCTTCTGTCCTCTCTGCCCTTCCGCGGCGAGGCGCGTGCGCTCGATACGTCGAAGGCACCGATGGTTTCGGCCCGCAATATCGTTGTCGATTATGCGGGACGCAAATCTTTGCTCAAGAAGGCGAAACCCAAGCGCGCCCTGCATGGCATCAGCATCGATATCCACGAGGGCGAGGTCGTCGCGCTGGTCGGCGGCTCCGGTTCCGGCAAAACCACGCTTGGCCGCACGATTGCCGGTCTGGTCAAGGAAAGCGAAGGCGATATCCGCTTTCAGGGGCGTTCACGCGACGAGGACTGGCGCGACTATCGCCTGAACTGCCAGATGGTGTTTCAGGACCCGTATTCCTCGCTCGATCCGCGCATGACGATCCTGGCGCTGGTCGAGGAGGCGCTCCGACTGGTGCCCGATCTCGACGCTCAGGCAAAGCGCAAGCGGGCGCTGGAAACGCTGGAGGAAGTAGGCCTTAACGCCGATTACGCCAGCCGCTATCCTCACGAGCTTTCCGGTGGCCAGCGGCAGCGTGTGGCGATTGCCCGCGCGATTGCCCGCCGGCCGCGCTTCCTGATCGCCGACGAGCCGGTCTCGGCGCTCGACGTGACGGTGCGCGCACAGGTGCTCGACCTCTTTTCCGACCTGCAGAAACGCTACGGCTTTTCCTGCCTGTTCATCAGCCACGATCTCGGCGTGGTCGAGCAGGTGGCTGACCGTGTCGTCGTCATGCAGGACGGCCGGATCATCGAAGAGGGAGATCGCGACACGATCTTCGACAACCCCAGGCAAGCCTATACCCGCCGCCTGCTCTCGGCCATTCCCGCGCTCGGCCACAACGAGCGGGGCGGCGTGACACTCAAATGGCGGCTCGAAAACGATGCATAACAGGATGAATACGATGACTACTGCCGACCAGCTGTTCGCGATCTGCGACGCCCAGCCCTTTGTCACGCGCTTCATGGTGCGCAATCTGTTGACGGGTGAGGAAATCCGCCGTGGCGCCGACGAAGAAACGCCTTCCGGCAGCACCCGCAAGACGTCGATCATGATGGCCGCACTCAAGGCGGCACATGAAAGGCGGCTCGATCTGGATGAACCGGTGACCTACGAGGAAAGGTTGGCCAAGGAAGTGGCGAGCGGCATGTTCCGCTACATGACGCCGGGTATCGTGATTTCGCTGAGAGACGCGATCACCGGCATGATGACGCTGAGCGACAATGTCTGCACGAAAATGGTGCTGGAGCGGCTGACGCTGGAAGAGGTGGATGGCTATTGCAAGGCGCTCGGCATGGCCAATACACATCATCGTTTCCTCATTCCGCCGCTCGCCCTGCCGGCCGACCATGCGCTGACGACGGTGACGACGACATCGGCCGCCGATCAGGTTCTGCTGCTGCAGACCATTCTCGATGCGCAATCCTCGACGCAGGCGCAGGAGAAGCTCGGATGTAGCGCCGAACTGTGCTCCTTCGCCATGGAGACGCTGAAGCACCAGATCCTGCGTTACGGCATCCGTTCACGCCTGCCGTTCGAAACGCTGGTGGCGAGCAAAAGCGGGCGCGGCAAGCGCGGCCGCATGGATGCCGGCATCGTTTACAAAGGTGGCGCGCCGTTCTTCATCATCACCGCCTATACCGATGACGTGCCGCAGGTCATGGCCGATGGCACGCCGGGATACACGCTTTCGCTCGAAACGATCGGCCGGCTGGCGCAGGCCTGCTGGAACAGGTTCCAGTCGTAGACATCAACAATAGCAAAAAGAGGGTAGAACAATGAAAAAGCTTCTTCTGGCAGGCACGGCTCTGCTTGCAATGACCAGCATAACCAATGCCCGCGATATCACGATCGCGCAGAGTTCCGATCTGCGCAGCGCCAATCCCGGCGTCAACCGCGATGGCAATACCGATGGCGTCATCCTGCATATCGTCGAGGGGCTTGTCGGTTACAACAATAGCGGCGAGGTGAAGCCGCTTCTGGCCAAGAGTTTCGAAACCTCCGCCGACGGCCTGACCTATACGTTCAAACTGCGCACGGATGTGAAATTCCACAACGGAAAGACGATGACGGCGGAGGAGGTCGTCTGGAACTGGACGCGGTACCTGAAGCCGGAAACCAAATGGACCTGCCTCAACGACTTCGCCAAGGGCGGTGCAGCACCGGTTACGGACGTGAAGGCCGCGGATGCTTCGACCGTCGCAATCACTCTTGAAAAGCCATCTGCGGTTTTCCTCGGCCTGATGTCGCGTCCGGAATGCGGTTATACCGGCATGATCTCACCGGATTCCGTTGCTGCCGATGGCAGCTTCGTCAAGCCGATCGGCACCGGACCGTTTCAATGGGACGAGTGGAAGAAGGGTGAGTATATCCATCTGAAGAAATTCGCTGATTACGTCTCGCCGGAGAATGACGGCAAGCCGGATGGCATGGTCGGCTCCAAACGGCCGCTGGCCGACGGCATCAAGTTCATGATTATCCCGGATGCATCGACCGTGAAGGCCGGTCTGGAGTCCGGTGTACTCGATACGGCCGAAATTTCACCCGATCTTATCCCGGAGTTCAAGGCCAGCGATAAGACGCAGCTGATCGTTTCGCGCAACAACGGCAAGAACCTTTTCTATATCCAGACCCGCGACAAGGTCTTGAGCAATCCTGGCGTGCGTCGCGCCATGGCAATGGCGCTCGATCTCGATGAACTGGTGGCCGCTGCATCGAACGGGACCGGCGAGGCGAACGGCTCGATGGTATCGCAGGACAGCGTCTATTTCGACGAGGCCCAGAAGACGCGTCTTCCCTACGATATCGAGGCTGCCAAGAAGGAACTGGCAGATGCCGGCTACAAGGGTGAGCCGATCTCGATCATCGCCAACAAGCGCGGCAACGTGCCGAGCTTCCCGGCGGCCGTCATGGCGCAGGCGATGATGCAGCAGGCGGGCCTCAACGTGCAGATCGAAGTGCTGGATTACGCGACCCAGGTCGACCGCCGCCGCTCCGGCAATTATCAGGTGATCTCGCAGTCGGTCGCGCCGCGTCTCGACCCGGCGCTGATGTATTCTTTCTATGTCGGCAACAAGGACAAAAACGCATCGCTGATGTGGGACGATCCGAAAGCCGTCGAACTGATGAACGCCGCTTATGCTGAAGCCGATCAGGAAAAGCGTCAGAAGATCTTCGATGAGTTCCATGAGCTGATGCTGAAGGAAATGCCGGGCATCTTTCTCTACGACATGGTGGACGTCTGGGGCGCGACGAAGAAGCTGAAAGGCCAGCCGGTCTGGCAGTCGAATGCCCGCCTCTGGGAAGTCTCGGTCGAAAACTGAGTCTTGAGCGCGCCGGCAAGGATCGGCGCGCCTGTCTACCTTTTCAAGGAAATTCAACCGACGGGAGATCGCCGGATGTTTTTCTGCGTCCTGAGGGCGCTCACACATTCATGCGAGGACAGGCCATGAACCGCGATGCCGTGACGTCGATTGCCAACGCGATCGAAGAGATGAAACCGGAATTCTCCGAACTCAGCGACAGAATCTGGGATTTTGCCGAGTTGAAGTTCGAAGAAAGGCGTTCGTCGGATATGCTGGCAAAGGCGCTGGAGAAGAATGGGTTTGCTGTGCGTCGTGGCGTGGCGGGCATGGACACGGCCTTCATCGGCGAATTCGGCAGCGGCAAGCCGGTGATCGCGCTGCTCGGAGAATTCGACGCCTTGGCGGGAATGAGCCAGGCTGCGGATGTGGCCGAGCCCAAGCCGATCGTTTCCGGCGCGACCGGCCACGGCTGTGGCCACAATCTTTTGGGTGTCGGTTCCCTGATGGCGGCCATCGCGCTCGCCCGGCATATGAGGGACAACAACCTAGCTGGCACCGTGCGTTATTACGGTTGCCCCGGGGAAGAAGGCGGCTCGGGAAAGACGTTCATGGTGCGTGCGGGCCTGTTTGATGACGTCGATACGGCGCTTACCTGGCATCCGGCGCCATTCAACGGCGTACGCTCCACCAACAATCTGGCGGTTCTTGAATATTTCTATCGCTTCAAGGGCCTCGCCGCCCATGCCTCGAATGCAGCGCATCTCGGCCGTTCGGCGCTGGATGCCGTTGAACTGATGAACGTCGGCGTCAATTTCCTGCGCGAACACATGCCGCAGGATTGCCGCGTGCATTATGCGATAACCGATACCGGAGGGCGCGCCGCCAATGTCGTGCAGGCCCATGCGGAAGTTGTCTATCTGGTTCGCGCGCCGGAAATGTCGCAGGCGCTCGATCTTGCCAAGCGTGTCGACAAGGTCGCCCGCGGCGCGGCAATGATGACCGAGACAGAGGTCGAAATCGTCTTCGACACGGCCTCCACCAATCTTCTGCCAAACATCACCCTTGAAACGGCCATGCATGACAACATGGTGGCGCTCGGTCCCATCGCTTTCGATGAAACGGATCTCGCATTCGCCAAGTCTATCCAAGACACATTTACTGACGAAGCTATCAGGAGCAGCATCCGCCTTTATCAGATCAAGGGCGATGTTTTTTCCAATGCAAAGGTCGATGGTTCGACACCGTTGCATCTGGGTCTGCGCGACTTCGAGGGGTCTTCGCATTTCCGTGCCGGATCTACGGACGTGGGAGATGTAAGCTGGGTAACGCCGACAGCGCAATGCTGGACGCCCACCTGGGCAATCGGCACCAATCCTCACACCTGGCAGGTGGTGGCACAGGGAAAAAGCGCGGGGGCTCACAAAGCCATGGCACATGCAGCAAAGACGCTGGCGGCGACTGGCCTCTCGCTTATGACGTCTCCCGAACTTCTGGAAGCCGCAAAGGCGGAATGGACAGAGAAGACCGATGGCCGGAAATATGTGTGCCCGATCCCCGACAATGTGATGCCCGCCACACATTCCTCTGTGTGAAAAGAGATACGGCCATTCAGGCAATGGCCACACCATATGCTGACACAAAGCACCCGGGCAAATCGCTAGTGATGCGCAGCGGTGGAGAACGAACCTTTGCGTGGCCGGTAGATGATGGCCAGCACCGCGATCCAGTAGCCAAAGAAGACAATGAGCTGCATCAGGTTCGGCCGGGCGCGATAGCCGGTCATGGATGCGAAGAAACCGCCGGCTGTCGTGCCGTCGGACATTAGGAAATTGCTGTTCCACAGCGCGTGCGACAGGCGCGGCAGGATATCGAGATTGATCAATCCGTCGATCCCTGTCATCAGCAGGCCGCAGGCGAGGAAGAGCAGCACGATCTCGGAAATCCGGAAGAAAACCCGCCAGGAGATGACCCGGCTGCCGGTCATCAGCAGGGCATAGGTGATTGCAGCCGCGACGAAACCGGTCACTCCGGCAAGAATTCCGGCAAGCAGCGAGCCCATGACACCAGCAGACAGAATACCGTAGATGAACACGACCGTTTCGCTGCCTTCGCGGGCAACCGCAATGAGCGCAAGGGCGAAGACACCCCACCAACTGCCTGCGGCAACCGCCGTGCTGAGCGAACTTTCGAGCTCGCCGCGCATCGAGCGGCCGTGGCTGCGCATCCAGAAGACCATCTGCAGGATCAGCCCGGCTGCGAGCAGCGCGATCACCGTCTGGTAGATCGTCTGGGCGTCGTCGGAGACTGTTTCGCCCAGCCAGAGCAGGAGTCCTGCAAGCACACCGGCGACGCCGAGCCCCGCCGCTGCGCCGCCCCAGAGAAAACCGCGGGCGCGGCGCGTCTCCACGCTCCGGCTGACCAGCCAGGCATCGAGAATGCCGATCACCAAAAGGGCTTCGACGCTCTCGCGCCAGACGACAAAGGCAATGGAGGCAAACATGTCAGTCCTCAGAAGGAACCGCGACGAGAACGGCGGGCGGAGCGTCCGGATGAAAATCGTCGAAGAACGAATATTCGCCCGGATCAAGATATTTGATGACGATGAAGGTGGAGACCCCCGGTCCGATCACCTTCTCCTTGCTCAACGGAATGCTCTCGAACTCCGCCGGTGTCTTGCCGTTGTTGATCAGCCGGATTTCGAAGCGGGTTTCGGCCGGCACTTCGAGACGCGACGGCGAAACCACGCCATCGTTGAACGTTATGGTGAAGCTTGGATCGTCAGCGGCCGCCACTATTGCCGGCGGAACAATCGAAAACGCGAGGAACAGCGCCATGGTGAGGCCAAGGCACTGTTCCTTACGGGGGGAAGAGTGATCAGTAGCCACCCTTTTTGCCCACGCCCGTGAAAGTGAAGTCATAGCTGGTCTCGAACGGCTCGAACCATTTGGCGACGCCGGTTTCGTCATCGACATGGCGGCCGAACATCATCCCGTCCGGCGCTGCAATCTTGAACACGAGGTTATAGTCGCCGGGGCCGTCGAGCTTGACGTTGTCGCCGTAATGCGGCCCGTCGGAGGCAACCATCGGCATCAGCGGGCCTTCCGACACTTTCACGCCGCCCTTGGTCAGCACATAGCTAATCGTCAGGTTCGGCACCCAGTCGCCATTGGCAAACCCGTTCTTGTTATCCTTCGTCGCGTGGATATCGGCTTCCAGATGCACGTCGGAATCGGCGGCTGCGCGCATCATGTGAGCCGGCTCCATCAGGATCGGCTGCAGATAGACCGCAGCCACTTCCATACCGCCTGCTTCCTGCGGCTCGCCGATCGGATATTCCAGGGCAGATGCCGAGCCGGCGGAAAAGAGTGTTGCAGCAGCAAAAGCGGCGGGCAGGAATGCCGTCTTGAAAATTTGGGTTTCGCGCATAACAGGTCCTTTTCGGGAAAATGTGGCGCGAACATCTGCCTGGAAAAATGTGGAGTCAAGCCTGAAAGTTTTCATCAAGGTCATGATATAAATGACAAAATTCAAGTACTTCGGCTGATCTCCATGTTAAATATGAGAGTGTTTATCCTGATTGATTGGTATCTCATTCCAATTCGGGCGTGCGACATATTTACACGCTGGAATTGTTGTTGTGCCGAGAGAGATGAAATGACAGAGGTTTACCGTCATCGTGATTTCGCTCCGGCGGCAACGTTCGCGCCATCGCTGCTGGTTGAGGCGGAGGAACTGCCCGAACGCCCGAACTGGCTCATCGCACTCGAAGCATTCTGCGTGCGGACGCGCCCGTATTACTGGATCATCCAGGGCATCATGTTTCTCGTGTTTCTTCTGGTGCTCGGCCTGCCGCTTCTGCTGCCTGATCCGCCGCCGGAAACGACGCCGCTGTCGAATGGAACGCTGGCGCTGCAATATCTGCTCTGGGGCATCTGGTTCCCGCTTGTCTTTCTGTCGGTCATCGTCTTCGGGCGGATCTGGTGCGGTCTTTTGTGCCCGATGGGGGCTGCGTCCGAGCTTGCCAATCGTTACGGGCTGCAGCGCCGGATCCCGGCCTGGATCCGCTGGGAAGGCACGCCTGCGCTCAGCTTCATCGTAATGACGCTTTACGGCCAGACGATCGGTGTGCGGGATCATCCAGAAGCTGCTGCCGGACTTTTCGGCGGCACCATGCTTTTGGCAATCGCGATCGGCGGCCTTTATGGCCGCAAGAAACGCGTCTGGTGCAGGCATCTCTGCCCGATCGGCCGGGTGCTCGGGCTTTATTCCCGGCTTGGCGCGGTTCAGTTCACGCCGAAAATCCGGCTGCCGGGCGGCGATGCCTATAGCCAGAAAGGTGCCTGCCCGACGATGATCGACCTGCCGCGCAAGAGTGAAAGCCGGCACTGTATCGAGTGCTTTCGCTGCGTCCACCCGCACGCGGCTGGCAGTATCCGGCTGGATATCCGTCGTCCGGGCCGCGAGATCGAGGATATTCGTGATCATCGCGCCAACAAGGCGGAGGCCTGGTTCCTGTTTCTGGATACCGGAGTCGCCCTCGGCGGCTTCCTCTGGCTGGTGCTGCCGCAATATCAGCAATGGCGGCAGGCTTTTGGCGTGTTTGCAATCCAGCATCACTGGAACTGGGTCACTACTGTCGGCCCATCCTGGCTGATGAGTATTCATCCGGCGCGTGCGGAAGTGTTCCGCTGGCTCGATTTCGTCATGATCGTCTTCTTCATGTTGGCGGTCATGGCGGCATTGACCGCTGTCCTTGCCTTGTTGACTGCGGCGAGTGCCTTTCTGGCGAAGCGTGCAGGGGCAGATGGCGGCTTCGGGCAGTTGTTTACCGAACTCGGTTATCAATATGCTCCGATTGCGCTGATTAGCCTGATCATCGGGCTTGGGGCAGAACTGCTGGAACCGTTGCGATATACCGCTTTTGGTGCAAGCGGCGCGGGCGCGATCCGCGGCGGGCTGTTTCTCATGGGGCTGCTGTGGAGCGTCTGGCTCGGAATAAAGATCCTCGAACGACAGCAGGTCGCACCAATCAGGCGCTTTCTGCCTCTGCTTCCGGGCATTGCCGGCAGCCTTTTCGTCGGCCTTGGCTGGTGGCCGGCGATCATCGGGCTTTGATCGACAGCATTGCCGCGCTGGCGGCGGGTGTAACCTTTCTTAACGTGACGACACACCGGCCGCGCGTCTGATCGCTACGGTTCCTTCCGTATCATCCGCAGACATGTGCGGATAAAACCGAAAGGTGCCTCATGTACGGGATATCCCGATCAGTGCTGCCGCAACTGCGTCTTGCCGTCTCGGCATTGGTGCTGTGGTTGGTGTTCTTCTCCGCGTCACAGGCTGAAAGCCAGACGCCGGTCACGGTCGTCGTCGCTCGAAAAGGCGAGGTGACCGAGAAGATCCCCGTTGTCGGCTCGCTGGTTGCCAGGGAAGAGGTGGAAGTTCGTCCTTTCATCGAGGGACGGGTGATCGAACATATCCTTGCCGAATCCGGGCAGCGGGTCGAGAGAGGGCAGCCGCTTGCGCTGATCGACACGACCGAAGCACGCATGCTGCTCGACAAGAATTCGGTCAGCATGCTGCGGGCAAGAGCCGCCGCTGAAGTGGAGGAAAGCAGGCTGGAAGTTGCCGCCGTCAGCGAGGCGGAGGCGCGCAAGCTCCTGGAGCGCAGTCGGGCGCTACAGCCGAGAGGCGCCGTATCGCAGCAGCTTCTGGACGAACATGAAAATGCCCATGCCCGTGCGGTGGCGGAACTGCGGCTTGCCCGCCAGTCGCTTGCGCTGGCGGAAGCCGATGCGGAGCTGATTGCCCGCGAGCGGAAGGAAATCGAGCTGACGATCAAGCGCAGCACGGTCCGTGCGCCCGATGCCGGGCTGGTGCTCAAGCGAACAGCGCGCATCGGGGCGATGACGTCTGCTTCCGCCAATCCGCTATTCGTCATCGCCAAGGATGCTGAAATCGAGTTTTCCACGCAGGTGACGGAAACGAGTTTTCTGCGGCTCGATGAAGGCATGCGGGCGCAGATCAGCCTGCCGGGATATGAGGGGCAGCTCG
This sequence comes from Rhizobium sp. ZW T2_16, assembly GCF_044987325.1. NCBI lineage: Bacteria > Pseudomonadati > Pseudomonadota > Alphaproteobacteria > Hyphomicrobiales > Rhizobiaceae > Rhizobium > Rhizobium sp. ZW T2_16. The sequence continues at coordinate 58,857 of NZ_JBJDRG010000005.1, forward strand.
GTGGCAGGTTGCGGCTGAATGCAGCGCAGGTCGATCCGGTTACGCGCAGCGGCGAAGTGCGCATCGAACTGGATGAGGCGGATGGGCTGAAGCCCGGCGTCTTTGCCCGCGGAAGCATTAACGCTCCGGCGCGGCGTAACATTCTTCTACCCGGCAGTGCGGTGAATACCGCAAGCGGCGCAAGCAATGTCTTCGTCGTCAAGGACGGTGTCGTGGATCGTCGCGATGTGACTGTCGGCATCCGGCAGGAGGGCTTTGTCGAAATAATTGCCGGTGTCAGCGATGGCGAGATGGTCGTGCTGAAATCCGGCGGGTTTCTGAAAGCCCAGGAAAAGGTCCGGCCCGTTATGGCCATGTCGGAGCGGTCTGTTTCCGATCACATGGCCTCGGCCCTTGCCATGGAAAGCAGGGAGATGGCGCGATGAGCGGCAATATTTCCGCCTGGGCGATCCGCAATCCGCTTCCCTCCATCCTGCTTTTCGTCATCTTGACGGTTGTCGGCATCTACAGCTTTACCCGGCTACCGATCACCTATCTCCCGACGATCATAACGCCGGCCGTGAAGGTCACGGTCGAGCAATCCGGCGCCACGCCGGTCGAACTGGAAACCGAGGTGACGCGGCTTGTCGAAAATGCGATCGCCTCGCTTCCGGCGATCAAGGAATTGTCGTCGACGATCGGCGAGGGGCGTTCGGTCACCACGGTCGAATTCGAACTCGGCCTGGTTTCGCCGGATCGGGCGATGAACGATGTGCGAGATGCCGTGACAAGGATCAGGGGTGATCTGCCGAGCGCGATCGACGAGCCGATCATCGAACGGATCGAGGAGGAGGCGCAATCGATCGTCACTTATGCCGTCTCCAGCCAGGAAATGACGGTGACCGAACTATCCTGGTTAATCGATGATACGGTAAAACGCGACCTGCAGGGGCTCTCCGGCGTCGGGCGTATCGATCGGATCGGCGGGGCCGACCGCGAGATCCATGTCGAGCTCGATGCCGACCGGCTGCAGGCATTGTCGCTTTCGGTCAACTCGGTCAACGAGACGATCATGGAAACCCAGCTCGACCGTTCGGGCGGGCGCAGTGATATGGAGGGCCGCGAACAGGTGCTGACGACAGCCGCCGCCGCTAGCACCGTTTCCGGCTTGGCGGAAACCCGCCTGTCGCTTGGCGGCGAAAACTCGGTCCGGCTGGCGGATGTCGCAACCGTCAGCGACACCTTTGCCGAACCGCGCGCGTTTGCGACTCTGAACGGTTCCGATGTCGTCGGTTTCTCAGTCTATCGGTCCCAGGGCGCAAGCGCCGTCACCGTGGCGAATGGAGTATTCGCTGCGGTCGAAAAACTACGTCTCAGCCATCCCGGTCTTCGCTTCGAGATTGTTGATGACACGATTTCATACACGGAAGGAAATTATCATTCGGCGATCAATACCCTGCTCGAAGGGGCGGCACTTTCGATCATCGTCGTGTTCCTCTTCCTGCGCGATTGGCGCGCGACGCTGGTTGCGGCTGTCGCATTGCCGCTGTCGATCATCCCGACATTCTTTGCCATCGACATGCTCGGCTTTTCGCTCAACATCCTCAGCCTGCTCGCCATTACGCTGGTGACCGGCATCCTGGTCGATGATGCGATCGTCGAGATCGAAAATGTTGTCCGGCATCGCAACATGGGAAAATCCGCCTATCGCGCGGCACTCGATGCATCGGACGAAATCGGTCTGGCAGTGATTGCGATCTCGGCAACGATCATCGCCGTCTTTGCGCCTGTCGGGCTGATGAGCGGTGTCGTTGGGCTATATTTCCGCGAATTCGGCCTGACCGTGGCTATCGCGGTGTTCTTTTCGCTTCTCGTCGCGCGGCTGATCACTCCGGTCATGGCGGCCTATATCATGACCGCCGCTCCGCCGGTCGAACCGAGAAAAGGAAAATTGTCGCTCGCCTACGAGTGGCTGCTGCGGCTGACGCTGCGGTGGAAATGGTTGACGGTCACAGCCGCCTTCGGCCTGTTCGCGCTGGCGATGATGTCACTTATGTCGGTTCCGACCACGTTCCTGCCGGAAGAAGACACCGGCCGCCTGACGCTGGCCGTCGAATTGCCACCCGGCACAAGCCTCGACGAGACCCGTCAGGTCACCGACGGGATTGCCGCCACGATCGGTAAGCTCGCCGAAGTCGAGGGTGTGCTGGTTCGGGCCGGATCGAGCATGAGCGGCCAGCAGGATGTGCGTTATGCTGTCGTCTCCGTCGACCTCGTGCACAAGGCGGAGCGTAACCGGTCTTCCTTTGCTATCGAAGCCGAACTCGAAAAGGCGCTGGTCGATATTCCAGATGTGCGACTGCGCTTTCTCAACGATCGCGGCGGTCGCGACATATCTTTTTCCGTGCTGGGCAGTGACGGCGATGCAGTTCAGGCCGCGACCGATCGGATCCTTCGCGAGATGGCATCAGACAGCAGCTTTGTCGGGGCTTCGAGTGACAATGTCGCGATGCGGCCGGAGCTGCGCATGACGGTCGATACCGAAAAGGCGGCGACGCTCGGTGTCTCCACCGCAGCCATTGCCAGCACGATGCGGATTTCGACGATCGGCGATGTGGATTCGCGCCTGGCGAATTTTATCGAGGGCTCGCGGCAGATCCCGATCCGCGTGGTTCTCGATCGCGCCGCGCGGGGAAATTTGGGGGTCTTCGAGACGCTGAGCGTTCCGGCCGCAAATGGTGGACAATTGCCGCTGTCGGCGGTCGCCACGATCAGTCTCGATGAGACAGTTGCGGCGATCGATCGTTTCGAGCGCCAGCGCCGGATCGAGATCGGCGTTGACATGGCGAATGGCCTCACATCAGGCCAGGGGCTTGAGCGGTTGATGCAGCTCGAAAGCGTGAAGACCCTGCCGGATGGCGTGCGTGTCCAGGCGACCGGCGATTCGGATACGGAAGGAGAGATATTCGAGAGTTTTGCCGTTGCCATGGGTGGCGGCATCATGCTGGTGCTCATCGTCCTGATCCTGCTTTTCAAAAGCGTCCTGTCGCCTTTCACCATCCTGGCATCGCTGCCACTTTCCATCGGCGGGGTCGTCGCGGCGCTGCTTCTCAGCGGCTACCCGATATCCCTGCCTGTCGTGATCGGTATCCTGATGCTGATGGGTATCGTCACCAAGAATGCGATCATGCTGGTGGATTTCGCCGTCGAGCGGGAGGCGCATGGGCTTTCGCGCGGAGAGGCGGTTGTCGAAGCCTGCCGCGAGCGGGCGCGCCCGATCATCATGACGACACTTGCCATGGTAGGCGGCATGTTGCCCTCGGCTTTCGGTATCGGAGAGGGGGGCGAGTTTCGGGCTCCGATGGCAATCGCGGTGATCGGCGGGCTGCTGGTTTCCACCATCCTCTCGCTGGTGGTGATCCCCTCCCTGCACCTGATCGTCTCCGCCGGCGGCGATCGTGCAGGCCAAATCTTCAGGCCTTTCCTCCAGTCGGCCGAAGCGGACCTGAAAGAGGTCCAGAAATAGGCGCGCCATGATCCGACGGCCCCCCAGGCCGATCCCCGGCGCGTCTGGACGGGGCCAGCTTCCGCAGGCTGGCCCCGTCATCCGTTTCTGCATATTGTTTGGGAATGCGATGTCCGCAAACTGGAGCTTAGTGCGTCACCTATTCCGAGCTTGCCGCAGGCGAGGCGTGGCCTCGATACTTCAATAGCTGCGATCCACCAAAAGCATCAGGATAACAGGGCCGCCCAGAAGCGCGCCGGCAAGAACTGCCGATATCAGTACCTGAAAAATCAAACGTGAGAGGGGGCTTCTATGCATTCAAAGCAGCCTGCATCGGATGAACGTCAAATTCCCTGGCGAGGCTGTGAGAAGAAAAGGGATGCAAAAACAGAGCCATGCCGAAAGGCATGGGCCTTTGCTTCCCGGCACGTAAATTCTCAAAGCCGATCCGCCCTGGCGTTCTCAGAGGCTTGCAGATGTCGGATAATGTCGCCGACCGTCAGAAACCGGTCGGCCATGTCGTCATTGATGGTAAAGCCAAACTCTTCTTCGAAGGCCATCACCATCTCGGTGATCTCGAGCGAGTCCGCACCCAGATCCTGCGACAGGCTTGCATCTTCGACGAGAAGCTCTTCGGGAAGATCAAGATAGGTCGCGATGATGCTCTTTACCCTGTTCGCCAGGTCTTTTGTGATGGGCTGGTGAGACCCGGTAAGACGGGAATTTTCCATGGTGAAATCTCTTTGGCGTTGTCATGAAATAGGCCGCAGCCCGAAAGCTCGGGCTACGGCGCAGATGCGCGATATCGACGTCGGCCGTGGTTTTCACACCGGGTAGGCCTCACCATTCTTCTCGACAACAAATCGGACCCGCTGGACTTGGCGCAGCAGCAAATCCGCTGAGAGCATCACGATGGTGACGATGAGCATGGAAAGTACGACGTCGGAGAGATAATGCCCGCCAAACAGAATGCGGTTGAACGACAATGAGACGGCTAAAATGCCGAGCAGGGTCTGCACTATCCTGCGAATTGTCCTCTGGCCGGCCGGGAGGAGATAGACGAGAGACATCATTGCCATTGCGCCTGCTGCTTCTCCCGACGTGAACGAACAGTTCGATGCACAAGCCTGGGAAAATTCCCAGGCAGCGGACAGGGGATCCTCACCACCAAGCCCAAATGTGTCGCGTGGCCTTGCCCTTCCAAACGTGTTCTTCAGGAGCATATTCACGATAAGACCGACGCCCACGCCGTAGGTGATCAGCGGAACAAATGTGCGGCCGAGACTGACACCAATCGCATTCCTCAGACGCTGCGAGAGCAGCAGGAGCATTGACGCACCTATCACGACCGTACCGGCCCAGAAATTCGCCTGCCGCAGTGTCTGCAGCGATCCATTATGCTTCAGGGGGAATTGTTCGCCGTCAAAGAAATGCTGTGAAACGGTCATGTCGATGGATGGATTGAGATAGAATGCGACACTCGTAACCACCGTCGCCATGACGACGAGCGAAAGGTGGAAGCCTGCTTGCTTGTTGCGCGAGACTGGTAACGTCATAGGTTTGCTCCAGGTTTTTGGAGCAAGCTATTCCTGGCGACATGGCCGGTTCATTTTGTCTTGTTTCGTATTGTTGCGTGCCATCTCACAAAGCTTCCCGGAGGCTTTTCGGGCATGCAGAAATGCGTAACTGCTTGTATTGTCGATTTCTTCCCAAGCTTCGTAACAAAACTTAATAAAGCGAAACATATGCTCCCCGGCGGGCATGCGAAACGCGTGCAGTCAGGCGATCAAGGACGACAGCCGTGCAAGCAAACTCAGCCAATGCAAAGATCCTGATTGTCGAGGATGATCCCGAAATCGGTAAGCTGCTCGCGCTTGCCATTCAGGAAAACGGCATGGTGGCGACCGTTGCCGAAGACGGGCATGTAATGAACGCCCTCTTACGCACCAACGAATTCGACCTCATCATCCTGGATGTCATGTTGCCCGGTGAAGATGGTCTGAGCATCTGCCGGCGCATCCGCTCGGAAAAGACGACGCCGATCATTCTTTTGACCGCGCTCGGTGAAGAGGTTGACCGCATCGTCGGGCTGGAGGTCGGTGCCGATGACTATGTCACCAAGCCGTTCAGCCCCCGCGAAGTCGTTGCCCGTATCCGCAGCCTGCTTCGGCGTGCATCCTACGGGCTGGTGAACACCGCGGTTCAGCGAAAGCTCCGCTTCGAAGGCTGGCAGATAGACCCCCTGCGCCGACAACTGCATGATCCGAGCAATGCCCGGGTTTCCGTGACGACGACGGAATTTGATCTTCTGCTCGCCTTCTGCCGCAATCCCGGCCGGGTGATTACGCGCGAAGAGCTTCTTTCGCTCACCCATACCGGCCTTGCCGGTCCGATCGAACGCAGTGTTGATGTCCATATCAGCCGTCTCAGACAGAAGATCGAGGCCGATCCGAAAAGCCCGGTTCTGCTGCAAACCGTGCGGCTCGGCGGCTACATGTTTACCGCCAATGTCGAACAGGCTTGAATGGCTGCGGTGCGCTCAGACGCGGGTGCGATGCACCCGATAAAAAAGCCGGGGCAATGCCCGGCTTTCATCGTCTTTGACGCCCGTCTTCTTCAGAATTTGTAGCCGACAAATAGAGAAGCGGAGGGCTGTGTCTTTTCTTCCACGATCGGGCTGTCTGCAGCGTCTCCTGTCAGGAAACCCACGCCGGCTTCGCCGCGGATAAGCCAGTTTTCGCTCAACAGGTAGATTGCCGATGCCGAAACGTTGACGCGTTTCAGGCCGGCTTCGGCCTTGTATTCCGCAAGACCGGATCTTGCCGCCTGGGCGGCGGTGACGCCGAAATAGGATTGCATGTGCTTGTCGTTGGCCACCACCGCCTCGACGCCTGCGCCGAGGATCAGCCGTTCGCTGACCGGCGCCTGATATTCTGCGCCGAATGTGCCGATCAGGCTCTCGCTGCCTTCGATGGTCTGGTCGACGCTCGCATAAATCTCGAAGCCGTCCCATTTATAGGAGGCCTTGGCGCCGACGGTGGCTGCGAAGTCGATATCGCCCAGCCCCCTCAGGCGGTCAGCGTCGTCTTCATCGCGTCCGCCTTCGTAACCGACCTTGGCGGCGAGTGCGAAACCGTTGTGCTCGAATGCGGTGATCGTCACGCCGCGCGGATCGATCTCCAGCCACTCGCCATAGGTGAAGACGACGAATGGTACGGGCTGGACCTTGAAGTCGCCGCTACCTTCATATTCCGGCTCGTAAATTCCACCGGCGCCGACGATTAGGCTCCAGTTGCGTTCCGGTTTTTCCTTGTTGAACCGCTCCTGGTCGAATGGCGGTTCCGGCGGCTGTCCTGCAAGGCCTGCATCGGCGGCGAGCGTGGTCGAAACCGTGCCGGCGATCGCGAGCGTGACGTATATGGCGCTTGCGAGAAGTCGCCGATCGGTCCGTTGGATAAAAGACATGGGTGCTCCAGTGAATTTAACACGGGCACCACCTCAAGGGCGAGCCGTGCATGCAACACGTCTGTCCTGTCACGGATGGATGCGGTGCAGCATGTCTTTGTGTTACGCTTTGTTGCGGGCAAGGCGGATTGGACGGCCTGGGTGCAAGGCAGGGTGCGATCGACACAAAACTTAATGTGGTTTTGCAGCGGATGGCCTTATCTTCAGGGCAATGGGCCTGCGATAAGGGCCGCAATGCAATCTGTACCGGGCGGAACGGCCCAAGGGGGCGTTTTGGGATTTCGGGTCTCCCGGTTGATTTCGACCATTCACGGCCAGATCACCGCAGTCATTTTCGCCTGCCTGATCATTGCTTTCATCATCGGTTCGACGCTCGAAAGTTGGGTCAGGGAGGAATACAGCGCTCCAGATATGGAAAGTATGTCGGCCCACGTGACCGCGATCGCTTCTGTGTTTGCGTCGGCAACGCCCAGCGACAGAGATGTGATACTGGCGGCGGCTAATCACGAAGACGGGCGTCTGACATTGCAGCCGCTCTCGTATTCAGAACGTTTCACCACGTCCTCGCCTGACGAGCCTTTCCTCCAAGTCATCCTCGATCGCCTACTTCCTCCAGAAAACCACCCCGTACCATTTGGTGGCTGGAGGACATTTGCCGACGGCAGACGTGTGCTTGCCGCGCAAGTCGATCAGGATACACTTCTCGTCATGGAATTGCCCGAAAGCTTCCTTCGCAACGATGCACTGATATTCGGTTCGAACTATCTGGTGGCAACAGTCACGCTGCTCATCCTGTTTTCGCTTTTTGCAGTACGGGCGCTGACCAGCCCTTTGCGACGTATCGCTTCCGCGGCGATGAAAGCGGACATTTCTCTCGGCCCGGCGATCTTCGAAGAACGTGGAAGCTCTGAAATCGTCACACTCGCCCGGGCGCTGAATGGCATGCAGCGGCGAATCTCGACCATGGTGGAATCGCGAACAAGGATGTTGCGTGGCATCAGCCACGACCTGCGGACGCCGCTGACGCGCCTGCGGCTTCGCGCGGAAAGGGTGAGCGAAGAAGAGATCAGGGAAGGTCTTCTGGGAGATATCGAGCGGATCGACAGGCTGTTGAAGGAAAGCCTCGGTTATCTTCGCGACAACCACCAACGCGAAGTCTCGCAACGCGCGGATCTCGCTTCCATGCTGCAGACGACCTGTGACGAATTCGCCGATATGGGGCATGATGTGCAGTATGATGGCCCGGCGCGGATGGTCACCAACTTCAAGCCGCTGGCGCTGACACGCGCGATTACCAACCTGTGCGAAAACGCGATCAAGTTCGGCACGCATGTGACTGTCGAGCTTCGCGCAGTCGATGGTCAGGCGGTTATCGACATCAGCGATGACGGGCCGGGAATTCCCGAGCAATATCGCACGCGCGTGCTGGAACCCTTCTTCAAGGTGGATACAGCGCGCCAGGACACGGAAACAGGTTTCGGTCTCGGGCTTTCGATCGTTGCCGAGATCGTCCAGGCGCATCATGGAAAACTGGTCCTGCTGGATCGTCAGCCCAATGGGCTCGTGGCGCGGATCATCCTGCCTCTGGAGCACAAATAAAAAACGGCGAGCCTGTGGGGCTCGCCGTAACTTTCTCAATCCCGAGCTATCAGGCTGCTGCCAGCGCTCCGGCTTTCGCGTCATTCAGGTATCGAACGAGATCCTCGATGGTAATGACCAGCAGGCCGTTCTGTTCGGCGAAGATCTCGAGCTGCGGAAGACGGGCCATCGTGCCGTCTTCATTGGAAATTTCGCAGATGACGCCGGCCGGGGATTTTCTGGCCAGCCTGCAAAGATCGACTGCCGCTTCCGTGTGACCGGTGCGACCGAGAACGCCTTCCGGGTTTGCCCGCAAGGGGAAGATATGGCCGGGGCGGGCAAAATCTGCAGGGCGGGCGCTCGGGTCGACAAGCGCCTTGACGGTCGCGGCGCGATCGGCCGCTGAGATGCCGGTCGTGGTGCCCGGAATGTAATCGACGGATACGGTGAAGGCCGTTTTCATCGATTCCGTGTTGTTCGGCACCATGAGGGGAAGTTCGAGTTCGTCGATGCGATTGTGGTCCATGGCGATGCAGATCAGGCCACGAGCCTTGTTCATCATGAACGCTATCTTTTCGTTTGTCGCATCTTCTGCAGCAAAGATCAGATCGCCTTCATTTTCGCGATCCTCGTCATCGACAACGACAACCATTTCGCCGCGGGCGAAGGCTTCTACTGCATCTTCAATTCTGGAAATCGTCATTTCAAGTCTTTCAAGGGTTAAGCCGGTGAAGGCTGTTGCATCGGCTTTCGCCGACAAAACTTATCCCTTGGGCGAACAAGCGCCACGGGCAGCCCGGTCAAAGGCCGCCGCGGGTTGGTCTCTTCCATCCGGACTATAACCGTCGGCTCCGGCATCTCACCGGATCTGCTGACCTTCCTTTTGGGAAGCGCTCGCGGGCTCCGGGGGAGACCCCGATACCGCCGGTGGGGAGTTGCACCCCGCCCTGAGAACGGGCCAAGTTTATTTCAACAGACGCTTGAATTGCAACAGGCAAACGCACCCAGAAAATTCAGATAGGGATGAAAATATTGCGCAATCGCTGGAAGATGCGCTTTATTTTGCTATCAGAACCTCGATACCGCGCTTCTCGAATTCTTTCGCATCCCGGTCGGAAATCCCGTCATCAGTGATGAAGGAATTGATCACGTCCAGCGAGCCGAGACGGGTGAACGACGAGCGGTTGATCTTGGTGCTATCGGCGACGAGATAGACATGCGCCGCGGCCTTGATCATCGCTTCCTTGAGCTGAAGGTCGGCAAAGCTCGGATAGGTGAGACCCGCATCGAGCGCCACGCCGGCGGTGGCGAGAAACAGCTTGCCGGCGAAGATGTTGCGGAAATACTCGACCGACTTGTCGCCCGAGAGCGACAGCGTCGGCGATTTGAACTGGCCGCCCGGCATATGCACCGCAAAGGTCGGTACCGAGCCCAAGATGATCGCGATGTTCAGCGCATTGGTGATCAGCGTCAGGTCGCGCCGGTTGGTCAGTCGGGTGGCGATTTCGGTCGTCGTCGTGCCCGCATCCAGGATCAGCGTCTCGCCGTCCTTGACAAGGCTTGCGGCAAGCGCGCCGATGCGGCGCTTCTTGTCCATGTTCTCCTGGTGGTGGAGCGTCATCGTGCCGGTCGCGGGTGCTGCGGTGTTGAGGTAGGCGCCGCCATGTTCACGGGTGATGAAGCCTTCGCTTTCCAGCCGCTCCAGATCCTGCCTGATCGTCGCTTCCGACACGCGGAAGGCGCCGGCGAGATCTCTCACCCGCGCCGACCCTTCTTCCTGTAGCCATTCGAGGATACGGCGCCGTCTCGGCTCGGACAGGAGGCCGATCATCGACTCCGAAGCATCCTGCTCTTCTCTCGCTTCCATTCCGGCCTGCCTAATCCTTTAATCGCAAACAATCGAAACCATTCGATTCACTTCCTATGGGATCATTACAGGAATGGCCTTGCGCTTTAAATCCTCAATTCGCGTTCTGCTGCAGGACGACACGAGCCTGCAGCTTCTGCTGCACCTGATCGACGACAACGGCGGCGATGATGACGAGACCTTTGATGACGGTCTGCCAGAAGGACGAAACGCCCATCATGATAAGCCCATCCGCAAGAATGCCGATCACGAATGCACCAACAATGGTGCCGGCGATGCGGCCGCGTCCACCTGACATGGATGTACCGCCAAGAACGGCTGCGGCAATGGCGTTGAGTTCGAATGTCTCGCCGGTCGCCGGATGGCTGGCCTGCAGCTGTGACGAAATGATCAGGCCGACAAGTGCGGCGCAAACCCCGGAGAACATGTAGACGAACAGTTTCGTGCGGTCGACATTGACGCCGGAGAGTGCCGCCCCGCGCTCGTTGCCGCCGACAGCATAGATATGCCGGCCAAGCGGTGTGCGCGTTGCAAGATAGGCAGCGCCCAGTGCGACCACGACCATGATCCAGACGGAGACGGGCAGGCCGAAGAATGTACCCGAGCCGATGATGCGGAACGTGTCCGATCCGTATTCCGGATTGCCCGCGAGGTTGGGAAAGGTCCGGCCGTCGGAGAAGAGAAGCGCCGAGCCGCGGGCGACATAAAGGATGCCGAGCGTCGCGATGAATGGCGCGACATTCAGCTTTGTTATCAGCATCCCGTTTATCCAGCCTATGAATATGCCGACGACAAGCACGATGAGGCAGATCTCGATCGTGTTGAACTGGACGCTGTAGGCGACACCGATAAAGCCGAGGTCGATGCCATAAAGAACCAGATAGCCGGCGACCATGGCGCAGAGGCCGACAATGGAGCCGACCGAAAGATCGATCCCGCCTGCGATGATGACGAAGGTCATGCCGATTGCGAGGATCGCGTTCAGCGCCACATGCTTGGAAATGATCAGCATGTTGCCTGTCGTCAGGAAGTTCGGTGCGGCAATGGCGAAGAAGGCGAAGACCAGGATCAGCGCCACGAAGGTGCGCATGTGCAGAAGCAGCAGAAGCGCCGATGTTCTGGATTTGTGACCGCCGATGACGGTCTTGGCGTTGCCCGAGGCGTCGATGCTGCTCATTGTGTTTCAACCCTGTTCAGATTTGGGGTTGCCGCGGAGATGACCTCCGCAGCGCTTGCGCCGGCCGGGAATTGTCCGGTCAGCCGTCCATTCGCCATGACGAGTACGCGATCGGAAAGGGCGAGAACTTCTTCCAGATCGGATGTTACGAAGAGGATGCCGAGGCCATCGGCGGCAAGCCGGCGCATGGTGCGAAAGATTTCCGCCTTGGCGCCGATATCGATGCCACGCGACGGCTCGTCCATCAGCAGGATTTTCGGCCTTGTCATCAGCGCCTTGCCGATCACCACCTTCTGCTGGTTTCCGCCGGAAAGGCTGGAGACGGGATGTTCGAGGCTGGCGATCTTGATCGCCATCCGCTTGACGAATTCCGCGGCCTTGGCGGCTTCGGCCTTCAGGGATAGATGAAACCCTCGGGTAAAATCGTAAAGCGACGACATGGTCAGGTTTTCGCGGATCGTCATGATCTGCACGAGCCCGTCGCGCTTGCGATCTTCGGGGATGAGTGCAAGGCCGCGACGGATGCGGCCGGAGACGCTTTTCTCCTTCACCGGCTTGCCGCCGATGAAGATCTGGCCCGAGGAATTCGGGTGCTGCGCCATGATGCATTCGAGAAGCTCGGAGCGGCCGGCGCCCATCAGGCCGTAAAGCCCGACGATCTCGCCCTCGCGCACGGAGAGCGACATGTGGTCGACGGCGTAGCCGCCCGCTTGGCTTGGAAGGCAGACATTATCGACACGAAACACTTCCTTGCCGAGTTCATGGTCGCCGGTCTTCGGAAATTCCTTCGAGGCGCTGCCGATCATGTTGGCGACGATCCAGGGGATATCGACGCCCTGCATCGAGCGCGATCCGGTAATGGCGCCGTCTCGCAGAACGGTGATGTAGTCGCCGATGCGGATCAGCTCTTCCAGCCGATGGGAAATGTAGACAATGCCGACGCCCTGCTTCTTCAGGTCGTTGATCACCCTGAACAGAACCTCGACCTCTGTGGCCGACAGCGCGGACGTTGGCTCGTCGAGGATCAGGATGCGGGCGTTTTCGGCAAGCGCCTTGGCGATTTCGACGATCTGCTGCTGGCCGATCCGCAGGTTTCCGAGCGGCGTATCCGGGTCGATATTCTGCTCGAGACGTTTCATCAGCGCCGCTGCGGCCGTTCTCTGCGCCTGGCTGTCGATATGGATGCCGGCGCGGGTCTTTTCATGGCCGACGAAGATGTTTTCCGCCACGGTCAGATTGGGGAACAGGTTGAGTTCCTGAAAAACGATACCGACGCCGTGTTTTGCGGCATCCGTCTTGTCGGCGAAGACGACCTGCTGGCGGTCTATTTCGATCGTGCCGCCGTTCAGCTGTTCGACGCCGGCGATGATCTTCATCAGCGTCGATTTTCCGGCGCCATTTTCACCGACGAGAACGTTCACCGCTCCCATGCGCAGGTCGAAATCGACATTTTTCAGCGCCTGGGTGCCGGGATAGATTTTCGAGCCATTGCGGATCGAAAGGCCGATGGGATTGGCTTCCGTCATGGCGCGACCTCGATCGATACCGGCGTGATCAGCGGCTTTTCGCTGGCCGTACGGATGACCACGGCACCGACAAAATTCACCTTCTTGCCCTTCAGCTCGATATCGGCAGCGGGGAGCTTGGAGACGGCCTTGTCGTTCAGCGCGCGCCCGAGTTTCGCGTATTCGATCTGGTCGCGGAATGTCGAGAAATCGTAGAGATTGGTGGTGTCGCGCAAGGCGCTGCCCTTGACGACCGGGCCGAGCTGCAGCGTCGCATCAGCCTTTCCGTCGCCATCGACGTCGATTTCCGCAACGCCGGCCTTGGTGCTGGCGCGGGTATCTTCCAATACGGTGGCCGTGCCCTTGACCGGGAAATTCCAGCCGCCTCCGGCACCGCCAACACGGACGCCGTAGCTTTCGCCCGCCTTGTCGAGGCTGCCCTTGATCGCATTTTGCAGCGTTGCAAGCTCGGCCGCCTTTTCGGTCAGGGCCGGAATCAGCTTGGTGTCGAATGTCGTCTCGACGATCTCGGCGATTGGATCGGCAGCAGCTTCGCTATCACCGGTTTTCACCAGTTTGCAGCCGGAAACGGACGCGGCAAGAAGGCTTGCCACAAACAGGGTCGTGATTTTCATGGTACCCGCACTTCTTTTAAAGCAAGAGGCACCCGGGACATATGGCATGTCCCGGGTGGGGATGGCGGTCTTATGGCTTCAGCGCGAAGGTCTCGAGCTTTTCGGCATTGGCGGCATTGATGAGAATGCAATCCATCAGCTGCTTTTCATCGAGGCCGGTCTTGCCGGTCTTGATGAACTTGTCCGCCTGTTCGACGGCGTTCTGCGCTTGCTGGTAGGCAGGCTGGAGAACGGTCGCCTTGATGCCGCCCTTCTTGATCGAGTCGCGGACGTCGTTGGAACCGTCGAAGCCGACGACGATCACATCCTTGCGGCCGGCGGCCTCAAGTGCCGCATAGGCGCCCATGGCCATCGTGTCGTTGCCCGAGATTACACCCTTGATATCCGGATGTGCCTGCAGCATCGATTCCATCACGGTGTAGGCTTCGGTCTGTGACCAGTTGGCCGTCTGCTTGGCAACCAGCTTCATCTCCGAATACTGGTCGATGACATCATGATAGCCCTGCGAGCGAATGCCGGCATTGGTGTCGGATTCCTTGCCGAGCAGTTCTGCATAATTGCCCTTTTCGCCCATCAGCTTGACGAATTCTTCCGCCCCGAGCTGGGCGCCCTGGTAGTTGTTGGAGACGATCTGCGAAACGGCAACGCCGGCCGTGGTGATTTCGCGGTCGATCAGGAACGAGGGAATGCCCTTGTCCTTGGCCTTCTGTACGGCGGCAACGGAGGCATCCGCGCCTGCATTGTCGAGAATGATGGCCTTCACGCCAGCTGCGATGGCGCTGTCGAAAAGTTCGCTTTGCTTGTTCGCGTCATCGTCGTGAACCAGAACCATGGTCGCATAACCCAGTTCCTTCGCCTTTGCCGCAGCGCCATCGGCTTCAGCCTTGAAGAATGGGTTGGAATGGCTCGGCGTGATGATCGCGATCGTATCGGCAGCAAGTGCCGTGCCTGACATGGCGCCGGCAATACCCAGCGCGACGACAGACATCAAAAGACGTTTCGTAAGCTTCATGATTACCTCCCGTTGAAAAAATACCACCCTCCCGTGGCGTCTATTGCGAACTATCGATCACTTTCGTTTATTGTCAATATGTTTTTGATGGCTGCGCTTTTGTGTGGCAATCAAGCCTTCTTGTTCTCTCTTATGTTGCAATGCGGCATATTTTTTAGACCTCATGCCTCTTGAAGCTCCAACAATTCACTTGAATGTTCTCCCGTCGTATGTCAGTTATCTTCAAAACGAAAGAGATCGAAAGTAATCAAAAGTCTTTTGTTGGTTTGTCCGGGATGTGCGCCTCATTCTGAGGAGGAGGGCGCATAGCGGCGCCACGAGCGCGCGGCATCATTCTTGAGATCCGATAGGGGCGACACGGAATAATCGGAGGAAACATCATGACTGCACAACGTTTCGGCGCCGGGATCTGGCATTTCGCAACCTATCTCGACCGTTACGCGACGGATGGTTACGGCAGGCCGCGCAGCGTCATCGAGGCGATCGATCTGGCCGGCCAGGTCAAGGATCTGTCGGTCGTCGATATCAACTATCCCTTCTTCGGCGGCGACTTTTCCAATGCGCAGGTAAAAGAGGCGCTGGATCGCAATAAGCTCGGTGTCATCGGCATCACGCCGGAAATCTACACGCGCGAATTCGTCAAGGGTTCCTTCACCAACCCGGATGCGGGCGTCCGTCGCCGCACTCATGAACTGGTGACCGAGGCCTGCGATCAGGTCCGTTATTTCGGTGCCGATTACGTCAAGCTGTGGCCGGGTCAAGATGGCTGGGACTATCCGTTCCAGGTCGATTACGGCACGCTGTGGAAGCATTCGCTCGATGGTGTCGGCCAGCTCGCCAGCGAAAACCCGGATTTGAAATTCGTCATCGAATACAAGCCGCGCGAACCGCGCGTTCGCATGAGTTTCGGTTCGGTTGCCCGCACGCTTCTCGGCATCGAGAAGATCGGCCTGCCGAATGTCGGCATCCTGCTCGATTTCGGCCACGCCATCATGGGCGGTGAATCGGCCGCCGACAGCGCACAGCTCGCGATCGACTACGGCCGGCTGTTCGGCATGGACGTGAACGACAACTACCGTTCCTGGGATGACGATCTGGTCGCTGGCAGCCTGCATCCGATCGAAATCTTCGAGTTCTTCTACGTTCTGCGGAAGAACAAGTGGGAAGGCGTGTGGCAGCTCGACCAGTTCCCGTTCCGTGAAGACAGTGTCGCGACCGCCAATCACGCGATCGATTTCCTCAAAGCCGCCGACAAGGGGCTCGAGGCGCTCGATGTCGATGCATTGAAGGAAGCCCAGAGCCGCCACGATGCGATCGGTGCGCTGAAAATTGCGCAGAAGGCCCTGTTCGGCGCCATGTAGGCGCCCCTTGCGGCAACAGCCAGGTCCGGCCCAATCCGGCAATGAAAGGCCAATACCCATGTTGAAGAATGACCTCGTCGATACCATTCGCGAGAAAGCATTGTGGATGCGCCGCAGGGCCTTCACGATGGTCCATGATGCCCAGCTCGGGCATCCCGGCGGCGATTTTTCGGCGATCGACATCATTGCGACGCTCTATTTCGGCGTGATGCGGTATGACCCGAAAAAGCCGGATATGCCGGAGCGCGATCGCTTCATCATGTCGAAAGGCCACGCAACGGGCGCGCTTTACACCGCCCTTTCCGCTGCCGGTTATTATCCGGAAGACTGGCTGAAAACCTATATGCAGCCGCAGTCGAAGCTGAACGGCCATCCCAACCGCAATTATCTTCCCGGCGTGGAAACCAATACCGGGCCGCTCGGCCATGGCCTGCCGGTGGCACTCGGTATCGCGATCGCCGGGCAGATGACGGGCAGCGACTACCGCACTTTCGTGCTCACCGGCGACGGAGAGTTGCAGGAAGGGTCGAACTGGGAGGCGGCGATGAGTGCCGGCAACCGCAAGCTCGGCAAGTTCACTTTGATTGTGGACCGCAACCGGCTGCAGCAGGGCATGGGAACGGAAGAGACCAACGGTCTCGATCCGCTCGACGACAAGTTCCGCGCCTTCGGATGGGATGTCGAAGTGATCGACGGGCATGATGTCGGCGCGCTCGTCAATGCTCTCTCCGAACCGCCAGGCGGCCGTTCGAAACCGCTCTGCATCATCGCCAATACCATCAAGGGCAAGGGCGTCTCCTTCATGGAAAACAAGGCGTCCTGGCACCATGGCGTGCCGAATGCCGAGCAATATAATACTGCCATGGAGGAACTGGTCTGATGGCTGCACCCGCTGCAAAACAGGAAGGTTTTTACGATTGTCGCGATGCCTGGGCGCGCACGATCGAGGAGCTTGCCGAAAGTGATTCGCGCATCGTCGCCGTCGTCAACGACTCCGTCGGCTCCTCCAAGCTCGGCGGCTTCCAGAAGAAGTTCCCGGATCGGCTTGTGAATGTCGGCATTGCCGAACAGAACATGGTGGGCGTCGGTGCCGGTCTTGCTAATGGCGGCCGCATCCCCTTCGTCTCGGCGGCCTCCTGCTTTTTGACCGGGCGCGCGCTCGAACAGGTCAAGGCCGATATCGCCTATGCCGGTTTCAACGTGAAGCTTGTAGGTCAATCGTCCGGCGTCGCTTATGGCGAGCTTGGGCCGACACACCATTCGATCGAGGATTTTGCTTGGCTCAGACCGCTGAGTAATATCAAGGTGGTGGTGCCGGCCGACAGCTGGGAAACCGCCGAGGCCGTGAAATGGGCGGCAGCATACGAAGGCCCGGTCTATATCAGGCTGAGCCGCATGCCGGTGCCGGATCTCGCGGTTGAAAACCGCAAATTCCAGCCCGGCAAGGCCGAACTTGTCCGCAAGGGTGATGATGTCACGATCATTGCCTGCGGCACCATGGTACATCTGGCCGTCCAGGCAGCAGTAGAACTCGAAGCGGAAGGCATTTCCGCCCGTATCCTCAACATGGCGACCATTTCGCCGCTCGATGAGGCTGCGATTTCGGCGGCTGCCAGCGAGACGGGCGCGATCGTTACGGTCGAGGAAGCTAATATACACGGCGGTCTCGGCGGCGCGGTGGCTGAACACACCTCCGCCAATCTTCCGGTGCCGATCGAGCGGATGGGCTTTCCGGGCTTCGTGCCGACCGGCTCGGTCGAATGGCTGTTCGATCATTTCGGCCTGACGGCCACCGGGATCGCCAGATCCGCACGCAAGGCGATCGGGCGCAAGCGGGGATGAGTGAAGCCGGGAGGGGAGAATTCATCATTGCCGTTGACCAGGGGACGACCAATACCAAGGCGATCCTGGTCAATTCGGCGGGGGATGTCGTCGCCAAGGCGTCTGCTCCCCTGACATCCAGCTATCCCCGCCCCGGTTGGGCGGAGCAATCGGCAGAGGATATCTGGGCGACGGTGCAGGCGGTCATCGCCGCTATCGTCGGCAGGGCCGATGCCAGGATCGCCGGGCTTGCGATCGCAAACCAGCGCGAGACGCTGGTCGTCTGGAATGCCGAAACGGGCAGGCCCATCGCGCCGGCCATCCTGTGGCAGTGCCGCCGCACGGCAAGGGCCTGCGAGGCGCTGATTGCCGAAGGCCGCGACCCGATGGTGGTCGAGGCGACCGGGCTTTCCATCAACGCGCTTTTTCCTGCCTCAAAACTCGCCTGGGTGATGGAAAACGTGGCCGAGGCGAAGACGCTCGCCGCGCAGGGCCTGCTTCGTGCAGGCACGGTCGATAGCTGGCTGCTCTACAAGCTGACGGGCGGAAAGGAGTTCGCCACCGATCATTCGAATGCATCGCGAACGCAGCTGTTCAATACCGGCACGCTGCAATGGGACGAAGGTCTCTGCGATCTGTTCGGCGTTCCTGTCACGGCCCTGCCCGAAGTTCGCTCGTCGGACAGCCGGTTCGGCGAAGTGGCCGAAGGCGCGACTGCACTCGATACCGGCGTCCCGATCCTTGCGATGATGGGTGACAGCCATGCAGCCCTTTATGGCCATCGCGTCCGCGCGCCGGGCCTTGTCAAGGCAACCTATGGAACCGGATCGTCGCTGATGACGCTGACGCCCGGACGGGTGTTGTCGAAAAACGGCCTTTCCAGCACGATCGCATGGAGCGACCGGAACGGCATCGCCTATGCGCTGGAAGGCAATATCACCGTTTCCGCGCAAGCTGCCGCCTTTGCCGCCGAGATGCTTGGCCTGCTGGATGCAAAGGCCCTGTCCGCTCTTGCCCAGAGCGTTCCGGATGCCGCCGGGGTTGTCTTCGTTCCGGCTCTTGCCGGGTTGGGTGCACCGCATTGGAACGACAATGTTTCGGGCACGATTTCCGGCATGACGCTGGCGACGACCCGCGCTCATCTGGCGCGCGCTACGCTCGATGCCATCGTCCTGCAGATAGCGGACGTCTTTACCGCCATGGAAAAGGATCTCGGGGCAAGGCTTGATGGCTTGCTGGCCGATGGCGGTGCGTCCTCGAACGATTTCCTGATGCAGATGCAGGCAGATGTTCTGGATCGGCCGGTCGCGAGGAGCGGTCAGGCTGAGGTCGGGGCGATCGGAGTCGCGATGATGGCGCTGCTCAGCCTTTATGGGGATACGCCAGGCACCGATGAAACCCGGAGCGAGTTTCTGCCACAGGCCGATGCCGACGGTTGGCGGCTGGAAGCAATGCGCGGCTGGCAGGCTCTTCTGACGAGGTTGATTGCGCATTAGGGTGGCGAAAACCAACCCTGTCCGGAGCTGGCAGCGCTTCATTGCTGAAGTGTTGTTATGGCAGGTCGGCTTGGCAGAAGATCGCATAGGGATGTCGCTGGATGTTTCGACTACTTCCGCGAGTGGCTTTCAAATGAAAGCAACTTGGTTATGAAATCAAACAAATCGGATGAATTCGAAAACATTTGACATGAAACGAAAATGACTTGATAGTCTTCGATGAGGACTTCAAGCGATCTTTGGGAGGAGATCTTATGAAAACGTTCGCAAGGCTTTTGGCTGCCTCTGCACTGGCAACGGTGGCGACGGCAGCGCATGCAGAGGATCTGACCGTCTGGACGATCAGCTATTCTGCGGAATCGCAGGTGAAGGCGCTTCAGACTGCGGCCGAGAATTTTGAAAAATCCCATCCCGGTGTAAACGTCGAAATCGTCATGCGCGGCGTCGACGAGCACAAGACCGCCCTGCGCGTCGCCGCCGGATCAGACAGAGGGCCGGATGTCTATATGAGCTGGGCAGGCCTCGGGCTTGGCGGCGAATATGTCAAGGCAGGCCTCAGCAAGGACATTACCGCCGATTACGCCAAATACGGCTGGAACGACCGCCTGACGGGCCCGTCCCTGGCATTTTCCAAGAGCTACGGTTCCGGCCAGCACGGCGTGCCTTTCCGCTTCTCCGGCGAGGGCCTGTATTACAACAAGGCGATGTTCGAAAAGGCGGGCATCACCCAGGAGCCGAAGACCTATGACGAGCTGGTCGAGGCTGCAAAGAAGCTGAAGGCAGCCGGTATTCCGGCCTTCACTTTCGGTGGCTCGGTCAACTGGCACCTGATGCGCCTGATGGACGAAATTCTCGAAACCACCTGCGGTGCGGATGTCCATGACCAGCTGAAATCGATGAAGGCGGACTGGAGCAAGACGGAATGCGCCACCAAGGCCTTTGCCGAGATGAAGATGTGGGGACAGAACTATATCCTGTCGCCGTTCATGGGCGTCGACCAGAAGCAGTCCTTCACCCTGTTCCTGGCAAAGCGCGCTGCGATGATGCTCGAAGGTGACTGGCTCGTCTCGCAGATCAAGGAAGGCGGCAACGTCGACGACTACGACGTTTTCCCGTTCCCCAACGGCACCGGTCGCCTCTATGGCTTCGCCGAATATTTCTACATTTCGTCGAAGACCACCAAGGCGGATCTCGCCGCCGAGTTCATCAACTCGTTCACCTCGACCGAATTCCAGACGCAGATTGCCGGCACGTTCGGTGCGCTGTCCGTCAACAAGGAAGTGAAGCTCAAGGACAATGCGTCGGCCATGCACAAGGAGTGGACGCAGATATTCGCTGACGCGAAGGGCACGTTCGTCAACGGCGACCAGGCATTCCCGCTCGATGTGACGACAGAATACTTCCGCGTCATCAACGATGTCGCGGCAGCAAGGATCGAGCCTCAGGCGGCAGCGGCTGCAATGCAAACGTTTATCGGCAACCGCAAGAAGTAAATCAGGCTTGTGCCTGATCTCTCCGCGGCGTCTTCGCCGCGGAGACTGTCGACCTGCGTTGCAGGTCAGGACTCGGGATAAACGGGTTTCCAATGTTCAATTCGAAAATCATGCAGTCCTCACGGGCGCAAGCCCTGATGCTTATCGGCCCGGCGCTGGCGGTTTATGCCACCTTCGCCATCTGGCCGATGATCGAAGTCGTGTTCCTGAGCTTCCAGCACTGGAACGGCCTCGATCCGCACAGGGAATGGGTGGGGCTTGAGAATTACCGCTACATTTTGACGAATGACGCGGTGTTCTGGGTTGCCCTGCGCAACACCATCACCTGGACCGTTCTTGCCGTCATTTTCCCGCCCACGATCGGCCTGCTGCTGGCGCTCGGCCTCAATCAGCAACTCTTTGGTCGGGTACCGATGCGCGCCGTCTATTATTTGCCGGTCATCATCGCACCGATCGCGGTCGCGACGATCTGGCGATGGATGTATGACCCGTTCTTCGGCCTGTTCAATCAGGTCCTCACCAGTCTGGGCCTGCAGTCGCTGATCAGCGACTGGCTGGGTGACCGCGAGATCGCTCTGTATTCGATGTTCGTCGCTTATACCTGGCAGTATGTCGGCTTTTCCATGGTGCTTTTCCTCGCCGGCCTGCAGAGCGTCGATCGTTCGCTTGTCGAGGCCGCACGCATCGATGGTGCGAGCCGCTGGCAGGTTTTCCGGCATGTGACGCTGCCGGCGCTGCGGGTAACGTTGGCGATCGTCCTCGTCCTGTCGACCATTTCCTCCCTCAAGGCCTTCGATATCGTCTACGGCATGACCGGTGGTGGCCCGGCCCAGTCGACACAGATGCTGGCTCTATGGGCCTTCATGCAGTCGATGCAGATCTTCGATTTCGGCAGAGGCTCGGCGATTTCGGTCATCCTGCTTCTGGTCACGCTGACCATTGTAGTTCCCTACCTGCGCTGGTCGCAACGTGATGAAGGAGCAGGCGAATGACTGCTATAGCACCCCGCCAGGAAGACGACGCCTTGCTGCTCAAGCCGCGCCGGGACCCTTTTCTGATCATCCTCTGGATAATCCTCGTCACCTTTGCGCTGGTCTGGATTGCGCCCGTCGTTCTGATCGCATTCACGGCGCTCAAGTCGAATGCCGAGGTTATGGCAACAAGCGCTTTCACGCCGCCGGAAGCCATCGCCTGGAACAACTTTTCCGGCGCCTGGGCGCGCGGCAATTTCGAGACGACGTTCAAGAACAGCGTCATCATCACCGTCATCAAGGTGCCGCTCGGCCTGATGTTTTCGGCGATGGCCGCCTATGCTCTGGCAAGGATCAGGCTGCGTTTCGGCAAACTGCTGCTTTTGTTCTTCCTCTTCGGTGCGATGATCCCGTTCCAGGTCATGCTGGCGCCGATCTTCACCCTGGTGAACGGTTTCGGCCTGATCGATACCTATCCCGGCGTCATCCTGCCTTATCTGGCCTTCGGCGTACCCTATCAGGTCTTCATTCTGCACGGCTTCTTCAAGGCGGTGCCGAAGGAGTTGTCGGAAGCGGCGCTGATCGACGGGGCCTCGCATGTCACGGTTTTTCGCCGGATATTCCTGCCGATCTCGCTGCCGGTGCTGGCTGCGCTTCTGATCCTCGATTTCGTTTCCACCTGGAACGAATTCGCCATGGCGCTGGTGCTGCTGCAGGACCGTCACATG
This sequence comes from Rhizobium sp. ZW T2_16, assembly GCF_044987325.1. NCBI lineage: Bacteria > Pseudomonadati > Pseudomonadota > Alphaproteobacteria > Hyphomicrobiales > Rhizobiaceae > Rhizobium > Rhizobium sp. ZW T2_16. The sequence continues at coordinate 81,450 of NZ_JBJDRG010000005.1, forward strand.
TGGACCCTGCCGCTCGGCCTGATGTCCTTCCAGGGGCAGTTCTCGACCGATTACGGCCAGCTGAATGCGGCGATCGCGATGACCGTGTTCCCCGCCATCCTCGTTTACATGATCTTCCAGAGATACTTCGTCAGCGGACTGACTTCAGGTGCGGTCAAGGGCTGAAAATCCAATCATATTCAGGAGTTAGAAATGTCAGAAAAAGTGAGCCGCTGGGATGTCTTCGAGTTTTCCGCCAAGGGTCCCGCAGGCGGCAATCCCTATCTCGACGTCAGTTTCGCCGCGACGTTTTCGCTCGGCAATCGCGACGTAACGGTTCCCGGTTTCTATGATGGTGACGGCGTCTACAAGGTACGCTTCTGCCCGGCCACCGAGGGTGCCTGGCGCTTCGTAACGACCGCCAGCGACAAGGCGCTGGCAGGCCTGAACGGCTCGTTGACCGTTGGTCCGGCCAAGTCGGGCGTTCACGGCCCGGTGCGGGTGCGCAACCAGTTTCATTTCGCCTATGCCGACGGCAAGCCATACCTGCCCTTCGGCACGACCTGCTATGCCTGGACGCACCAGACGGTCGAGCTGCAGGAGCAGACCTTCAGGACGCTCGAGACGGCGCCGTTCAACAAGATCCGCATGGGCGTATTCCCGAAAGACTATATCTACAACACCAACGAGCCGCTCTTCGACGTCTATGAGAAGCGCGCCGATGGCAGCCATGACATGGACAGGCCGAATTTCGAATGCTTCCGGCATTTCGAAAACCAGATCGGCCGTCTGATGGAAATGGGGATCGAGGCCGATATCATCCTCTTCCATCCCTATGACCGCTGGGGCTATTGCACGATGACGGAGGAGCAGGATTTCCGATATCTCCGTTATATCGTCGCGCGTATCGCCGCCTACCGAAATGTCTGGTGGTCGCTCGCCAACGAATACGACTTCCTTCTCGATACGAAGCCGATGGAGCGCTGGGACCGCTTCTTCCAGATCATCGAGGAAGGCGATCCGCTGCGCCATCCGAAGTCGATCCACAATGGCGATGTGGACAAGAATTACGATCACCGCAAACCTTGGGTGGATCACGTCTGCATCCAGAACTGGGACGTCAAGAAGACGCTCGACTGGCGCGCCGCCTATGGCAAGCCTGTCGTCAACGACGAGCCCGAATACGAAGGCAATATCCCGAAGGAATGGGGCAATATCGATGGCCACGAACTGGTTCATCGCTACTGGCTGACGCTTTGCCGTGGCGGCTATATCGGTCACGGCGAAACATTCCTCGATGCCAATGACGAACTCTGGTGGGCAAAGGGCGGCGTGCTTCATGGCGAGGCATCGGCGCGTATCGACTTCCTCCGCAAGATCTTCGAGGAGGATGCCGTCAATGGCCTGACCCCCATGCTGGAACGGGGCACGACCTACAAGCGGGTATCCGCGGCTCAGGATGGCGACGTCCGTTACATCTATTTCGGCGAGCATCAGCCGGTCGAATGGGCGCTCGGCCTGCCGGAAGAAGATGGCGACTGGGAAATCGATCTCATCGATGTCTGGAACATGAGCATCACGCCGCTGGAGAAGGGGCCGCTGCCGAAGGTTCACCCGCAGCGCATTACCGGTGGTTCTCATATCACCAACCAGTTTGCCGCCGCGTTCGGGCTGACGCTGCCGGGCCGGCCATATCTTGCTGTGCGCATACGCCCACGCAAGACGCATTAGAGAGGTATCATCATGGCGACGGTTCAAGTCTCCGATCTGCGCAAGAGCTTTGGTGCGCTCGAAGTGGTCAAGGGTGTTACGATCGACATCCGGGATGGGGAATTCCTCATCCTGGTTGGCCCGTCAGGCTGCGGCAAGTCGACCCTTCTCAGAATGATCGCCGGCCTCGAGGACATATCCGCAGGGCGTATCGATATCGGCGGGCGTGTGGTCAACACGCTGTCGCCGAAGGAACGGAACATCGCCATGGTGTTCCAGAACTACGCGCTCTATCCGCAGATGACGGTCGCCCAGAACATGGGCTTCTCGCTGGAAATCTCCGGCATGAAAAAGGCCGAGATCGACAAGAAGGTTGCGGAAGCATCCGAAATTCTCGGACTGACCCCGCTCCTGCAGCGCAAGCCGTCGCAATTGTCCGGCGGCCAGCGCCAGCGCGTCGCCATGGGCCGCGCGATCGTTCGCGATCCCGACGTCTTCCTGTTCGACGAACCGCTTTCCAACCTCGATGCCAAGCTGCGTGTGCAGATGCGCGCCGAGATCAAGGCGCTTCACCAGAGACTGGCGTCGACCATCGTCTATGTCACCCACGACCAGGTCGAGGCGATGACCATGGCCGATCGAATCGTCGTCATGCGCGGCGGCTGCGTCGAACAGATCGGCACCCCGCTGGAGCTGTACGACCGTCCGGATAACATGTTCGTGGCCGGCTTCCTCGGATCGCCTTCAATGAATTTTCTGCGCGGCAAGATCGAGGGCCAGTCCCTTCTTATTCCGGGCGGAGAGCGACTGGCGCTGCCATCGCTGCCGAAGGGTGGAAGCAGTGGTGACGTCGTGGTTGGCATCCGTCCGCAAGGCTTTGCCGTAGGCACGCAGGATGGCGCCAAGGCGACGATCAAGGTGGTTGAGCCGACCGGCGCAGACACGCATGTTCTGGCCGATGTCGGCGGCACGGAAGTCACCTGTGTCGTCAACGACCGGGTGGATTTTGCGCCCGGTGAGGAGATCCGTCTGTCGATCAGTTCCGCCAAAGTCCACTTCTTCGATCCCGCGAGTGAAGTGCGGCTCGATTGAGGTAAAGCCGACTGCGAGCCCGCGAGATTGAGCCCTCCGATTTCCCGCGGTGCTTGCATCACCTACTTGACCCGCTAGCTCGCCTGTCATAGCCTCATCGCATTCACCAGGGGTGTCCCGTCAAGGGGCTGAGATTCTGCTATCGCGCGCAGTGACCCGTTGAACCTGATCCAGTTCATACTGGCGTAGGGACGGTGCAAAACGCTGCGATAATTCTCAAATCCGTAAACCGGATTCCGTGATCGGCGTTCTTCCATCTTTCCGGCTCTAGGACTGGGTCTCCAACCTTGAAACTTGGAGCCTCACGATGAATATTGCCGCCAAAAATCAAAGCCCGACCGTTACCTCGGGCGCATTTCCGGCTTCCACCAAGATCCATGTTGCGGGCAGGGAATATCCCGATCTCCGCGTGCCGATGCGCGAGATCGCGCTTCACCCGACATCCGGCGAGCCGCCAGTCCTAGTCTATGACAGTTCCGGCCCCTATACCGATCCTGCCCATATCGTCGCGATCGACCAAGGCCTTCCGCGCCTGCGCGAAAACTGGGTTCTTTCTCGCGGCGATGTCGCCCGATACGAGGGGCGGCACGTCAAGCCGGAGGATAACGGTTTTGCCACCGGCGAGCGGCTGACGCCCGAGTTCCCCATCCGCAACATGCCGCTCAAGGCGAATGCAGGCCGGGCCGTCACCCAGCTCGCCTATGCCCGCGCAGGCATCATCACGCCCGAAATGGAATTCATCGCCATCCGCGAAAACATCGGCCGGCAGGCTGCGAAGGAAGCCCTGACGCGGGATGGCGAAAGTTTCGGTGCGCATATCCCGGATTACATCACGCCGGAATTCGTACGCCACGAAGTTGCGGAAGGCCGCGCCGTCATTCCGGCAAATATCAACCACCCCGAAAGCGAACCGATGATCATCGGCCGCAATTTTCTGGTGAAGATCAACGCCAATATCGGCAATTCCGCCGTCACCTCGTCGATGGCGGAAGAGGTGGAAAAGATGGTCTGGGCGATCCGCTGGGGCGCCGATACGGTCATGGATCTTTCGACCGGCCGCAACATTCACAATATCCGCGAATGGATCATCCGCAATTCACCGGTGCCGATCGGCACGGTGCCGCTCTATCAGGCGCTGGAAAAGGTCAACGGCATTGCCGAGGATCTCACCTGGGAGGTCTATCGCGATACGCTGATCGAGCAGGCCGAGCAGGGCGTCGATTATTTCACCATCCATGCCGGCGTGCGGCTTTCCTATATCCACCTCACCGTCAATCGCGTCACCGGCATCGTTTCGCGGGGCGGGTCGATCATGGCCAAGTGGTGTCTGCATCATCACCGCGAGAGTTTTCTCTACGAGCATTTCGACGAGATCTGCGACATCGCCCGCGCCTATGACGTGACCTTTTCGCTGGGCGACGGCCTGCGTCCCGGCTCGATTGCCGATGCCAATGATGCCGCGCAGTTCGCCGAACTGGAGACACTCGGAGAACTAACGAAAATCGCCTGGGAAAAGGATTGCCAGGTGATGATCGAAGGCCCCGGCCATGTGCCGATGCACAAGATCAAGGAGAACATGGACAAGCAGCTGAAGACCTGCGGCGAGGCGCCGTTCTATACTCTCGGTCCGCTTACCACCGATATCGCGCCCGGCTACGATCACATCACCTCCGCCATCGGGGCTGCGATGATCGGTTGGTTCGGCACCGCCATGCTCTGCTACGTCACGCCGAAGGAACATCTGGGCCTGCCGGATCGCGATGACGTCAAGACCGGTGTGATCACCTACAAGATAGCAGCCCATGCCGCCGATCTGGCAAAAGGCCATCCGGGGGCGCAGCTGCGCGACGATGCCCTGTCGCGCGCCCGTTTCGAGTTCCGCTGGGAGGACCAGTTCAATCTGTCGCTCGACCCGGATACGGCGCGGAATTTCCACGACGAGACGCTTCCCAAGGACGCACACAAGGTGGCGCATTTCTGCTCCATGTGCGGGCCGAAATTCTGCTCGATGCGGATCTCACACGATATCCGCGCCGAGGCGCAGAAGGAGGGGCTTGAGGCGATGGCGGCGAAATATCGCGATGGTGGTGATCTCTACATGCCGGTGGAAAACCCATTGGCAAATGCCGGGAGTGAGGCCTGATGTCTCTGTTTCTCGTCAAAGGGGCCGGCGTTGCCGGCCTCACGGTGGCTTATGAACTTCTCAGGCGCGGCGAAGATGTCGATATCGTCGATTATCAGGATACGATCGGGCAGGGCGCATCGCATTTCGCCGGCGGCATGCTGGCGCCCTATTGCGAGCGTGAGGCGGCGGAAGAGATCGTGCTGACACTCGGGCTCGATGCCGCCGATTGGTGGGACAGGGCGGTGCCGGGTGCGGTCATTCGCAACGGCACGCTGGTCGTGGCGCAGCCGCGTGACTTGGCCGATCTCACTCGGTTTGCTTCGCGCACACGCGGTCATGTCTGGCTTGGCAGAGACGAAATCGCCGATCTGGAACCGTCGCTTGTCGGCCGGTTCGACAAGGCGCTGTTCTTCGAAGGTGAGGCGCATCTCGATCCGCGCCGGGCATTGGCAGGGCTGGCAAAGGCGATCCGCAACCATGGCGGACAGTTTCACCTCGGCTGGGGACCGCCGCCCAGGAAAAACTATACCGCCGTTCTCGATTGCACCGGCCCGGCAGCCATTCCCCATATTCCGGGCCTACGCGGCGTGCGAGGCGAAATGCTTTATCTGGAGACCCCCGATGTGGCTCTATCGCGTCCGGTCCGGATGCTGCACCCGCGCCATCCGATCTATGTCGTGCCACGCGACGATCACCGCTTCATGGTCGGTGCAACGATGATCGAGACGGAGGATGACGGGCCGATTTCGGCGCGCTCGCTGATGGAATTGCTGAACGCGGCCTATGCGCTGAATCCTGCCTTCGGCGAGGCGCGGGTGGTGGAAACCGGTGTCGGCATCCGTCCTGCCTTTGATGACAACGTTCCGCGGGTGGTGGAAATGGAAGGCGGATTGGCGATTGCCGGCATGCACCGCCACGGCTTTCTGCTGGCGCCGGCCATGGCGAAAAAGGCTGCTGGCCTGCTTTCCAACGGCTATGCCATTCAGAAGGAACTGACCCTATGAACCTCATCGTCAATGGTGAAACTCAGTCCGTGGAGACGCGCACGCTTGCGGAGCTTCTGGCCGCGCTCGAATACGAGGGCGAATGGCTGGCTACCGCCATCAACGGCGATCTCGTCCATCGCGAGGATCGGGCGGATGCGCGTCTCCAGGAGGGAGACCGGATCGAAATCCTGTCGCCCATGCAGGGAGGATGAACCATGCTGAAACTATATGATGCGGAATTGTCATCGCGCCTGCTGCTCGGCACCGCGCGTTATCCGTCACCGGCCATTCTTTCCGACGCGGTCAAGCGTTCCGGTGCAGGCATCGTCACCGTCTCGCTGCGCCGCGAGACATCCGGCGGCAAGACGGGCGGCGCGTTTTTCGAGCTGATCCGCCAACTGGGTGTTCGCATCCTGCCCAACACCGCCGGATGCCACAGCGCATCGGAGGCGGTGCTGACGGCAAAAATGGCGCGGGAAGTGTTCGGCACCAATTGGATCAAGCTCGAAGTCATCGGCCATCACGACAGTCTGCAGCCGGATGTCTTCGAACTGGTCGAGGCTGCGCGCATCCTCACCGACGAAGGATTTGAGGTTTTTCCCTATACGACGGACGATCTGGTCGTCGGCGAAAAGCTGCTGGCCGCGGGCTGCCGGTTGCTTATGCCCTGGTGCGCGCCGATCGGTTCGGCGGCAGGGCCGCGCAATCCATCGGCGCTTGTCGCCATGCGGGCTGCCTTTCCCGAAATCCCGCTGATCGTCGATGCAGGCCTCGGCCGGCCGTCGCACGCGGCCACAGTCATGGAACTGGGTTACGACGCCGTGCTGCTCAACACGGCGGTTGCCGGTGCGAGCGACCCGCCGGCCATGGCCGAGGCTTTCGCCAAGGCGATAGATGCGGGCCGTCTCGCTTACCTTTCCGGCATGCTGGAGCCGCGCGAGATGGCGGTGCCCTCGACTCCGGTCATCGGCAAGGCGGTATTTTCATGAGGCTCGATCCCTTCTACCTCATCGTCGATAGCGCCGATTGTATCGAGCGGCTGGTACCGCTTGGTGTCAAGCTTGTGCAACTGCGCATCAAGGAAACGCCCGACACCGTGTTGCGCGGGGAAATTCGCCGCTCGAAGGCGATATGCTCGGCGCACGGCTGCCAGCTTGTTGTCAACGATTACTGGCAACTGGCGATCGATGAAGGCTGCGATTTCATCCATCTCGGCCAGGAGGATCTGGCGGAAGCCGATCTCGGAGCCATTCGCCGGGCGGAACTGAAGCTTGGGGTCTCCACCCATGATATCGCCGAACTCGATACGGCTCTTTCCGCAAGGCCGGATTATGTCGCGCTCGGCCCCGTCTGGTCGACCATCCTCAAAAAGATGAAATGGCAGCCGCAGGGCGTCGAGCGTGTTGCCGACTGGAAGCGCCGGATCGGCGATCTTCCGCTTGTCGCCATCGGCGGTATTACCGCCGAGCGCGCGCCGCTTGTGCTTGAGCAGGGTGCGGAAAGCGCCGCAGTAGTGACCGATATCCTGCTCAACGAAAACCCGGAAGCACGCACCCTCGAATGGCTGGCGGCGACGGTCGCGTCGCGACAGAAGTTGGAAGTACAGGTCGGATGAAGGTTTCATGACAGGGCCTGTGCATGCGTGTTCCTGTCAAAACCTGTCATGAAAGCGTTATGGGAGGACAGTAGAAACGGCGCCGATTGGTTCGCACTTGCACGGCTGTGCAGTCGCCGATCAGCGCCGCCTCCGGTCATATTTCGATTGAGTTGGCGGTTCCCAATTTTACTCGCCCGACTGAATCGGAGATAAAGATGAAACGCCGTACTTTTATGATGTCCGCAGCCGGAGCCGCCGCCGGTCTTGCTCTGGCTCCGCGCATGAGCTTTGCCGCCAAGGGCCAGATCGACTGGTACACCAGCTCGGACACCAACATTCTCGATTTCTGGACAAACATTGTTAAGCCCGCATTCGAGGCTGCCAATCCGGGCCTCAAGCTCAACCTCGTCGATGCAGGCGATGGTGCCGGCATCATCGCGATCGGCGAGCGCGCAATCGCCGCCAAGCAGACCAATGCCGATCCGCAGGCCGACTATTTCGAATCCGCCGACGCTCTTCTGCCGGCCGGCGCCATCAAGGCCGGCGTTTACACCAACATCGAGGCTGCCGGTCTTTCCAACTATTCTAAGGTCAATCCGCTTGCCATCGAAAGCGAATACAGCCTGCCTTACCGCGGTTCGCAGGTTCTGCTCGCCTATGACACGACCAAGCTGAAGCCGGCCGATGCGCCGAAAACCTGGGACGCGCTCGTCACCTGGATCAAGGCCAATCCGGGCCAGTTCGTCTATAACCGTCCCGACAAGGGCGGTTCGGGCGGCAATTTCGTCCGCCGCGCCATCCATCAGGCAAACGGCCTCGACCCGAAGGCATTCAAGGTCGACAACTATACCCAGGAATTCGGCGACGAAGCGCTCGGCAAGGCCTGGAAGCTTCTGGCCGATATCGCGCCGCATCTTTACGACAAGGGCGCTTACTCCTCCGGCAACACCCAGTCGCTGCAGCTGCTTTCCCAGGGCGTCGTCACCATGATCCCGGTCTGGTCCGACCAGGTTCTGCAGGCGATCGAGCAGGGCGTGCTGCCGGCTGAAACCGGTCTGGTACAGCTTCAGGATCTGGCGCTTTGCGGCGGTTTTACCCGCTCCGTCGTCATCGAGAATGGTGCAAACCACGAAGCTTCGCTGAAGCTTGCCGATTTCATGCTTTCGGAAGAAATGCAGAGCGCCATCCTCACCGAACTCGGCGGCTTCCCGGGCGTTTCCTGGGATCACGTCTCGGCAGACCTGCGCAAGAAGTTCGCCGACATCATTCCGCAGTCGATCCCGACATTCCCGGGCGGCAAGTGGGAAGCAGCCATCAATGACGGCTGGTATCGCCACGTGGCTCCGAACGTCGACCGCAAGTCGTGAGCGAATTCGTCGAAAGAGCGGTTTCGGTATCCACCGAAACCGCAGCAGGCAGGAGGCCCATCGGCCTCCTGCTTGTCGCCATACCCGTCTATCTGGTGATCTGGCTCGTCATCTGGCCTGCCATCAATGCGATCAGCCGCACCATCTGGCGCACCGATGCCGACGGTAGTTCCAGCTTCGACCTGTCGAGCTACGCCTTCTTCTTTTCCGATCGTTACAGCCTCGACAATCTGGCCGTTACGCTCTGGACGACGCTTGTCTGCGCGGTCCTGCTGCTGGTCATCTGCCTGCCGATCGCGCTGTATCTGCGTTTTTCGCATGGCCGGCTGCCGGCCTATGTGCAGGCCCTCGCCATATTGCCGATGTTCGTGCCGTCGATCATCCTGGCCTTCGCCTTCATCCGCGTGCTCGGCCCCAATGGCATGGTAGATATCCTCTTGAATGCAGTCGGACTGCCAAAGATCCGCACGCCCTATCTCACGCCATGGGGGCCGGTCATCGGTCTTGTGTGGGATAATATTCCGCTGACTGTCCTGATCCTGCTTTCGGGTCTCGGCAGTGTCGCCAACCAGTCCATCGAGGCTGCGCGCGATGTCGGTGCCAATACCATCCGGGTTTTCTGGCACATCATCCTGCCGCGCATTTCCAACTCCATCCTCGTGGCGCTTTCCTTTTCGGTGCTCGGTATCTTTTCGTCCTTCACGCTTCCCTATCTGCTCGGTCCGGCTTCGCCGGAAATGCTCGGCCCCTTCATGCAGCGCACCCTGCGCGATGTGCAGGACCCGATCGGCGCCATGACGCAGGCCGTCGTCGCCTTTGGCTTCTGCATCCTGTTCGGGCTCTTCTATGTGCGCTCCGTCGCCAGAAACCGGGGGAAATGAGATGACCTCGCTTACCCTCAAACGCGCGCGCCTCGACTGGTCCGGCATTGCCTTCGCGGTCATTCTGACGCTGGTCATCATCGGGCCGCTCGTCGTCGTTGCTACCTGGGCCTTTACCGAGGTCTGGCGTTATCCCAACATCATCCCGCAGAAATTCGGCTTCCGTTTCTGGGGCCAGACATTGGGTCGCCCCGACGTCTGGAACGCGCTGACGCTGAGCCTCAAGCTCTCGACGGTGGTGACGCTGCTTTCGGCACTGATCTGCTTGCCCGCTGCTTACGCATTCGCGCGCATGAAATTTCCGGGCAGGGATATCCTCTTCTTCTCCTTCCTTGCCGGCCACGCCTTTCCTAAATTCGGCCTGCTGGTGGCGATCGCCGCGATCTTCCTGCAGCTCAATCTCATCGGCACCTTCTGGGGCGTCGTGCTGATCCAGTTGGTCGGCACGCTGATGTTCATGATCTGGATCCCGGTTGCGGCCTTCCAGGCGGTCGATCGGCGCATGGAAGAGGCGGCCCGTGATGTCGGCGCGAGCCCCTTGCGGGTGTTCTGGTCGATCACCCTGCCGCAGGCGGGACCGACCATTTTCGCCGCCGTGCTGTTGAGCTTCGTCGGCACCTTTTATGAAACCGAAGGCGCGTGGCTGATCGGTGCTCCCGGCATTCGCACCATGCCGGTTCTGATGATCAGCTACATCAACAACCAGATGGTCATCCAGTACGGCGCGGTTCTCTCGGTGCTTCTTTGGGTCCCCTCGTTCATCGCCCTCATGTTCGCCCGTCGCGTTATCGGCGGCGGCGCATTTGCCCGCGGTTTCGGCGGTTAGGAAATATCATGTCCGTTCTTCATATCGCTGAGGTCACCAAGACCTTTTCCGGCGGCACCCATGCCGTCAACAGCTTCTCTCTCGATGTCGCCGATGGCGAACTCGTCTGCCTGCTCGGCCCCTCCGGCTCCGGCAAGTCGACGCTTCTGCGCATGGTCGGCGGCTTCGAACAGCCGACCAGCGGCCGCATCACTATCGATGGCGAAGACGTCACCCATCTACCGCCCGAGCGCCGGCCGACCGGCATGGTGTTCCAGAGCCATGCGCTCTGGACCCATATGAACGTCTTCAAAAACCTCGCCTTTGGTCTCAAGCTGCGCCGCATGCCGGCGGCGGAGATCAGAGGAAAGGTCGAGGCCGTGCTCGAACTGGTCGGCCTCGCCGGTTATGGCGACCGCATGACGAACCAGCTTTCCGGCGGCCAGCAGCAGCGCGTGGCGCTTGCCCGCTCGCTGGTGCTTGAACCGAAAATCCTGCTTCTCGACGAGCCTTTTGCCAGCCTCGACCAGCATCTGCGCGAGCGACTGCGGGAAGAAGTGCGCGATATCCAGCAGCGGCTCCGCATCACCACCCTGTTCGTCACCCACGGCCAGGATGAGGCGCTTTCCATGGCCGATCGCATCGTCGTCATGGCGAACGGCAAGACGGAGCAGATCGGCCGCCCCGATGTCGTCTATCGTGATCCGAAGACGCCTTTTGTCGCAGGTTTCATTGGCACGATGAACCTCGTCGAAGGCGAGGTCACAAACGGCCAGTTCGTGCGTTCGGATTTCACCTTGCTGCTGCCGATCGCAGATGGTCCGGCAACGCTTGCCATTCGCCCCGAAGCGCTCGATCTCACTGCCTCGGACACGCCGAAGGCGACAGTGCATCGTGTGACCGATTACGGTTCGCACGGTCTGGTAGACCTTGATCTTGCCGATGGCACGCGGCTGAAGTCGATGGTAGCCCATCCCGATCTTTTCCGGACCGGGCAGGGCGTCGATCTCAAGCCCCGCGCCGTAGCCGCCTATCGCAACAACCAGCAGATTTTCCGGAGCTGACCCGTGAGCGCACCCATCCATCTTGACCGCGATGGCCATCGCACGGCCATCAAGTGGCATCGCGGCCGTCGCCGTATTTCCGATCCGGTCTTTACCGGCGGGCTTATCGTCGAGGCGATGCGGCTTGGTGCAAGCGTCGAAGTCGATCTCGTCGTCCACGGCGATCACGGTTTTGCGGTCCTGCATGACCTGACGCTGGAGCGTGAGACGACCGGTGAGGGCAAGGTGCGCGACACATCTGCCGCCGCCCTGCAAGAGCTGCATCTGCGCGGCAATGACGGCGAGCCTATCACCGACAAGGTTCTGCTGCTGGAAGATCTCTGCGCGCTTCTCTCAAGCGAGGGCGTGCATCCGGATGCGCTGCTGCAGCTCGATTACAAGGAAAATCTTGAGGCGCTGACCCCGCAGGCGATCGCCAATTTCGGAGAAGGTGCCGCGCCGATTGCCGCGTCGCTCATTCTTTCGGGCGGCGATTTCGACGCCATCCAGGCGCTGGCAAAAGCCGCTCCCGACATCGCCACCGGCTACGATCCCTGTTACGGCGAAAGCCTGGCGCGGCTGAAGGCGACGGGCGATTATTCCGGTTTCATCAAACAGGCGCTGAAGACGGCACCCGATGCCCGGATGATCTATCTGGATTACCGCATCGTCCTTGCCGCCGAAGAGGCCGGTTTCGATCTCGTTGCCCCAGTCCACGCAGCCGGCCGCCGCGTCGATGCCTGGACGATCAATCACATCACCCCTGAAACCATCCGCCAGGTCGAGCGCCTGCTCAAGCTCAAAGTCGACCAGATCACCACAGATGACCCGGAAGGGTTAGCCAAGGCATTCAGTTCATGACAGTCAATTACAGCAAGATCCTCGATCACATGGTCGAAACCGCCCGCGAGGCCGGCGCCCTGACGCTCGAGCATTTCAAGCGGTTTCGCGATATCGAGATCGGCATCAAGGGGCCGGGAGATTTCGTCTCGGACGCCGACAAGCAATCCGAAACGCTGATCCGCGAGCGCCTGCTCAGCCAGTATCCCTGGGGCCTGACCGGCGAGGAATTCGCGCCCGTCGAAGGTTCCGACAGCGAACATCGCTGGCTGGTCGATCCGATCGATGGCACGACGAACTTCATCTATGGCCAGCATTACACGATCACCATTTCGCTGCGCCGTGGCAACGAAACGATGTGCGGGCTCGTCTACAATCCAGTTTCCGACGAGATGTTCACCGCCATCAAGGGCGAGGGCGCCTATCTCAACGGTACGCGGCTCAATGTCAGCGCCTCGACCGATGTGGCGCTGATGTGCGTCGGCACCGGCCTTCCAACGCCGAACCTGTCGCTGCATCCGGGGGCCTATCAGCGCCTTGATGAAATCCGCGCGCCGATCGGTGCGGTTCGCATCGTCGGAAGTGCCGCCAATTCCTGCGCCTATGTCGCTTGTGGCAGGCTGACCGGCTATTACGAGGAGACGGGTTTCGTCGATACGGCAGCCGGTATTCTGCTGGTCCAGGAAGCCGGAGGGATCGTCACCGACTGGTGGGGACGCGGCCCGGAAGTCTTTGAAAAGACAGGCACGCTGATCGTCGCCAATCCGGCGACCCATGCCTACCTCATGGAACGCCTGCGCAGCGCACCGCCCAAGGATGCGGCCTGAAGTGAGGATCACTGGATAGCCGTTCACACCCAAGTGTGTGGCTATTCAGCCCAATTTGCCGACAGCCTATTGCCTGTTTGCGAGCTATGATTATCTCCGAAATATGGGAGATAATCTCGAATACACGGGCTCGATGGCACAGGTGAAGTGATGGCTTTGGCGGCTGCCGTCGCGATCCTGTTGGTGGGGTTGCTGTTTCTCTTCAATCGACGCGCCGCCTATCCGGCGCTGGGCCTGGTTGCGATCATCGGCATTACCGTCGCCATCGCAACCGCGCTGCAACCCTCGACACGCCAGAACACCAGAGAAGCGGTGACGGCAAAGGTGTCGGTCGATCCGGCTAACTGCTCTGATCCGTCAAAACCCATCGTGATCGAATTCCTCAACGGCAATCAGGCGGCGGTTCAGCGGGTGTCCTTCAGCCTTCTGGGGCGGGTAAAGGGCCATTCGTCGGTCGCCTATCGCGGCTTTCTTCGGGACGACACGATCATCGAGCCGGGTCAGGCCGCACTGACCTGCCACGGCCTGCTGCCGCTCGGCTTCGCTCCGCCAAGACCCGCGACCATTACTCCCGAGGACTACGACTGGTCCGTCGATATCTCGCTCGTCGATTTTTCGACGCGCTGATCTCTCCGGACGGAAACCCGGAGAGACCAGTTTCTGGTTCACTCGCCGAACACCGGCACGACCATTCCTTCGCTGCGGAACAGCTGTTCCAGTGCGGTGATGTCGGGGCATTTCGGCGGGTTCTCTAGCAGATCCGCACCGAAATCCGCCTTCGGCAATGCGACGGCCGCCGTTGCAAGCACCGTCGTTCCGGGTGCGATCCCGCCGCGAAGCTGGGGAACCAGTGTCTTGGCATGGATGAGATTGCTGTTGGCAATGGCGCTGATGGCGGTACCGTTGCGCTTCAAGGCCGGCGACAGGTCGAAAATGGCGCTTATATCCGTCTGGCCGTGCCAGACAGCTCGCCCTCCGGATTGTTCGGCACTATCGATATTGAAATCGGCCCGCGGGATGGCAAAGCCTCCTTCGCTTGTCTGCAGCGGGCGCGGTGTGACGATCCGGTGCAGGCGAATGTGCCAGGGATTGGCCGGCAGCAGCCAGGTCTCGACCGTGACATCACCCCATGGTTTCCAGCGGGAATAAAGCTTGTCGCCGGCAATCAATGCCTCTTCCAGCGTTTCACGCATGCGGAAATGCACGCCATCGTCGGAAATGCCCAGCATGCCGTCGAAGCTTGCGGCGACAAAATGCCGGTCGTTGAGTTCGATGTTGAAGCCGTAACGGGTCGAATAGACGAATTTCGAATATTTCTCGTTGGCGCCGAGCATCCTGTCATGGCTCTGGCCGGACGAGAGGATGACCGTGTTGCCCGTCGTATGCATCGCCACCATGCCGGCTTCCTTCAGCGGCACCGGATCGGTAAATTCGGGCGCATCGGTTTCTTCCGCCGCCCAGAACGGATCATCGGCGGACAGCGCCAGCGGCAGGAAGAATTTCAGCGCCCAATAGGGAGATCCGGCCGAGTTATAGCTCTCGCTCATCATCAGGTTCGGATAGCCGTAGCCGATGGAAAGCACACCGTCGCGCTCGGTGATCGGCAGCTCGGACCACCAGCGGATATGGCGCATGTAATAGCCCTTGATCTCGCTCCAGGGCAGCGCCTCGACACCGGCAAAGGCAAGCGCCCCCCAGATGCCGCCGCAGGCAAAACGATAGGTCTGGCTGCGGCCGAAGGCGAGGCTCGCGCCGTCGGGCCCGAACCAGTGGCGGATATCCTTGGCAAATACATGTGCCCGCTCGCGATAGGCGGCAGCGCGTTTGGTATCGTGCTTGGCAATGACCGAATAGATCAGCGCATAGAAATGCAGGGCGAAGGGCACGTAATGATCAGCGCGCTTTACCGGCCCGTCGCGATACCAGCCTTCGCCAAGCCGGAAGGCTTCCACTTCATCGAGATATTTTTCCGTCAGCGAGCGGTCGAAATCGATACCGGCGCGTGTTAGCCCGAGATCGATCAGAACGCGGAAGAATTTCCAGTTATTGTCGACGAATTCCTTGTCGCGCGCCGAAATCAGATAGGCGGCAATCGTCTTCTTCTGTGTCTCGCTCAAAGGCTCCCAGATGAACTGTGGCACCATGGCGATGGCAAAGCCGATCGCTGCAAGTTCCACCTGCCGCTGGTCTGTGCGGGAAACATCGCCCCAATATTCCGGGTGGGAGGGATCCGTGCCGTTTGCCAGACCGCGCCGATAAAGCTCCCAATGTGGAAAGTCATATCCGCCTGCGGCGAGCGGCACGATGCCCCAGAGCGGTCGGGCAAAACCTTCTAGATCGGCCGCAGTGCGATCGAAATGGGCGCCGGTGGCGCTAAGGCGCACGCGTGCTCCACCCTCGGAAAAGTAGGGAAGCAGCGGCTTGAACAGATCCATCACCGCTTTCGCGATGTCATCGCGCGTCTTGAGGGGATTGCCATGAAGCGGATTGGCGCGGGCGGGATCGTAGATCATCGGTCTTCCATTCAATCGGGCATGTGTTCGGGCAAAAGAAAACCCCGCGGCAACCAAGGTCACCGCGGGGGCAGGGAGTGTTACTTGATGGCCTTCACGCCATCGGTCATTTCCTTCAGACCGTCGTCGATCGAGATATTGTCGGTCATCAACGAGTCATGCGCACGGTTGAGGATGACCTCGATACGGGCTGCATTCGGCGTCACGGCCATTTCCAGATAGGACTTGCCGGGTTCCAACGCCGCCTTGCTGGTCGCGTCCTGCGGGAAGCCGTCGAGCGAGGCGATCTTGGCCGTCACTTCCGGCGTACGCACCGTCGGGATCGTGCCGGTCGATGCGATGATCGAGGCGCCTTCCGCACTTGTGACGAACTTGATGAAATCGAGAACGGCTTCCTTGTGGGTGGAATTGCTGTTCACCGAAAGGCCGGAGATCTGTGCTGCGGTCGTGCCGGCAACAACACCTTCCGGATGCGGGAACTTGACGATACCCCAGTTCTTGCTCTTCGATTCACCCGACTTGACCTTGGCGATCTGCGTGCCGACGAACCATGTGCCCATCGGCAGCATGCCGATCGTGCCGTTGAAGAACGGACCCGAATAATGGGTGTTCGAGGTCTTCAGCGTTGCATAGGACGGGACGACGCCGTCCTTCTGCAGTTTGAGCGCCCGCTCGTACCAGGGCTTCAGGAATGAATAATCCGGGCCAGCCAGCGTGTTCTTGCCGTCTTGAATACCGGCCAGTTGAACCGTGGAGCGCCAGGTATGCAGAAGCGCACCATAGGTCTTGTTGACACCCATGCCGCCGGCGAGCTTGGTTGCCGTCTCGTCGAACTGTGCCCAGGTCATGTCATTGGTCGGGTAGGGCACGCCGGCTTTGTCAAAGATGTCCTTGTTATAATAGACGACCCAGAAGTCCGAGCGGAACGGCAGCGAATAGATCTTGCCGTCTACCGTCATTTCTTCGGCCAGACCGCCGAAGGAGGCCGGGTCGATATTGGCTTCCTTCATGTAGGCCGAAAGATCCATGATCGAACCAGCGCGGATGAGGTTCGTGTAATTCGGCACGTCCTTGACAGTGACGATGTCGATGTCCTTCGAACCGCCAGCGAGCTGCGTGGCGATCATCTGCTGATAGTCCTGCGAGCCGAGGTCGATATGCTCGAACTTCACATTGGGTTTCTTGGCCTGATAGGCTTCGATCAGCGGCTTGTAATAGGCAACCTTGTCCCAGTCCCACAGCGCCCAGCGCAGCGTGACGGCGTCACCGGATTGCGCGAGCGCCGCACCTGCGGTGGAAGCCGCAAGGGCCAGGCCCGCCAGAGCGAGCTTCATGCCTCTCCCGAAAGTCTCCAAATACATCCTGTTTCTCCTTCCCTGGATTGTCTCTGGTTCAGATATGCTTTGCGGCTGCCGCCTCTGTTTGAAGGTTGGGCTGTGTCGCAACAGGCAGGGCAAGCACCATCACGGCCGCTCTGTGCGCGGCAAAGGCGATGGCAAACATGCCGAGAGAAAAATTGAGTGTGGCCGGCATGAACACCGACACCGGATAAAATGCGATATGGGCAAGCCACAGGCCCGCCACGAAAAACAGCGCTGCCATCACCGGCAGTGGCCGGATGATCGAAGCGACAGCCGAAAGCTGCAGCAGTTTTTTGGCGGGTATATCGCGCATCACCATCAGGACCAGCAGATGGCATGCGGTGATGCAGAGGAAGAGGGTGACGACGAAAGCGATTGCCAGCGGCACTGCCATCATCAGATTTTCCCGCGCTGCCGATGCGTATGTGGCAACGGCATAACCACCGAGGCCGATGGCTGTAGCAAACAGCAGGCCCCAGATCGTTGCACGCCAGAAATAGCGGCGCAGCGCCTCGAGAAAATCGCGCAGCAGATAGGTGTTACGGTCCTCGACAAAGGCGACGCAGACAAAGGCCATGGCTGCGAGTGCGGCCGGCAGCGGAATGATAAAAAGGGCAGCCAGAATGAACAGGATGTTCAGCTTGACCATCTCCCACCATTCACGGGCAAATGTCTGGCCGAAAAGGGCAAGGCCGGTCTTTTGCGGCGCATTCTTCGGAATGCCCGGCCCTTCCTTCGTCCACATGTCCCGCAGCCACTGCATGGCCTTCCTCCAGACTCGATCTCCTCAATAGAGGATCGAGCGTTCCGTTTCCTTGTCGAACAGCTGCATATTGGTCGTATCGACAATCAGCTTTGCCGTTTCGCCCGTCTTCGCCTTGAAGCGCGGCGAGACACGAACGGTCATCGCCTTGTTTCCGGCGGTGATGTTGAGATGAATCTCGGACCCCATCGGTTCTGCAAGATCGACCACGGCGTCGAACGGCGCGATATTGTCCGGGTTGATGTCGCCCGGCGCCAGTTCGTGAAAGTTTTCCGGGCGAATGCCGACGATGACTTCCTTGCCTTCATAAGGGGGGATGCGGGCCTTGTCGAAGCTTGCCGGGATAGGCAGCACGCGGCCATCGAACACGGCGACATAACCTTCGCCGCGCTTCTCGATCTTCGAAGGCAGCATGTTCATCTGCGGTGCACCGATGAAGCCGGCCACGAACATGTTGATCGGGCGGTCGTAGAGGTTCTGCGGCGTATCGACCTGCTGGATATGGCCGTCGGCCATGACGACGATACGGTCGGCCATGGTCATAGCCTCGATCTGGTCGTGGGTCACATAGATGAAGGTCGAGTTCAGCCGCTTGTGCAGCTTGGTGATCTCGGCGCGCATCGTGCCGCGCAGTTTTGCGTCGAGGTTGGAGAGCGGCTCGTCGAGCAGGAACACTTCGGGATTGCGCACCATGGCGCGGCCCAGCGCCACGCGCTGCCGCTGTCCGCCGGAAAGCGCCTTGGGCTTGCGGTTCAGAAGATGCGTGATGTCGAGGATTTTTGCCGCTTCCTGCACCTTCTGGTCGATGACCTCACGCGAGGCTTTCCTGAGCTGAAGGCCGAACGCCATGTTCTTGTAGACCGTCATATGCGGGTAAAGCGCATAATTCTGGAACACCATGGCGATGTCGCGGTCCTTGGACGGCACGTCGTTGACCACATCGCCACCGATGATCAGTTCGCCGCCGGAGATTTCCTCGAGACCTGCGATCATGCGCAGCGTCGTGGATTTGCCGCAACCGGACGGGCCGACCAGAATGATGAATTCCTTGTCGGCGATTTCCAGATCGATGTCATGAACAACGGTCAGTGCACCGTAGGTCTTGTTCAATTTCTTCAGTGAAATGCTGGCCATCGGTTTACTCTCTCACCAGTATGAAGACCACGAACGCGACAGACGCGTCAGGGCTTCCATGTAATAATAGTCACCCCAGGACACGCACTCGTCGACGCCTTCGCCGCGGCAGGTGTTGTAGGGAGATTTTTTGGAATAGGTGCCGTGCAGGACCAACCCGTTCGAAATCGCGGGATCTTTCACGGCGTAATGATCGGCAAGGCTTTTGATCATCCGGCGGGCGAGATCGCGGTAACGATCGGCCGCCTCGCCACCGACAAGATCCGCCATTTCCAGAAGACCGCAGGCAACGATCGAGGCCGCCGACGTGTCGCGCGGTTCGTTGTCGCCGTCGGAAAACACCATGTCCCAATAGGGCACCATGTCCGCCGGAAGCTTGTTCAGATAGAAAGCCAGAAGCCGGTCGAACGTGTCGCGATATTCGTCGATGCGCTCGTAACGATAGGAAAACGCCATGCCGGCTACGCCCCAGGCCTGACCGCGCGCCCAGAAACTGTCGTCTGCATAACCCTGTTTGGTGGCGCCGCGCACCGGCGCGCCGGTCACCGGGTCCATATAGAATGTGTGGTAAGTGGAATCATCCGGCCGCACAGAGTTTTTCAGTGTCGTGCGAGCATGGATCAGCGCGATATCGCGGTATTTCTGGTCGCCGGTCTGTTCGGTTGCCCAATAGAGCAGCGGCAGGTTCAGCAGGCAATCGATGATGTAGCGGTATTCCTCCGACACGCCCTTGCGGCCCCAGGCCTGAATGAACTGGCCGATCGGCTGGTAACGCTCGATCAGCTGGTCGGCGGCCAGCAGCGCTGCCTTGCGACCATCCTCATCCCCCACCAGTTTCCATGCGGCGATGCAGGAAGGCGAGTAGAGGAAGCCCATGTCGTGGTGGTCGGTTTCGATGCGGTTTTCGATCCGGTGCAGAAAGCTCTGCACCTGGATCTGCGCCGCATACTGAAAGGTCTTGTCGCCGGTATGCTCGAAGGCCAGCCAGATTTCGCCCGGCCAGAAACCGGCAGTCCACTGGTTGTTGGCAACGGGCGGGTAGAAATTGTTCACGCTCGAATGGTTCTGGGCGCTGTAGGTAAATTCCGTCAGATTGCGACGGATCTGCGCCACAGCGACGTCGAGAGCAGCTTTCACCTCTTCATCGGTAATCGGCTGCGGAGCGATGGAGGAAACGGCATTCATGAACTTAACCCTTCAGACCGGAGGATGCGACGCCTTCGACGAAGAAGCGTTGCAGCGACAGGAAGACGATCAGGACCGGGATCAGCGCCACCACGGAGGCGGCCATGATCAGCCCGTATTCGGCCGAATATTGCGAGATGAACATGCGCAGGCCGATCTGGATGGTCTTCAACTCGGTCTTGGTCAGGTAGATCATCGGCCCCAGAAAATCGTTCCAGGTGGTGACGAAGGTGAAGATCGTCAGCGTGGAAAGTGCCGGCTTGGAGAGCGGCAGCATGATCTTGGCCCAGATCTGGTATTCGTTCATGCCGTCGATACGGGCTGCTTCGCAAAGCTCGGTCGGGATCGACATGTAGAACTGGCGCATCAGGAACACGCCGAAGGCGGTGAAGGCCTGAAGGCAGATCAGCGCCAGGTGCGTGTTGTTGAGGCCGAACTCCCGCATCAGCAGGAACTGCGGCACCATGTAGACCTGCCATGGCATGGCGATGGTGGCGATATAGCCCAGGAACAGCGCGTTCTTGTAGGGGAAGTCCAGCTTGGCAAAGGCATAGGCCGCGAAGCTTGAGGTGAACAGCTGCATCAGCGTGACGATGATCGTCAGCTTGGATGTGTTGTAGATGAACAGCGCCAGCGGAATCTTAGTCCAGATATCGACGTAGTTCTGCCACTGCGGGTTGGACGGGATCCATTCGATCGGGAAGACGAAGACTTCGCTGCTCAGTTTCAGCGAGGCCGACAGCATCCAGGCGAAGGGAAGCAGCATGATTATGGTGATCAGGATCACCGTCATATAGATGGCGGCGAGTTTCCCGGTGAGTTTCTGGCCGGCAATACGCATGGCTCAGTCCTCCTTCTGGCGGCGGAACTGGATGACGGTGATACCCAGCACGAGGAAGAACAGGACGAGCGCGATCATGCTGGAATAACCGAGATCCCAGGAGACGAATGCCTCGTTATAGATGTGATAGACGAGTACGAGGGTCGAGGTGCCGGGACCGCCCTGCGTGATCATGTAGATCTGGTCGAACACCTTGAATGACTGGATGGTCAGCATCACGGTGACGAAGAAGGTCGTCGGGCCCAGCTGCGGCACGGTGACATAAAGGAATTTCTGCCAGGCATTGGCGCCATCGAGATCGGCGGCCTCATAGAGCTCGGAATTGATGCCCTGCAGGCCGGCCAGATAGATGACCATGAAATAGCCCATGCTCTTCCACACGCCGAACAGGATCACGGTGACCATCGCCCAGTGGCGGTCGGCGGCCCAGCCTGGCATATCCTTCGGGTCAAGCCCGAGCGTGTAGAGAAGCATGTTCACCGGCCCCATTTCGGGGTTGAAGATCATGTTCCAGACGACTGCCACAGCTACCAGCGAGGCGACGTAGGGGAAAAACATCGCGGTGCGGAAAAAGTCGCGACCGAGGATTTTCTGGTTCAGAAGGATGGCAAGGCCGAGCGCGCAGGCAAGCGTCGCTGGCACTGAGACCACCGTATAGATGATCGTGTTCCAAAAGGCGGCGATAAACGCCTTGTCCTCGAAAAGGCGCCAGAAATTGTCGAGGCCAGCAAAGGTCATGGCATTGCTGCCGTCCCAGTGCATGAAGGCCAGCACGAAGGCGAACAGAATCGGGCCAAGCGTGAAGACGGCAAAGCCTAGGAAATTCGGGGCAATGAAGGAATAGGCGACGAGCGCGTCCTGCGCCCTGCGACGACGTCTGGACACGACCTTGCGTCGTCTCGTCACGATCGGCGTGTCGCCGGCGGCAAAGGTAGAGTTAGCCATCATACTCCTCCGAGAAAAGATGCCGCAGACAACGCTTCTTCGTGAGCCTATCCGCAGATGCACGGCAAAAAATTGATCTGCCTTCCGTGCCTCCTCCCACGATCGACATATCATATCCACGACATTGGTCAAACAACTTCTAAATGGATAATATGAATTCTGTAGAAAAGCCAAAATACATATGATAGGCGATGTCTCACGCAGTTTTGATGGCAGGAGGAAACGATGTTTCGCGAGGCTGCAGCGCACATCCCTTCGGTTTTCCCAGAGTTTCTCCCCGGTGCTCGATTTGATGATCGAAATGCATGGCGGGGCGTCGCCGATGAATTGAAGGCGCATGTGCTCAATGATGCCGAAGCGGCATCCGGTCGCAGATGGTCGGTGATCAGGGCCGAGGACTACCGGCAATTCTCGATTACCGGCAACAGGGCGGATTTCGAGGCGCTGTATTTCTCCCGTCGGCGGATGCTGAACGATCTTGTGCTTGGCGAACTGGTCGAGGGCGCAGGCCGCTTTTTGCCGTCGATCGTCGATGGCGTCATGTTGATCTGTGAGGAAAGCGGCTGGCAGCTTCCGGCGCATAATTCCTATGAGCGCGGCGGCGTGCGCCATGCCTTGCCGGATGTCGAGCGTCCGGTCATCGATCTTTTCGCCGCCGAAACCGGTGCTTTGCTCGCCACCGTGGCCGCTCTCCTCGGCGGGCCGCTGGATGAGGTCAGCCCCATCGTCCGACGCCGCATCGAACATGAAGTGCATGTTCGAATTCTCGCCCCCTATCTCGGGACTCATTTTTGGTGGATGGGCAACGGTGCGGAGCGCATGAACAACTGGACGGCCTGGATTACCCAGAACGTTCTCCTCGCGACCTTCAGTCTCGATACCGATGATCAATTGAAGCGCCGTGTCGTGGAAAAAGCGCTCGGCAGCCTCGATTGCTTCATCAAGGATTATGCGGAAGACGGCGCCTGCGAGGAGGGCGTGGTCTATTACCGGCACGCCGCTCTTTGCATGTTCGGCGCCATGACGATCCTGGATACGGTCGCGCCCGGCTCCATGTTGTTGCTTTGGGGTGCACCGAAGATCCGCAACATGGCGGAATACATACGCCATATGCATGTGGACGGCCGCTATTATTTCAATTTCGCCGATTCCGCTGCCGTCATAGATCCCTGCACAGCTCGCGAATATCTGTTCGGCAAGGCTGTCGGATCGGATGCGCTTGCGGACTTTGCAGCAAGGGATCTCGCAACAAGCGTAGCGCCGCATCTGCCGGAAGAATGGAACCTCTGGTATCGCGTTCAGGAGCTGTTGACCAATGTGGCCAGACCTGATGCATCGGCGCAGCCTGCTGGCGATGCCGCCTATCCCGGTATCGGACTGTATATTGCCCGCGACGATCGTTTTGCGCTTGCGGTCAAGGGCGGAAATAATGGCGAAAGCCACAATCACAACGATGTCGGCAGCGTCACACTCTACAAGGACGGTCAGCCGTTCCTGATCGATGTCGGTGTCGAGACCTATACGGCGAGGACGTTTTCGTCCTGGCGTTACGAGATCTGGACGATGCAGTCCGCCTTCCACAATCTTCCGACATTCGGTGGTGTTATGCAGTCGGACGGTGCGGCCTTTGCCGCGCGCGACATGCAGGCGGAATTTTCGGCCGAAGTTGCGGAGATCTCGCTCGATATCGCCGCTGCCTATCCGCAAGAGGCAAGGCTGCGCGCCTATCGCCGCAAGGTTTCCCTGCGCCGCGGCCATGGTGTGGAGATCGCCGATGTCCACGATGGAGACTTGCCCGCTGTCCTGTCGCTGATGACCTGCGATGAGCCGGTTCTTCGTGGCGATTCGGTTCATGTGGGCGAATTGGGCCGCATCGAGATCGAGGGAGGCGGAGAAGTCGAGATCGAGGCGATCGAGATCGACGATGCTCGCCTGGCGATTTCATGGCCCTCGAAAATTTATCGGCTGCGCATTCCGCTTATCGGCAAGCAGCTGAAATTGCAGATCGTCTGAGGAGGACGGAATGGAACTGAGACTGAAGGTGATCGGCGCGAGCGGCGTGGTACGCGCTGAGGCGGCAAATGGCGACGAAGCGTTTCTGATCTTTCGCGGCGCCTACGAAGATGGGGATTATGTGGTTGTCGAAGCCTCGGAAGCGGGGCATGTCGTGCTTGCGCTCGATGATGCGATGAGCCCGACACTCGTCTACCTGAAGGGCAGGGATTACGCTCTCGCTGTTCCCTTCGATATCCGCCGTGCGCCCTATTCGCCCCGCGCTTTCGATGGCGAGCTACATCGCCTGCATGTCCGCAAGGCGCGCCCGGAAGAGGTGGCGCAGCGCCGCAATCTCGCGCTCAATCCGTGGGATGACAAGGGCAATAAAACGCTGTTTCCGCATGCAGAAGCAAACGTCCAGACCCGCGGCGAGACCCAGTTTGCCGCCCGAAATGCCATCGATGGCGAAAAGGCCAATGATGACCATGGCCGCTGGCCCTATACCAGCTGGGGCATCAACATGGACCCGGCAGCGGAACTGACGGTCGAGTTCGGCCGGCCCGTCAAGGTGGACGAGATCGTACTCTATCTGCGTGCCGATTTCCCGCATGATGCCTGGTGGAAAAATGCCAGCGTCACGCTCTCGAGCGGACAGGTACACAGCTTTCCTCTGGTGAAAACCGGCAATGCGCAGAGTTTCAGGATCGAAGAACAGCAGGTGGAGTGGGTCAAGCTGCATAGCCTGATCAAGGCCGAGGACCCGTCGCCCTTCCCGGCATTGACGCAGATCGAAGTATGGGGTCGCGATATAGGCTGAGCCTATCGTTAGTCCCGGTTGGTCAGCGAGGGTCAGCCGGGGATGGCACGCGAGTTGCGTAGCAGTTCGCGATAGCGGGCCTGGCTGCCTCTCAGGTGGTCGCGCATGGCGTTGCGTGCGGCCTCTTCGTCGCGATCTGAAATCGCCATGACGATAGCTTCGTGTTCCTTGTGTATCAGGCGGCGATAGGCGGTCTGCTCGGCAAAATCCGGGTCCGGCAGCGGGCGTGATTGAGGGATGACGGCGGTGCCATGAAATTCCAGATGCTGGCGAAACAGCGGATTGTTGGTCGCCTCGGCGATTGCAACGTGAAGCGCCAGATCGGCCTCACGGATCGATTCATCTTCCTCGATGCAGCGCAGGACCTGCCTGTGACATTCGAAGATCGCCTCTTCCTGCGCGGGCGAGCGACGCGCAGCGGCAAGGCCGGCCGCCTCGATTTCCAAAGGTGCGCGGACTTCCAGCACTTCGAGATCGGACGATACGCGTGCCTTGTCGACAATTCGGGCCGGTGTCATCTGAAAGGCCGGATCGAGCACGAAAATACCTGCACCTTGCCTGACCTCGACAATGCCATCCGATTTGAGCGCGGCAACGGCCTCACGAATGACCGTGCGGCTCACCTTGTGGGTTTCGGTCAGCTCCACCTCGCTCGGCAATTTCTGCCCGGGCGAATACTGCCCGCTCGAAATGGCGTGCCGTAGGCTTGCCCCCACTTTTGAAACCAGTGATCCCGGTCCCTTTTGCCGAACCTTGGTCTGGACCGTCACAGCTGTTCCTCGCGATACCGCGGATAGGTCGAACCGATTTCCGACATATCCGCATGCTTCCTAAATAGGTATGACAAATTTCAATTATTATCAATCGCAGAAAGATGATCTCCAGAGGTTTTGCGTCCAATTGACGCTTTTAAGTTGAGGGAAACGAAAGCTGGACGCAGGTATTTGTCTGCTGTATCTCTCGAAATCGAGCGCAGCCATTTTAGTCATATGATGACATGCGCGGCAGCATTTCGGGAGGATGCAGGCGTCATGGCCATGAATGACATTTTCGATCAGCGTCGTTGCGAACTCGGGGAGGGTGCCTTCTGGCATCCGCAGCGTCAGCAGTTTTTCTGGTTCGATATCGTCAACAATCTGCTCCTGAGCCGGGACGGCGACAAGCCGCTTGAATGGGCATTCGGTGAAAACGTGTCGGCGGCCGGCTGGCTTTCCACCGATGAATTGCTGATTGCGGGAGAGAGCGGCCTTTCGAGCTTCAATCTCGTGTCGGGAAAGCGCGCGTCTGTGGCTGCATTCCCGCATGATCCAAGCCTGCGCTCCAATGACGGGCGAGCAGACCCCTATGGCGGTTTCTGGATCGGCACGATGGGCAAGCGCTCGGAACAGGAAGCCGGGGCAATCTGGCGCTACTGGCGCGGCGAGTTCCGCATTGTCTTCGACAGGATCAGCATCACCAATGCCATCTGCTTCGACGCAGAGCGCTCGCTCGCCTATTTCTCCGATACCCGCCTGAAAAAGATCTGGCGCGTCCGGCTGGATGAGCAGGGTTGGCCGTCGGGCGAGCCGGATCTGTTCGTCGACCTGACCGGGGCCGGTCTCAATCCGGATGGCGCGGTGATCGATGCCGCCGGCAATCTGTGGAGTGCCCAGTGGGGCGGGCGCCGCGTTGCCTGTTACGCATGGGACAGCGGAGAGGAGATCGCTGCCGAATATTTCGAGGCGACGCGCATATCGTGCCCGGCTTTCGGCGGTGCGGATATGCAGAGCCTTTTTGCCACATCGGCCTGTCAGGGCATGAGCGCCGAAGCGCGCGAGGCCGAGCCGCTGGCCGGCATGACCTTCGAGCGCAAAGTCTCGGTGCGCGGAGTGAGCGAGCCGCAGGTGATCCTGGGCTGACACTTGTTGCTCCGGCAGACTGAACTTGATGCTGCAGGCATGAATAGGAAAATCGGATGAACCACGCAACGCACGCAGATCCTGATGCTGACGAGGGGGTTCTGAAGCGCAAGGCGCGGCTGGAATTCATGACCTGGGAGCGCCAACCGGCCGAAACCGACAGTGCCGACCAAAGGGCGTTGAAGCAGAAGCTTGCGCGCTCCGCCAATGCGCAGATTGCCGACACGGCTTATATAGCCAAAGACGCCCGCATCTTCACCACGTCGCTCACCGTCGGCCACCGGTCCTGGATTGCGGCCAATGCGCTCGTTCGCGGAGATATCGAACTCGGCTCGAACTGCTCGGTCAATGCCTATGTCTGCATTTCGGGAAAGGTTCGTTTCGGGGACGGCGTACGTATTGCCTCGCTAGTCTCGATCGTCGGCTTCAATCACGGCTTCGATGACCCGGATACGCCCATCAATGACCAGCCGCACGAGATCAAGGGTATCGTCATCGGCGACGATGTATGGATCGGCGCCAATGCAGTCGTTCTCGATGGCGTGACGATCGGCAATGGAGCGGTGATCGCGGCGGGTGCTGTCGTCAACAAGGATGTGCCGCCGCTGGCGATCATGGCCGGCGTGCCCGCAAAGCTTGTCCGCCGTCGTGGGGAAAAGCCGGTATCTGCGAAATCCCGCCGGAGCGAGGTGGAAAAAGCACTTCGTTCGATCAGCGACATGGCGGAAAGCCAGTGGCGGGACGTTCTGAGCCACTATCGCCGGCCTGAAGGTTATGTCTCGCCGGATGCCAGCGGTGTCGCCAGCGAGAGTGCGCGGCATCAATGCGACGCGATCGAAATTGCCGCAGGTTTTGGTACTCCGCCTTCCGGCGACGAGGCAAAGGCGATCCTCGATCGCCTGCAATCGATGCAGGACTCGCAGACCGGGTTGTTTCCCGATCCCTACACACCCGCCGATCCGTCTCTGCCGGTTCTGGAGGATAACCTCTCACTCTATAACGTGCTGGCAGTCGGCTACGCCCTCGAAATTCTTGGGTCCAAACCGCAATATCCGATCGCCAGTGCTGAGATGGATGTGGTTTCCCTATGTGATTGGCTGGACGCATTGCCGTGGAAGAACCGAGCCTGGCGCTGTGGCGATCGCATCGATGGCATCGCGACGGCGCTCTATTTCAATGCGCGCTATTTCGAAAGTGGCAAGGGGCGAGGCAGGGGACGAGAGGTTCTGTTCGGATGGCTGGCAACCCATGTCGACCGCGCCACCGGCCTTTGGGGCGGGCCGACTGCGGAGCAGGGGCTTCTCCAGCCGATCAACGGTTTCTATCGCCTCACACGCGGAAGCTATGCGCAATTCGGTTTGCCTGTTCCGCATCCGGAGGCTGCGATCAATTCGGTTCTGGCCCATTATCGGAATTATGAGGGCTTTTCCGCCGAAAACTACAACGCCTGCAACCTGCTCGATACGATCCACCCGCTCTGGCTTTGCCTGAAACAAACGGATTTCATGCGCGCCCAGGCGGAAGCCATTGCGGAAACCATCATCCTGCGTGCGCCGGAGCGCTGGCAGGCGGGAACGGGTTTCGCCTTCGCGGATGGTCAGCAGGCCGGCCTGCAGGGCACCGAAATGTGGCTTTCGACCCTGCATCTGGCCGCCGATCTTCTCGGCCTCAAGGACCAATTCGCCTTCGCGCCGCAAGGCGTGCATCGCACCCGTGCGGCCGGATTGGGAATTTAGCCCGGTCGCAGGTCGATCCTCAATCGAGCATGACCATGTAGGACGCAACCTGCTCCTCGAAGAATTTCGAGAAGGAGGCGATGCGCGGTGGCAGGGCTTGATAGGGCGGATAATAAAGCGTCAGCCAAAGTTCCGGCGGTGCCCAGCCCTGCAGCACATGAACGAGGCGACCGGTTCTCAGATGTTCGGCAATATGGAAGCCGGGCAGCATCGCAACACCGGCGCCATCGGCCGCCATGTCTGCAAGCACTTCGCCATTATTGGCGCTGAAAGCCCGACCGGCTGAGATCGTCATGCTCGACCCGCCATCCGACAGAACCCAGTTCTCCCGCCGGCTCTCGCCGCTATAGGCAAGACAATCGTCAGGCGAAAGCTCGCTCGGATGCTGCATGTCGACAAACCGGCTGCCGGGGGCCGCGACCAGAATGCGCGGCACGACGCGGATTTTGCGCCAGATGGTGAATTTGTCTGACGGTTGCGACGAGATACGGATCGCCAGATCGTAATCGTCGTCGACGATGTTGACGAGACCATCGGAGAGCGAGATCTCGAAGCTCATCTTCGGATACCGTTCCTTGAAACCGGAGAGGATCGGCGGCAGCACTGCCTTGCCGAACCATGTGGGCGCGCTGATCCGCAGTCGTCCCTCATCGGTCTTGTGGGCGTTCATCACATCCCGGCGGGCATTTTCAAGCGACTCTATGGCCGGCTGGACCTGCGCCGCAAAAACCGCGCCGTCCGTCGTCAGTGAAACCTGCCTTGTGGTTCTGACGAAAAGCTGAACGCCGAGATCGGTTTCCAGTGCCGCAATGGCGCGCGTCACCGCCGCCGGCGTCATGTCGAGTTCGCGGGCCACCTGGGCGAAATTTCGCTTTTCGGCGGCAAGCAGAAAGATCCTGAGGGCTTTGTAATCGTTCATCTGATTATTTCAAAAATTGCAACTCAATCGAAAGCAATATTGCAATTCCGCACGCTGATCAATCGGCCTAAATCTCTGTCCACGAACACAGACGAACGCCCAGAAAGAAAGGCACTCAGATGATCAAGGATATCAAGGGACTGCACCACGTCACGTCTATGGCGTCGGATGCCCGTCAGAACAACCGCTTCTTCACCGAAACGCTCGGCCTGCGCCGGGTGAAGCAGACCGTCAATTTCGACGACCCGAGCGTCTACCATCTCTATTACGGTGACGAAAAAGGCTCGGCCGGCACGGTCATGACTTATTTCCCGTTCCAGCACATGATGCTTGGCCGCCCGGGCGTCGGCGAAGTCGGCGAAACCCAGTTTTCGATCCCCAAGGGCGGATTGAAATTCTGGCAGGAGCGTTTTGCTGCACAGGGCGTCGGCGGGCTTGAAACCGATACCGTCTTCGGTTCCAACCGGTTGCGCTTCATGGGGCCGGATGGCGATGCGCTGGCATTGATCGAATCGGCCGATGACAGCCGTAAGCCCTGGCTTGCGGAAGGGATCCCCGATGATGCGGCGATCCGCGGTTTTGCCGGTGCACGTTTCAACCTGCATGACACGGCGGCGACGGAAGAACTGATCGGCTTCATGGGCTATCAGCGTGCCGAGACGGAAGGCGATGTTACGCGCTTCATCATCCCCGGTGGCAACGGTGCCGATACGATCGATCTCGTCTCCCTGCCGAAGACGCCATTTGCCCGTCAGGGTGCAGGATCGGTGCATCATATCGCCTTTGCCGTCGACAATCGCGAAAAGCAGCTCAAAGTCAGGAAGGCGCTGATGGATACTGGATATCAGGTGACGCCGGTCATCGACCGTGACTATTTCTGGGCGATCTACTTCCGCACGCCGGGCGGCGTGCTGTTCGAGATTGCCACGAACGAGCCTGGCTTCAACCGTGACGAAGACACGGCTCATCTCGGCGAAGTGCTGAAGCTGCCGACCCAGTACGAGCCCTTCCGCGACCGCATTGAGGCCAATCTTGAGCCGTTGGCCGCGTAACGGCTGGTAGAACAACAAAAATTGAGACGCCGCGTGTCCCAGTGACCGCGGCGTTTCAATGTTTATGCCGGGAGCGTCCGTAGCGCTTGGCAATATGGGCGTTGAACGCCAGCGCCACATGCACAAGCAGCCGGTCTCGCACATCGTCGGCCATATCGAAAAGCGGCATCAGGGCCGCGCCGATATTCTGCACCGTCCGGTCCTCGATCCCCCGACAGATCAACAGATCTTCGACGCGCGGTTCGCCCGCCTCGTCGGCAAGTTCCACCAGGTGCTGACGTGGAATATGGAAGACAAGCGCTTCGAAGCCGCCGCGTATCGCAATGCCCGCTCCCTGTCTCAGGCTGATCAGGCAGATGGAGCCTTTCGGATAAGACTTTATCGGTGCCGCAGGCCTGTCCGGCCAGACATCGCGATGCTCGACATCGGTCAGATAGAGAACGACGAGAAAGGCATCGTCAGCCGGCAGGATAACCGGCTGGTCACCATCCTCATAATTCCGCCAGAGATGAGTAATCGAAAGCTCCGCTCGCCGCAGCGGTCTCGTCATCATCAATCGGGCATTGTCTGTCCCGAAATATTCAGCAATCCTCTCGCCGACCGGCAATGCTTCACTCACATGCGTCTCGCTTGTTCCCGTATCGGCAGCTTCTGTGCCGTTCGTGGCGGGTATTGAGAAAGGTTGCAGGGTCCAGTTAGCCATTTCGACTGAAGCGGTATGGCGTAATCAATCATAATCGACAATCATGTGCGGTATAGAACGGAATAGACTAAATCTCGCAGCCATGGCATCAAATAGCGTGTCACCCATAAGCGGTTGAAAGAGAAAGTAGTGCCCCTTGCTCCGTAAATCCATTAGCGGGTCGAAATATTCTGCCGGCCAGAAAACCGACAGTTTCGGATGCCCTTTCGACAAACTCTACAAGGATCAATCTCTCCAGGGGGCGGATATCTCTTTTTTCCGCAAGGGCACGCGTGAGAACAGGATCGAGCAGGTCGTAACGCCTGCCAGCGATCGTGGTTTTGCCATCGGCATATCTACGCTTGCCGGTCACACACGCCGGATCTTCCACGAACATCATTCGACCACCCACGCGTTTGAAGAAAATTCGCTCTACATCCGCAATCTCGCCGAGCCCTACAGGGCCGATCTCGTCGGGGCATTCGACATGCTCCTGCTTGAGATTTCCCCTGCGTCGCTGAGAAAGATCGCGCAAGAATCCGATTTTTCCGGCGTCACGATGCTGGAGGCGGAAACTGCGTCGATCGACCCGGTGCTTGCCAACCTGGTGCGCGCGCTCATCCCAGCGTTGGAGCGTCCCGAGGAAGCGAGCAAGCTGTTTGTCGATCAGTTAGCAGCGGCGATCGGAACGCATCTGGTCCAGCGTTACGGCAGCAGGACCCCGGCAAGTTCGCTGCGGTCGAGGAAACTGTCGCGTTCACACGAGGCGCTGGCCAAAAACCTCCTGCTCGAAAACCTCGATGGAGACATATCCATTCTGGATGTCTCGCGTGCCTGCAATCTCTCGCGCGGCTATTTTATCCGCGCCTTTCGCGAAACCACCGGTGTGACACCCTATCAATGGCTCCTCAATGAGCGGATAATGCGTGCACGCGAACTGTTGAAGGGTTCGGAAGCTCCGCTGTCCGAAGTGGCAATCGCTTGCGGTTTCGCTGACCAGAGCCACTTTACCCGCGTTTTCACCAATGTCGTGGGAACAACACCTGGGCACTGGCGGCGGAACGCCTGAGCGGAAGCCGCTGATTTAAACGCTATAGTCCGCCGGCGCTGAGGTTTGCAGCCCCGCGGCCGTTTTTGCCGTCTGTCAAACTAACGTTCCTTACGTTCAATCCGCAGGACTTTAAGACAAGACCCTTGCCGGCAATTAAGCAATTTTCCGCAGAGCTGCCGAATGAGTGTTTGGTGACGGCCAACGATGCGAGCTGTAGAGAAGGTGCAACTACATTGTTTCGAAAATCGTAATTCATTCGTAATTAATATTGCAATTCCGTGAATTTCAAAATCGCTTTAGGTTCCTTCTCAGCAGCCAAGATGAACGAGAGTGAACGGAGCGGCAAAGCCTGAAAGGCTCCGAAAACTTGAGAACTCCTGAAACGAGCGCCGACACCCCGGCGCCCGGCGGGGTGCTGCTGCCAAGTCAAAACCTGCCGCATCAGCGGTTCAACAAACGCCAAGAGGAACCTGAAATGTCCAAGCTCGAAGTCCTGACCCCGAAGAACAGCCAGCTTATCTTCATCGACCAGCAGCCGCAGATGGCTTTCGGCGTCCAGTCCATGGACCGCCAGGTGCTGAAGAACAATGTCGTCGGCCTCGCCAAGGCTGCCAAGATCTTCAGCGTTCCCACCACCATCACCACGGTCGAGACCCTTTCCTTCTCCGGCCACACGTTCCCGGAACTGCTGTCGGTCTTCCCTGAAAACGATATCCTCGAGCGCACCTCGATGAACTCCTGGGACGACCAGAATGTTCGCGATGCACTCGACAAGAACGCAGCGAATGGCGCCAAGAAGATCGTCGTTTCGGGCCTGTGGACCGAAGTCTGCAACACGACCTTCGCCCTGTCTGCAATGAACGACCGTTCCGACTTCGAAATCTACATGGTGGCAGACGCCTCCGGCGGCACCACGTCCGACGCCCACAAGTATGCGATGGACCGCATGGTTCAGGCAGGCGTCATCCCCGTCACCTGGCAGCAGGTCCTGCTCGAATGGCAGCGCGACTGGGCGCACCGCGAAACCTATGATGCCGTCACCTCGCTCGCCAAGGAACATTCCGGCGCTTACGGCATGGGCATCGATTACGCCTATACCATGGTTCACGACGCTGCCGAGCGCGTCACCCACGGCAAGCGCATCGGCCCGAACCCCGCCAACAAGTAAGGCCCGATGAGACCGCTCCGATAGCCCCTGATCGGAGCGGTTTTCTGTCACCGAGGAGGTTTCCCCATGAAAGTCTATCTTCTGTCTCTCGGCGCCGGTCTGCTGGTCGGCATCGTCTACAGCCTGCTCAACGTTCGCTCGCCCGCCCCGCCGGTCATCGCTTTGGTCGGCCTGCTCGGCATTCTCGTCGGCGAACAGATCATTCCCCTGGCGAAAACGCTTCTGGCCAAGGAGCCCGCGGCGATCTCGTGGATCCAGCAGATCAAGCCGCACATGTTCGGTCATCTGCCCAAGGGCAATGAGCGCACTGCCGATATCGCCGGTAGCCAGATCTCATCGACCAAGGAGCAAGGCTGATGCCGACGCGCCGGACCCTTCTCGGCGCGGCGTCCAGCCTCGCCTTTCCCTCGCTTTTCTCGTCGGCCCGCGCTGCCGATCCCGTCAAAACCGGAACCGATACGATGAATCCCGACACCATTCTTCATAACGGCCGGGTCACCACGCTCGACCGCACCAATCCAAATGCTACGGCCATCGCCATCAAGGATGGCCTATTCCAGGAGGTCGGCACCGATGCCGAGATCATGGCGCTTGCCGGTCCCGACACGAAGATAGTCGATCTCAAGGGCAAGCGCGTCCTGCCCGGCCTGATCGACAACCACACCCACGTCGTGCGCGGCGGCCTCAACTACAATATGGAGTTGCGCTGGGATGGCGTCCGCTCGCTGGCGGATGCGATGGACATGCTCAAGCGTCAGGTGGCGATTACGCCTGCGCCGCAGTGGGTGCGCGTTGTCGGCGGCTTTACCGAAAACCAGTTCGCCGAAAAGCGCCTGCCGACGATCGAGGAGATCAACGCGATCGCGCCTGATACCCCGGTTTTCCTCCTGCATCTCTATGACCGCGCTCTGCTCAATGGCGCCGCCCTTCGCGCCGTCGGCTACACCCGTGATACGCCGAACCCGCCCGGCGGCGAGATCACCCGTGACGCCAATGGCAACCCGACGGGCATGCTGCTAGCCAAGCCGAACGCCGGCATTCTTTATTCGACGCTGGCCAAGGGGCCGAAGCTGCCGCTCGACTACCAGGTCAACTCCACCCGCCATTTCATGCGTGAGCTGAACCGCCTCGGCGTCACCGGCGTCATCGATGCCGGCGGCGGCTTCCAGAACTATCCCGACGATTACGAGGTCATCCAGAAGCTCTCCGACGAGAACCAGATGACCGTCCGCCTGGCCTATAACCTGTTCACGCAGAAGCCGAAGCAGGAAAAGGAAGACTTCCTCAACTGGACGTCGTCGGTCAAATACAAGCAGGGCAACGACTACTTCCGCCACAACGGCGCCGGCGAAATGCTGGTGTTCTCCGCCGCAGATTTCGAGGATTTCCGCCAGCCGCGCCCGGAAATGGCGCCGGAGATGGAGGGCGAGCTCGAGGAGGTGGTGCGGGTTCTGGCCGAAAACCGCTGGCCGTGGCGCATGCACGCCACCTATGACGAAACCATCTCTCGTTCGCTGGATGTGTTCGAGAAGGTCAACAAGGACATTCCGCTGGAAGGCCTCAACTGGTTCTTCGACCATGCCGAGACCATTTCCGAGCGTTCGATCGACCGCATCGCGGCGCTTGGCGGCGGCATCGCCACGCAGCACCGCATGGCCTATCAGGGCGAATACTTCGTCGAGCGCTATGGCCACGGTGTTGCCGAGGCCACGCCGCCGATCAAGCGCATGCTCGACAAGGGTGTCAACGTCTCCGCCGGCACCGACGCCACCCGGGTCGCCTCCTACAATCCATGGGTATCGCTCTCCTGGATGGTGACGGGCAAGACCGTCGGCGGCATGCAGCTCTATCCGCGCGCCAATTGCCTCGACCGCGAGACCGCGCTTCGCATGTGGACGGAAAAGGTCACTTGGTTCTCGAACGAGGAGGGCAAGAAGGGCCGTATCGAGAAGGGTCAGTTCGCCGATCTCGTCGTGCCGAGCAAGGACTTCTTCGCCTGCGCCGAGGACGAGATCTCGTTCCTGACGTCGGATCTGACCATGGTGGGCGGCAAGATCGTGTACGGCTCCGGCGACTTCAAGACGCTCGACGAAAGCAACATCCCGCCGGCCATGCCGGATTGGTCTCCGGTGCGAAAGTTCGGCGGTTATGCCGCCTGGGGCGAGCCTGATGGTGCCGGCGCCCGCTCGCTGCGTCGCACGGCGATCTCTACATGCGGCTGCGCCAGCGATTGCGGTGTCCATGGTCATGACCACGCCGGTGCCTGGACCTCGAAACTGCCGATCGCCGACATGAAGGGCTTCTTCGGTGCGCTCGGATGCTCCTGCTGGGCGGTGTGAGGCCGGGGCATAGGGCTGTCGGATAAGAAGCACCCCCCTCTGGCCTGCCGGCCATCTCCCCCACAAGGGGGGAGAAAACCAACCGCAAGCGCCTGACTCGATTGAGCTTCGGCGGATCAGCTGGGTTAAGCCCTCCCCCTTGTGGGGAGGGTGGGGAGGGGCCTTTCTGTCCTAGGTGACAGCCTATTCGATAGATTTAATTGCGATTTTCGCAATTAAATCTGAATTTTTACTGCAATTGTTGGCGGCAATCTTTCCGGCCAATATCGCTCCATCAACAGACAACAGCGCCGCTCGGTTCGACCGGCCAAACCTTAAGAGGAGCAGACATGACCGATCATTCTCCAGCCGCAACGCGCCCGGGCACATTGCTCGCCCGTGTAGTCACCGCCCCTGCGACGCGCAGCATCGCGCTTCTGGCGCTCTGCGCCGCCTATATCCAGGGCCCGCTGACCAAGATCTTCGATTTTAACGGCGCTCTGGCCGAAATGGAGCATTTCGGTCTGCATCCGGCCGGCTTCTTCGCCGTTGCCGTCATCGCCTTCGAACTGACGGCCTCCGCCATGGTCGTGTCCGGCTTCCTGCGCTGGGCAGGCGCGCTTGCGCTGTCGGGCTTCACGCTTCTCGCAACCTTTATTGCCCTTCGCTTCTGGGAAATGGCACCCGGCATGGATCGCATGATGGCGACCAATGCCTTCTTCGAACATCTCGGCCTCGCCGGCGCTTTCGTCATCGTTGCCGCAATCGATCTTACCAAAGGACAAGGCAAATGAGCGCCGCACCCTCCAAATCTGGCGGAGGCAGCTTTGCCCCGCTCGCCCAACCGGTCTTCGCAGTCCTCTGGGCGGCAACGGTTCTCGGCAATACCGGCAGCTTCATGCGTGATGTCGCAAGCTCCTGGCTGATGACGGATCTTTCGGCTTCACCGGCCGCGGTCGCCATGGTTCAGGCGGCGGGCACCCTGCCGATCTTCCTGCTCGCCATCCCGGCGGGTGTGCTCACCGACATTCTCGATCGCCGCAAATTCCTCATCGCGGTGCAGATCCTCCTGGCATCGGTCAGCCTGACGCTGATGGCGCTTGCCCATACCGGCCTTCTGTCGATCAGCTCGTTGATCGCCCTCACCTTCGTCGGCG
Source organism: Rhizobium sp. ZW T2_16 (assembly GCF_044987325.1). Lineage (NCBI taxonomy): Bacteria > Pseudomonadati > Pseudomonadota > Alphaproteobacteria > Hyphomicrobiales > Rhizobiaceae > Rhizobium > Rhizobium sp. ZW T2_16. The sequence goes on from NZ_JBJDRG010000005.1 coordinate 118,237, forward strand.
GCATCGGCGCCGCGCTGATGGGGCCGACATGGCAGGCGATCGTGCCCGAGCTCGTGCCGCGACAGGATGTCAAAAGCGCCGTGGCATTGAATTCACTCGGCATCAATATCGCCCGGTCGATCGGCCCGGCTGCCGGTGGTCTCCTGCTTGCCGCCTTCGGGGCAGGTGTCACCTATGGTGCGGACGTTGCGAGCTATATCGTTGTCATCGCCGCTCTCGTCTGGTGGCCGCGGGCAAAGAACGCCAATGATGCACTTGCAGAAGGTTTCTTCGGTGCATTCCGTGCCGGCCTTCGATACACCCGTGCCAGCCGTCCGCTGCATGTCGTGCTCGCCCGTGCTGCAATCTTCTTCGCCTTCGCCAGTGCCGTCTGGGCGCTCCTGCCGCTCGTTGCCCGCCAATTGCTTGGTGGTGATGCAGGCTTCTACGGTATCCTGCTTGGTGCGGTGGGTGCCGGGGCCATCGGCGGTGCGCTGATCATGCCAAAGCTTCGTCAGCGTCTCGATGCCGACGGTCTTCTGCTCGGTGCGGCTATCATCACCGCTCTGGTCATGGGAGCGCTTGCACTCGCCCCTCCGAAATGGCTCGCCATCGTCGTTCTTCTCTTCCTCGGTGCCGCCTGGATCACGGCTCTCACCACACTCAATGGTGCTGCCCAATCCATCCTGCCCAACTGGGTGCGTGGCCGCGGACTTGCCGTCTACCTTACCGTCTTTAACGGCGCGATGACGGCAGGCAGTCTTGGCTGGGGTGCGGTCGCTGAAGCTGCCGGCATTCAGGGAACGCTGCTGATCGGCGCTGCCGGATTGCTCGTCGCCGGCGTGATCATGCACCGCCTGAAACTGCCGACTGGCGATGCTGACATGATCCCATCCAACCACTGGCCCGAGCCGCTTGTTGCGGAACCCGTCGCCCATGACCGCGGCCCTGTGCTGATCCTCATCGAATACCATGTCGAAAAGCACCACCGTACCGCCTTCCTGCATGCTCTCGACGAACTTTCCCAGGAACGCCGCCGAGACGGTGCCTATGGATGGGGTGTGACCGAAGACAGCGGTGATCCGGAAAAACTGGTGGAATGGTTCATGGTCGAATCCTGGGCCGAGCATCTGCGCCAGCACAAGCGGGTCTCGAATGCCGATGCCGATCTGCAGGGGAAAGTGCTCGCTTATCACAGCGGCCCGGAAAAACCCGTCGTGCGTCACTTCCTGACAATCAACCGGCCCGGTACGGCTTGAGCAGCGATGGAGAGGCGGTGTCCGCCGCCTCTCGTGATAATTTCAAAAATCGCAATTAATTCGAAATTATTGATGCAATTGTTGGCTGCAATATTTTTCGACAATATTCGGTGCATCAGACACGCATACCTTGGCTTTCAAAACCACACGGACACCCCCGGAGTTCAAGATGACCAACACGATCCTCCCCCTCACTCGCCGCGGCGCTCTGCTCTCTGGAGCTGCCGTTGCTGCAACTCTCGCAATTCCAACCTCGTTCACCCTTGCAGCCAATGCTGCATCCACCAAGCACCCCACAGAAGGAAACAAGACCATGGCTTATGTAACCACCAAGGACGGCGTCGAAATCTTCTACAAGGACTGGGGCCCGAAGGACGCCCAGCCGATCGTTTTCCATCATGGCTGGCCGCTGTCGTCGGACGACTGGGATGCGCAGATGCTGTTCTTCCTCTCCAAGGGCTATCGCGTCGTCGCCCATGACCGCCGTGGCCATGGCCGTTCTGCCCAGGTCTCCGAAGGTCACGACATGGACCATTATGCAGCCGACGCATTTGCCGTCGCCGAGCATCTGGACCTGAAGAATGCGGTCCATATCGGCCATTCTACCGGCGGCGGCGAAGTTGCCCGTTATGTGGCCAAGCACGGCCAGAAGGCCGGCCGTGTCGCCAAGGCGGTTCTCGTCTCTGCCGTCCCGCCGCTGATGCTGAAGACCGACAGCAATCCGGAAGGCCTGCCGATGGAAGTTTTTGACGGTTTCCGTTCTGCACTTGCCGCCAACCGCGCGCAGTTCTTCCGCGATGTTCCGGCCGGCCCGTTCTATGGCTTCAACCGTGACGGCGCCAAGGTTCAGGAAGGTGTGATCCAGAATTGGTGGCGTCAGGGCATGATGGGCGGCGCAAAGGCACATTACGACGGCATCAAGGCCTTCTCCGAGACGGACCAGACGGAAGACCTGAAGGCGATCACCGTACCGACGCTCGTCCTGCATGGCGAAGACGACCAGATCGTTCCGATCGCTGATGCGGCACTGAAGTCGATCAAGCTTTTGAAGAACGGCCAGATCAAGACCTATCCCGGCTTCTCGCACGGTATGCTCACCGTCAACGCCGACGTCCTGAACGCCGATCTGCTGGCGTTTATCAAGGGCTGAAATTGAACAAGGGCCGCGGCATTGCATTGCCGCGACCCTTTCTGTCTGCGCCGGATAAGGACGCAGTGAGATTTGTTCCTGTTTCATGACAATGATCAATCTCCCCCTGCTCTCGATGCTTTAGCCATTATTTCGATCCCCCGCCTCGGCGGACGGCATTTCGCAATGCCAGCCCTCAGGCGATCGAAATGAAACGTCTATGCGAAAGAGCCCGGTTCCCATGGCACTTCCTCCCAGCTCCCGCCAGGTGCGCGCCTTTCTCGCCCTTGTCCATCATTTGAAATTCACCCGCGCGGCCCAGGAACTGAACGTCTCCCAGCCGACATTGACGGTGCAGATAAATCAACTCGAGGAACAGCTGGGCATCAAGCTATTCGACCGCAACAAGCGGCGCGTCGAGCTGACACCGGCCGGGCGCAACATCCTGCCGCTGATGGAACGCCTCGCCATGAACATGGACGAGATCCTGCTCGCGGCAACCGACCTCACCTATGCGCGCAGAGGTATAGTCAAGATCGCCGCCCTGCCATCGGTTGCGGCAAGTTTCCTGCCGCGTGCGATCATGGTTTTCCGCGATCAGAACCCCGGCATCGAGATCAATGTCTGGGATGTCGTCGGTGAAGATATTATGAAGCTGGTAAAAGCCGAAGAAGTCGATTTCGGCATTGGCACGCGCATCAGTTCCGACCGGACGATCAAGGTCGAGGATTATGTGTCCGATAGCCTCTGTGCGTTCTTTCCTGTCGACCACCCGCTGGCCAATGCTGCGCCGGTTCTGCAGATCAGTGACTTTGCCTCCTATCCGCTGGTGCTGACGCGAAAAAACAGCACCGTCCGGGTGCTTTTCGAGCGTTCGATGGAGCGTGAAGGCTGCGAGGTGAGCGTCGTCATGGAAGCCAACTACATGTCGACGGCGCTGAGCATGGTGCGGGCAGGGGTCGGCGTCGCCATTCTGCCGACATCCGCCGTCGAGGCAGGGAATATGACAGGTCTTGCCTACAAGCTCGTGGATGCTCCCTGGTTCAATCGCCGGGTGGGCATTATCCGCAAGGCGGACCGTTCACTTCAGCCGGTCGCGCAGCGTTTTATCGAAACCATGCACAGCATGCCGGATCTTCGCACCGACGAAAGTTTCAAATCGGTCCGCAGGCTCGATAAGGTGCCGGCCAGAACATCAGGACCGGGGGGCGGCAGATCGGATGGTTTACTGGCCTCGGCTCCATGAGGCTCGGCCTGATCGGCCGCGGCCAGTCCCGCCGAACTGGCTTTAAATTGCACAAGCCTCTGCGTAGGATTGTAGCCTAACCTTAAGCGGCGGCGATCGCCTCCATCTCAAGCAGCCAGTCCGGGTCGTAGACATCCGTGATTATCGTCGAGAGAGCGACAAGATGCTCGCCCATCACCTCGAAGCGTACCTTTGCATTGATATCGCGGTCTTCATAACGCTTGAGGAAGGTCGTAACCTTTACCAGGTTAGACAGGCCCATGTCGGCAGCTTCGAGCTGGGCAATGACATTGGCCCAGCAATGCCTTGCCTGCTCCTCGAAGCCTGCGGGCACCTTGCCGTCCTTGTCTGCCGGTATCTGCCCGCTGATGAACAGCAGCCTGCTGTGGCCGGATAGATCGACCGCCTGCGAATAGCGCCGATGCAGGGATTGCGGTGCGTTCTCGGCATTGACTGGTGTGATCTTCAGTTCTTCTGTCATGCAAAATACTCTTCATCGTTGAGCCGGGACGCGCGCACATGGCATGCCGCCTGCTCCTGCATACCAACCTTGACGAGCGGCGGCGGCTCGCGTCGGCAGATCTCTTCGGCCAGCGGACAGCGGGTGACGAAAGAGCATCCGACCGGCGGATTGGCCGGGCTCGGCAGGTCGCCCGTCAGAATTATCCTTCTGCGGGCGCGTTGCGCGATCGGATCGGGCAGCGGTACGGCAGAAAGAAGCGCCTCGGTATACGGGTGAACCGGCCGCGCGAAAACCGCTTCCGTAGGCCCGGTCTCAACCAGTTTTCCCAGATACATGACCGCCACGCGATCGGCGAAGTGACGCACGACCGAAAGATCGTGGCTGATGAACAGGTAGGAGAGGCAGAAGCGCCTCTGCAGGTCGAGAAGCAGGTTGAGGATCTGCGACCGGATCGACACGTCCAGCGCCGAAACCGGCTCGTCGAGAATGAGCAGTTTCGGCTGCAGCGCCAATGCCCGTGCGATGACGATGCGCTGGCGCTGGCCGCCGGAAAATGCGTTTGGCCGCCGCTCTGCATGCTGCGGATGCAGGCCGACAAGCGAAAGCAGTTCGGCTACCCGCTCGGCCCGCGACTTCGCATCGCCCACGCCATGGATAGCCAGCGGTTCGGCAATGCTGTCGCCGACTGACATTTTCGGGTTGAGCGCCGAAACCGGATCCTGAAACACGGTCTGGATATCGCGGGAAAGCCGGATACGGGTCTGGCGTTCTCCATGCCTGACCTCCTCGCCGGCAAAGGAGATCGTGCCGGCGGTCGGGATCTGCATTCCAAGGACGGCCGCACCGAGCGTCGATTTTCCACATCCGCTTTCGCCGACCAGCGCCATGCTTTCGCCGGGCGCGATATCGAAATCGATACCGTCCACGGCCTTCACATGACGGATATCGCGGCCCCAGAAGCCTTTGCTGATTGGGAAATGGACCTTCAGTCCACGAACCGAGAGAAGAGGTGCCATCAGACAAGCGCCTCCACGCGATCGCTGTGCCAGCAGGCGGCGCGGCCGGTGTCGGGCCTTGGCGCAAGTGCCGGCATTTCGCTCAGACACCTGTCGCCGGCCACCGGACAGCGTGGATTGAAACGGCATCCGGCCGGCCATGAGCCGATATCGGGCACCGTGCCCTCGATGACCGGCAGTTCGGTCTTTGCCTGCCCGTCGAGCCGGGGAATGGTGGAAAGAAGAAGGCGCGTATAGGGGTGGCGCTGGCTGGCAAAGATCGTCTCGACCGGTGCCTCCTCGACGATCCGGCCGGAATACATCACCGCAACACGGTCTGCCATATCCGCGACCACACCCATGTCGTGGGTGATCAGCAGAATGGCCGTGTCGGTCTCGTCCCTCAGCCGTTTCATCAGTTCGAGGATCTGCGCCTGGATCGTCACGTCGAGCGCGGTCGTCGGCTCGTCGGCGATCAGGAGTTTCGGTCGACAGATCAGCGCCATGGCGATCATCGCGCGCTGGCACATGCCGCCGGAAAGCTCGAACGGATATTGCCGGTACCGCAGCTGCGGCTCGGGAATGCCGACCTCCGCCAGCATGTCGATGGCGGCGGCCTTGGCCTCACGGGACGAGACGCCGCGATGGATGATCAGGCTTTCCTCGATCTGCCTGCCGATCGGCATCAGCGGATTGAGCGAGGCGACCGGTTCCTGGAAGATCATCGCCAGCTCCGCGCCGCGCCGCAGCCGTTGCCGTTCCTCGCTGATACTGACAAGATCGGAGCCGCCGAGCTCCACTCTGCCCCTGTCGATCTTCGCCACCTTGGGAAGCAGCCCCATCACGGCAAAGGCCGTCATCGATTTGCCGCAGCCGGATTCTCCGACCAGCGACAGGATCTCTCCTGCACCGATCGCAAGCGAGACACCATCGACCACCGTATTGCCGCGGATCGAGACCGAAAGATCGCTGACGTTGAGGACTGGTCCGCTCATCGCATCTCCTCGGCCGTTGCGGCCCATGGGTGGTTCGGATGCGCCATAGCGACGAATTCATCGCCATTGCGCATCACGGCGGAGGGGATGGCGAAATTGACGGGATAGAGCGTGTCCTCGACGATCTCGACGGGAAATTCGCCCGACAGCCGGTTCGCGACATCGGCCCGCGCCCGGCGGTCGACCATGATCGTCACCCCGCTCGCGTCGATGCGCGGGCTCATGAAAGCGTCTTCCAGCGACAGTCCGAAACATGCCACATAGGATAGAAGCTGCACCACGGCAGGCATGATCTGGCGTCCGCCCGCGGCACCAAGTGCCATATAGGGCCTGCCGTCGAGGGTGGCGATGATCGGGCACATGTTGGCGAGCGGTCGCACACCCGGTGCGATCGAATTCGGCTGTCCTTTTCGCGGATCGAACCACATCATGCCGTTATTCATCAGGAACCCGGTCTGCGGCAGCACCACTTTCGAGCCGAAACGGGAAAGCAGCGTATTGGTGAGCGACACCATCGTACCTGTGGAATCGACGACGCTGACATGGGTGGTGCAGCTCCCACCACCGGCATGGCCAAGGCTATGCAGGCGATATTCCGATGCCCGGCGCAGCGCCCGCGCGAAGGCGAGCGCGCTCTTGCCGGACAAGGGGTCTTCCGTCGGCAATGTCTTGTCGAGTTCGCTGATTGCGTCGATCATCGTCGGCCCGCCGGACAGGCCGCCCATGGCATAGATGTCGAGGCCGCGATAACCGTGTTTCAGCGGCTCGAGCCAGCGAGGACGGTAGCTTGCCAGATCCTCGGCACCAATGCGCGATCCGCCATCCTGCAGATCGGCAACGATCTTGCGGGCCGTCTCGCCCTCATAAAAGTCGCGCGCCCCGGCCTTTGCCAGCCGCTCCAGCGTTACAGCCTTTACCGGCATCGGCAGAAAGGCCTCGACGCCGCGCTCGGGCGCACGAGGCGGACGGCCATCGACAAGGAATATTTCTGACGATGCGGGGAAACGCGACAAGCCTGCAGCATCGATTGCCAGAGCCAGAACGGTAAACCAGTCGAGTTTCGTTCCCCGCCGCGCATGTTCGATTGCCGGCTGCAGCGCCTCTTCCCATGTCAGTGTCCCGAATTTCTCCAGCGCTTCCGCCAGTCCCGCAATGGCGCCGGGCGTGGAGATCGAGGAATACCCGATAATATTTCGGTCGCCGACGATCGATGGCCAGTTGAACCAGTCGCCGTCGCGGCCGGCAGTCAGCGGATAATCTTCCGGATCAAGGTTCTGCGCCGAGATCACGTTGAAATCGAGCGTGTCTACAACGCCTGTAGTGCCATCCGCCCTTAGCATGAAACCGCCGCCGCCGATGCCGGAAAGCCAGGGTTCAACGATACTCAGCACCAGTGTGGTCACGACTGCCGCATCGACGGCATTGCCTCCGCGCGAAAGCACTGCGGCGCCGGCCTCTGCGGCAAGTCGGTTCTGACAGGCGACCAGCCCGTTGCGGCTGCGGGTCTCGCCCTTGCGGATGGTCCAGCTCTCGGTCATGCGTTTTTTCCAAATCGCCGCGCGCCGATCGGCTGCGGTATTCTTGCCTCGACTGCGAAACGGTTTTGATTGGCAGAGCCCTGATGAAAACGGGCGATCTCGTCTGCGGTGGCCACCCAGGCCGCCGGCTCGGCCGCAATCTCCTGCAGCAGATCTTCGAGCAGTGCGATGCGCTGAGCGCGACCGGAAATCCAGTCATGCACGGTGAGGGTAAAAAGGCCGCCGAAACGGTGCAGGGTGCGCCACTCCGATTTCCAGTCCTCCAGCACCATGCGGCCGGATTGCATCGGAAAACGATCCCGCCCGCCCCCTTCGAACTTGAAGAAGATAGCGTCGTCGACGGCCCATTGAACCGGGATCTCCGTCACGCCCTCGATCTCGTAAGGATGGTCGAAACCGGAGAGCGAGCTGTCATAGCTGAGCCCCAGCCGCCTGACCTCGGACAGCATATGCGGTGTCATTTCCCAGGCGGGTGAGCGAAAGCCTGTCGGGCGCTTACCTGTCTGCTTGACGAACAGTTCGAGGCTCGCTTCGATCGCACCGGTAAACTCTTTATCGGAGATTTCCGAGACGATCTCGTGGAAATAGCCATGCAGGCCGATCTCGTGCCCGGCATCCAGCAGGGCGGGCAGCATGTCCGGATGCTGTTCCGCGACATGGCCAGGCACGTAGAAACTGGCCTTGAAGCCGAACCGGGCGAAAAGTTCGACCAGCCGCCATAGCCCGGTGCGTGGGCCGAAATTGCGGATCTCGTGGGTGCCGAGCCGCTGCGGCGCACTGTCACCCTGCGACCACAAGAACGGCGAGTTGGCATCGACATCGACGGACAAAAGCACAGCGGATTGCTTTCCCTCCGGCCATTGGTAGGCAGGGAAGGCGGAAAGTGGTGCGGCCGGATCCTGCTTCTGTTCTGGCATGGCTTCCTCCTCGGCCTAGAGGGCTTTCTTCTTGTCTTGATAGACGGCGAGCGATCCGATCGAATTGCCGCCATCGACGGCAAGCGTCGCACCGGTGATGTAGGATGCGGCGGAGGACGACAGGAACAACACGGCATTCGACACGTCGTCGCTGGTTGATGCACGGCCGAGCGGAATGGCGTCGGTCACCGTCTTGATGTGTTCCTTGCTCAGGGCGCTAACGCTGCTGCCGGCGGCAAAACCCGGCTCGACGATGTTCACGCGAATACCGTATTCAGCAAGCTCGATGGCAAATCCCTTTGTCAGCCGATCGAGTGCGGTCTTGGAGGTCGAATAGGTTACGGCGGTGCGCCGCATCTTGCGGGCGGCACCTGAGGAAATGTTGACGATCGATCCCTTCACGCCCTTGCCGACCATCTGCCGGGCAAACAGTTTGGACAGATAGAACGGCGCCCTGAGGTTCACGCCCATGATTGCGTCGAAATCGTCGATATCCATGTCGAGCAGAAAGCCCGAGGGATAGATGCCGGCATTGTTGACGAGAATATCCGGCGCACCCCATCGTTTGGCGATCTCGGCGGCGAAACGGTCCATGTCGGGCGAACTCATCAGGTTCGTCGTGATACCGAAAGCCTGATCTCCGTAGATGCCAACGGTCGCAGCCAGTGCCTCGGCGCGGTGGTCGGTGAGGCAGAGCTGCGCGCCGGCCTCCGCGAATGCCTTGGTTATCCAGCCGCCGATAATGCCGCATGCACCTGTGACGATGACCTTCTTGCCGGCAAATTCATTCTTGAAATCCATGTCGGGATTACCTTGCTTTCGGATCGAGGCGGTCACGCACGTGGTCGCCGATCAGGTTGATCGATAAAACGAGAAGGAAGAGGGCAAACCCCGGAAAGGTGGCGATCCACCAGGCCGTTGCCACATAGTTGCGGCCGGTCGAAAGCATCGCCCCCCAGCTTGCCGTCGGCGGCTGAACGCCGAGGCCGAGGAAGGAAAGCCCCGCTTCGAAAAGCACCATCAGGCCGAATTCGAGCGTCGCGACGACCGCAAGCGAGCCTGCAATATTCGGCAGCACATGCCGGCCGAGCAGCCGCAGCCAGCTCGCGCCCATGAAATGCGACAGCCGCACATAGGGCATGTTGGCGACCGAAAGCGTCTGGCCATAGGCGACGCGCGCATAACGCGGCCAGCGGGTCAGCGCCAGCACGATGACCACGTTGACGAGGCCCGGCCCCATCACCGCAACGGTGATGATGGCAAACAGGATCGCCGGCACCGACAGCACGATATCGACCAGCCGCATGATGACGATCTCGACCCAGCCGCGATAAAAGGCGGCGATCATGCCTAATATGCTGCCGAGCGTGCCGGACAAGAGGACCGAGGAAAAGGCGACGAACAGCGAAATCCGTGCGCCGTAGATCAGCCGGCTCAGGACATCGCGCCCGAGTTCGTCCGATCCGAGAATATAGGTGACGCCGCGCGAGACCGTGCCGGGTGCCTTCAGCCGGGCAAGAAGGTTCTGCGTGTTCGGATCGACCGGCGCCACCAGCGGTGCGGCGAGCGCGAGCAGCACCATGGCTGTGATGACTATGAGGAAGGGCAGGGTAGCCCAGGGTATATTGGAGGACCTTGCCGGTTTGGTGGGCGCGACAGATTGCGGTTGCGCACTCATGAGCCGGCTCCCATGCGGATGCGCGGATCGATCAGGCTGTAAAGCAGGTCGGCAACAAGATTGAGGCCGATGGCCGTGATCGCGCCGAGCATAACCACACCCTGCACGACCATGAAGTCGCGGGCGGTGATCGCCTGTATGGTCAATTGTCCAAGCCCCGGCCAGGCAAACACCGTCTCGACAATGACCGCACCGGCCAGAAGATTGGCGATCTCCAGCGCCGAGACCGTCACGACCGGGATCGATGCATTGCGCAACAGGTGGCGGAAGATGATGCGGCGCATCGGCAGGCCCTTGGCGTGGCCGGTTCGCACATAATCCTTTTCCAGTTCGTCGAGCACGGCGGTGCGCGCGACACGGGCAAAGGTCGCCATCGACAAAAGGCCGAGCGCGATCGAAGGCATGACGATGCTCGACAGTTCACGCGCACCCGATGGCGGTGCCCAGCCGAGCCAGACGCCGAAGACCATGATCATCAGGATGGCGCTCCAGAAGGTCGGCATGGATTGCCCGGCAAGCACAAGGGCGGAAAGCAGCCGCGCGATCGGCCTGCCGCGACGGATCGCCAGCGTGATGCCGACCGGAATACCGATCCCGAAGGCCACCACCAGTGCGCCGGCAGCCAGCATCAGAGTATAGGGAACGCGGGTCCAGATCAGTTCGGCGACCGGGATGTTCTGCACGTAGCTGCGCCCGAGATCGAAGAACATGAGGTTGCCGATATATTCGAGATACTGGATGGCGACCGGCCGGTCGAAGCCAAGCGCGATCCTCATCCGGTCGACATCCGCCTGCGAGGCATCCATCGGCACCAGCAGCAGAACCGGGTCGCCAGCCAGCCGCTGCAGGAAGAAAATCAGGGTCATCACGCCGAAGATGGCGATCAGCGCTTGAAAAAGGCGCTTGGCAAAGAAGATCGGCACTTGCTTTTCCGCTGGTTGGGAGGGCAGCAATCCGACGATTGCAGATCGCTGCCGGCTTCCATCAGTCGTTCCAGGACATACGGTTCAGGAACATGCTTTCGTTGGCGGTCGGCTGCCATTCAAGGTTTTTGGCTCCGCCGTAAAGAACGGCAGCTTCGTAGAGCGGTACCATCGGCACGTCGTCGGCGACAAACTTGGCGACGCCGTCGTAGGCATGCTGGCGTTCCTTGTCATCGAGCGTATTGCGGGCGGCGACAAGCAGCGCATCGATCTTCGGATCGCGCAGTGACGACCACGAGCTTGAGGAATGCAGAAGCGGGAAGAGCACGCCGTCGACATCCTGGCAGGCGCAGGACCAGCGGCCGAAGGCGAAATTCGCCTGCTGCGCCGGTTCGCTCTGGGCACGCTTCAGATACGCCGCCATGTCGGTCAGCTGGATCTCGACATTAAAGCCGACATCGGAAAGCATCTGTGCGAGCGCCTGCACGATACGCTGGTCGAATACCGGCGAGGTCGCAAACGAAAGCTTGGTCTTGCCGGCGCCCGTCTCCTCGACGATCTTCTTTGCGGCTTCCGGGTCGAATTCCACGTTCTTCAGGTTAGGCACGAAACCGAAATAGGTATTGTTCGCCATCTGGCTTGCCGGCTTGTCGAAACCGCCGAGCAGGCCTTCGACAATGCCCTGCTTGTCGATCGCCATGGCGACAGCCTGGCGGACTTTCGGTTTGTCGAGTGGCGCGATCGTCGGGTTGAGCTTCAGATAGGCGATACGCTCCGTCAGCGCACTCAGCACCTTGGCCGAACCACTGCCTTCCAGCTGTTTCGCCTGGTCGGCATCGAGTGTCACGATCAGGTCTGCATTGCCGGCCTGAAGATCGGCAAGGCGCGTTGCTGCATCGGGAACTGCGCGGAATTCGGCCTTTTCAAACGGTCCCTTGTCGCCCCAGTAGTCGGCATTGCGCGAAAGTGCGACCAGCGAGCCGCGGTCCCAGCGGTCGAACTTGTAGGGGCCGGAGCCGACGGGTGCCGCATTGAAGGCGTCGTCGCCGATTTTCTCGACCACATGTTTCGGTACGATCGACAGCTTTACCAACTGAGCGAGCAGAACCGGATAAGGCCCGTCGGTCGTGATCGTGACCTCGTTCTCGCCTGTCACCGCAGCCGACTTGATCTTGTTGAACTGGCTGAGCTGCGGGCTCTTGAAGGCCGGATCGATGATCCGCGTGACCGAGAAGGCGACATCCTCGGCGGTCAGTTTCTCGCCGTCATGAAACTTCACGTCGCTGCGCAGCTTGAAGACGACTTCGGAGGGAGACTTGTATTCCCAGCTTGTTGCGATCTGCGGTGCGATCTTTCCCGCATCGTCGCGAGTGATCAGGTTGTCGAAGACGTTGCGGTAGACGTAATAGCTGTCGGGGTTCCACTGCTTCTGCGGATCGAGCGAGGATGGCTCGTTCACCAGATCGACGACGAACATGTCCTTGGCGCTCGCGGGGCCGCTAAGGAAAGTTGCTCCGCCCAGAGCGGCGGCAAGCAGAAGTGCCGAAGTAATACGTCTCAAACCTGGCATTGTCAGTTCGTCCTTGTTCGTTCCTGGTTCGGTTGAAATTCATTGGTCTCGGCCTTGGTCCTTGCGGCCCGCTTGCGGCGGGTGACCGGTTCGTTAAGGATGGCCGAAGATTCAAGAAAGCGTGCTGCAAGATAGGCTTCCAGCAGGTCGGTCGCGGCGGCGAAATGCGCTTTGACCCCTTCGCTGTCGCCGGCAAGCAGGCAGGCTCCAAGTGCCGCACGGTCGGCTCCCTTAAGCTTTGCCGTGCTGCGTGCCTCGAAAAATGTGACGAGCCGCGCCGAACGATCCCACAGGTCGAAAAGCCAGCCGCTCACCGTCGGCATGTTGAGCCGTGTTGCCAGCAGTGAAAGCAGGTCGCGTTCAGCGCGCCGCAGCGTTCCCTGCAGATCGAGAGACGGGTCGCTGCGTCCGTGAAGGGCCGCATACATGTCGCACAGCTTCGCTACATGTGCCTGGTCCGCCTCGGTCAGTTTCACCTCCGCCAGAATGGCTTCCAGATGCCGCCGCCCGGCAACGATTTCGCGAATCTCGCCGGCAGAAACCGGGGCGACCTGCCAGCCGCTTCTGGGTGCCGACGTCACAAGGCCGCTCGCCTGAAGGCGCTGAAGGGCCATGCGCACCGCACCGCGGCCGATGGCGAACTCATCGCAAAGCCGGGCCTCCGAAAGCACTTCGCTGGGCTTCAATACGCAATGCACGATTGCGCTGCGCAGCGTCTGTTCGGCAGAGAGACCTTTGCCCAGACCGGGCACCGGCGACGAATAGGCATCACTATCAAGCATTCTGGTATCTCAATTCGTTATTCTGGCAGCCGAAATGGCCGTCCTCTGATCCCTTCATCGTCAGATTCACGAAACTTGTCAAAGCTGATTCCTGGAGCCGACCGTGTTCGGCCATACCCTCTAACCTTCTAGCTATTCCGGCTTTCTGGCATCAAGCTGTTCACCTCGACATTCAGGATTGCATAGCGAAATTTAAGATGTCAACATGGGTTTATGAAATGTCATTTATTTTAATTGACATCTCAGAATTAGAATAAAGTTGCATGACCTGCGCCGGTCAGCAGTTCAAGCTAAGGCGTTTCGAGAACTGATTTTCGCTGATAAGGGGAACAACTCATGCGATCACACAGGCATATTCTCGCTGGCATCATTTTCGCCGCAACCAGCATTGCATTACCGTTACAGGCTTACGCCTCTAAGGATCTTTTTGTCATTGATCTGCCGGGCGAGCCGTCGTCGCTTGACCCGCATGTCCAGTGGAATCCGGACAGCTACAACGTCTATCGCAACGTCTTCGACAACCTCGTCACGCGTGATGACGAGGGCAAGATCGTCCCGCAGATTGCCACCAGCTGGGATTATCTTTCCGACACACAGATCCGCTTCAAGATCCGCGATGACGTCACCTTCCATGATGGGACTAAGCTGACAGCCGAAGATGTCGCCTTCTCGGTGAAGCGCATCACCGATCCCGCCTTCGCCAGCCCCCAACTCGGACAGTTCAACCAGATCACCGATGCGGTCGCTGACGATCCGACGACGATGACGCTGACCACCAACGGTCCGTATCCGCCTCTCTTCGCCCAGTTGGTCAAACTGTCGATCGTGCCGAAGGCCGTAGTCGAGAAAGTAGGCAAGGACGCCTTCAATCCCAGCCCTGTAGGCTCCGGCCCGTACAAGTTCGAAAAATGGCAGCGCGGCGTCGAGGTGACGCTCGCGCGCAATGAGAGCTATTGGGGTGACAAGGGCGCCTTCCCGAAAGCCGTCTTCCGCGCCGTGCCGGATGCCGCGACCCGCGTTGCCAATCTGCAGGCTGGTGCGAGTGATCTTGCGACCTATCTGAACGGCGACCTCGTTGCGCAGATCCAGTCGTCGGGCAAGGGCAAGGCCCTGGTTGGCAATACCGAGCGTGTCGCCTATCTAGGCATGAATGTCACCAAGGCGCCGCTCGACAAGCCTGCAGTTCGCGAGGCGATCGCCATGGCGATCGACAAGGTCGGCATTGCCGAGGGCATCCTGGCGACCGGAGAAAAGCCGGTCCCGGAAATCGCCTCACCCGCCCATATGGGCTGGGTCGAAGGCATCGAGGCGCTGCCTTTCGATGCGGCCAAGGCAAAGGAGATCATCTCTTCCACGCCCGGCGCAGACACACCCATCAAGCTCTTGACTTCGCCGGTCTATGACCAGCGCGTCGTGCAGGCGATCCAGCAGATGCTCAACGATGCCGGCATGAAGATCGAGATCGAGATGACCGACATGCCCAACTGGCTGAAGCAGATGCAGGGTGGGCCTGGCGTCATCCCCGCAATCGCCTTCAGTCGTTGGAGCTGCGGATGCCAGGATGCCGACGGAATTC
This sequence comes from Rhizobium sp. ZW T2_16, assembly GCF_044987325.1. NCBI lineage: Bacteria > Pseudomonadati > Pseudomonadota > Alphaproteobacteria > Hyphomicrobiales > Rhizobiaceae > Rhizobium > Rhizobium sp. ZW T2_16. Next base: position 133,287 of record NZ_JBJDRG010000005.1, read on the forward strand.
TCTATCCGCTGCTGCATTCGTCGAGCGGCTGGTCGAGCATCAAGGATGCCGAGATCGATGCAGCGCTCGATCTAGCCCGCAAGTCGCTGTCGCAGGAAGAGCGACTGGCCGCCTACAAAAAGGTGCATGAGAAGGTGAATGCGGAAAACCTCATCATCCCGCTCTATCAGGCCTCCGTTGTCTACGGCGCCGCCGAACAGGTCTCCTTTACGCCGACGCCGAACGAAAGCATTTTCCTCAACCGGATCGAATGGAACGATTGAGCGTCGCCTCGTGGAGGAGGATGTCTCGACCTCCTCCAGCGATATTTACGCTCCCCCGCCGAGCCTGGATTGCTGCTTGCGTGACGATCGACAAAAGTGCTCCGCGAAAAATCATTATATCCGGATAAATATAACGCTGGCCAAGGTGGTGCGTCTCGATATATTTGCCGGAATATTTCGATGATTGAGGGAGCCTGACAATGAAAATCGTTGACCGTCGCTGGATCAATAAAGCCGTAGTTGCGGCCGCAATGACCTTCACTGTCATGGCATCGGCCATGACACCTGCCTCCGCGCAGGAAAAAGTCACCGTATTTGCCGCCGCCAGCATGAAAAACGCGCTCGACGCAGCCAACAAGGCCTGGAGCGCTGAAACCGCTAAGGAAGTGACTGCCTCCTATGCGGCAAGTTCGGCGCTTGCAAAACAGATCGAAAGCGGCGCGCCGGCAGACATCTTCATCTCGGCCGACCTCGACTGGATGAAATATGTTTCCGACAAGAAGCTGGTGAAGGAAGACACCAAGTCCAACTGGCTCGGCAACCGCATCGTGCTGGTCGCACCGAAGGAAAATGCCAAGCCGGTCGATATCAAACAGGGCTTTGATCTCGCGGGTCTTCTCGCCGGCGGCAAGCTTGCCATGGGCGCACCGGACAGCGTTCCGGCGGGCAAATACGGCAAGGCCGCGCTTGAAAAGCTCGGCACCTGGGCATCGGTCGAAAAAAGCGTTGCCGGTGCCGAAAGCGTGCGCGCCGCACTCGCACTCGTCTCCCGCGGCGAGGCGCCCTACGGCATCGTCTACGCAACCGATGCCGCTGCCGATCCGGGCGTTGCCGTCGTCGGCACCTTCCCGGAAGAAAGCCATGCTCCGATCATCTACCCGATCGCTATCCTGTCCGAATCCAAGGCGCCGGATGCTAGTGCCTATCTCGACTATCTGAAGTCCTCCAAGGCCGCCCCCTTCTTCGAGAAGGAAGGTTTTACGGTTCTGAAGTAACGTCTTGAACAACAGGAAATGGCGGCTTCCGCTTCAGCGGAGGCCGTTTTCATGCGGAGTGGATCGTTGGACTGGCTGGTATTGAGCGATGAGGAATGGGTGGCGATCAGGCTCAGTCTCTGGGTCTCCGGCATCGCCATGATCGTCAGTCTGCCCTTCGGCATCGTTACCGCCTATCTACTGGCGCGGGGAAAATTCTGGGGCAAGTCGATCCTCAACGGCATCGTCCATCTGCCGCTGATCCTGCCGCCTGTCGTTACCGGTTTCATCCTGCTCGTGCTTTTCGGCCGCCGCGGCGTTATCGGCTCTTTCCTCAACGAATATCTCGGCATCGTTCTTTCCTTCCGCTGGACGGGGGCTGCGCTTGCCTGCGGCGTTATGGGGTTTCCGCTGATGGTGCGCTCCATCCGCCTGTCGATCGAGAGCGTCGATCGCAAGCTTGAGGAGGCCGCCGGAACGCTTGGTGCAAGCCCTGCCTGGGTGTTCTTGACCGTCACGTTGCCGCTGATCCTGCCCGGTATCATTGCCGGCATGATCCTCGCATTTGCAAAGGCGATGGGCGAGTTCGGCGCAACGATCACCTTCGTCTCCAACATTCCGGGCGAGACGCAGACGCTGTCGGCCGCCATCTACACCTTCACTCAGGTGCCGGGCGGCGATCTCGGCGCCATGCGCCTCACCATCGTCGCGATCGTCATTTCCTTTGCCGCATTGCTCGCGTCGGAACTGCTTGCTCATGTCGTTGGAAAGAGGGTGAGCCCGCAATGACCCTTCTCGTCGAAGCAAGACAAAAGCTTGGGGCCTTCTCGCTCGATGCCGGCTTTTCATCCGAAGGCGGGGTCACCGCGCTGTTCGGCCGTTCGGGGTCCGGCAAGACGTCCATGGTCCGGATCATTGCAGGTCTTTCGAAACCCGATCATGGTCGGCTGGTGATCGATGGCGAAGTGCTGGTCGATACGGAAAAACGCATTTTCGTGCCCAAGCACAGGCGGCGCTTCGGCTACGTCTTTCAGGAAGGTCGACTTTTCCCGCATCTCTCGGTCCGCCAGAACCTCACCTATGGCCGCTGGTTCGCGCCGAAGAATGCGCAATCGGCCGAGTTCGACCGGATCATCGACATGCTTGGCATTGATGCGCTGCTGGAGCGGCGGCCCGGCGGCCTGTCCGGTGGCGAAAAGCAGCGCGTGGCAATCGGTCGTGCCCTGCTTTCGGCCCCGCGCCTGCTGTTGATGGACGAACCGCTTGCCGCACTCGACGAAGCGCGCAAGGCCGAAATCCTCCCTTATCTGCAGCGCCTGCGCGACGAGACGGCAACGCCGATCGTCTATGTCAGTCATTCGGTTGCCGAGGTGGCGCAGCTCGCCCATAAGGTGGTGATGATGAAGGATGGCCGGGTCGAAGCAAACGGTACACCATCCGAAATTCTCTCACTGCCATCCACCGACCGACGGGAAGCCGGTGCGGTACTGTCCGGCACAGTTCAGATGGTGGATACTGCGCACGGCCTTTCAACGGTCAATCTTTCGGCGGCCAGCATGACTGTGCCGACCGCAAGGCTTGTCGCCGGCCAGAACGTGCGCATTCATATTCCCGAACGGGATGTGATGGTCGCGACGATCCGCCCGGAAGGCCTGAGCGCGCTCAATATCATCGAAGGACATGTGTCTTCGATCGAGCCGGATGGCGAGGGAATGGCGCGTATCCACATCCGCTCAGGCGACGATATCGTGCTTGCCCGCATCACCACGCTCTCGGTGGAGCGGCTGCAGCTTGCCGTCGACAAATCCATCTTTGCGGTCATCAAGACGGTCGCTCTGGAGCGATAGGATACACTGTCGGAAACTGAGGGTAATCGATTTTCGTGCTCGCCGAAGGATTGACCGAGGATTGATAGCGATCAATCTATAGGCGCAATACTGCTTCGGCTCGGGAGGACGATGCACAGCCATGTTATCCGAAGGCCGAAAGAAAAATCGCGTCACACTGCTGGATGTTGCCCGTCATGCCAGCGTCTCGCGCGCAACAGCGTCGCTCGTCATCCGCAAGAGCCCGCTGGTCAGTACCGAGACCCGCGCCAAGGTCGAGGCGGTGATGCAGGAGCTTGGTTATGTCTACAATATGGGCGCGGCAAGGCTCAGGGCCGATCGCAGCCTGACGATCGGCGTCGTCATTCCAAACCTCGTCAATCCGTTCTTCACCGAATTGCTGGCGGGCATTGATCGGGTCATCGATTCAGCCAGCATGGTGGTGATCCTGGTCAATAGCGGAGACCTCGTCGCCCGTCAGGAAACATTGCTGACGCGCATGCGCGAACACGGCGTCGATGGCATCATCCTCTGCCCGGCCGCTGAAACGGAGATGTCGCTGGTCGAGAAGATGGTCGAGTGGGACCTGCCACTCGTCCAGGTCCTGCGCCGCGTTACCGACGATTGCGATTATGCCGGTGTCGATTATGCTTTTGGCATGCGCCAGGCGGTGGATCATCTGGCGGAACTCGGGCATCGGGATATCGCTTTCGCCCTGCATGGTCCGGTTCATTCGGCCTACCAGGAGCGTGTCGACGGCTTTCGTGACGCAATGCAGGCGCGTGGGCTCGACCCCGAAAATGTCATCCGCGTGCCGCACCAGATTGCCGCAATCGCGGAGGCCGCCGGATTGTTTACCGAAGGTTCGCGTCGATCGAGCGCAGTCGTCTGCTTTAACGATGTCGTCGCTCTCGGCCTCGCTGCCGGGCTCTACGATCTCGGCATCAGCATTGGTCGCGATTTCTCGCTGGTGGGTTTTGACGATGTCGCGGATGCCGAGGCAATGCGCCCGCGCCTGACATCCGTTGCAACCTTTCCCGAAGCGATCGGGGAAGGAGCTGCAAAGCTGCTTCTGGATCGATTGGCCCAGCCGGATCTGGCGCCTCGCAAACTCGTGAAGGCACCGCAGCTGCATATTCGCCAATCAAGCGCCATTTGGCGTGGAAGCAGCTTGGGAAGACAGCAAGAATCGGGTTGACGTTGTCGGACAACTGATTTAGATCGATCTAAATCGTCGCATGGAGGTGCGGCATACGAGCGCGGAGGAGCCCTTGTACACTTTCAATTTCGAGCCCGTATTGGCGGGTTTTGACAAGCTCCTGCTCGGCGCCTGGGTAACGGTGCAGCTGTCCTGCGCGGCGATGGTGATCGGCCTGATCCTGTCGATCCTCTGTGCTGCAGGCAAGACGTCGCGGGTTGCGCCGCTGCGCTGGGTCATCGATGCCTATATCGAGATCATCCGCAACACGCCCTTCCTGGTGCAGATCTTCTTCATCTTCTTCGGCCTGCCGTCGCTCGGCATCCGGCTGTCGCCCAACAGTGCGGCGCTCGTTGCGCTGGTGGTGAATTTCGGTGCATACGGCACGGAAATCATCCGCGCCGGCATCGAGTCGATCCAGAAGGGGCAGATCGAGGCGGGTACCGCACTCGGCCTCTCCAAGCTGAAGATCTTCCGTTACATCATCATGAAACCGGCGCTCCGGACGGTTTACCCGGCGCTGACCAGCCAATTCATCTATCTGATGCTGACCTCCAGCGTGGTCTCCGCGATCTCCGCCGATGATCTGGCCGCTGCCGGCAATGACCTGCAGTCGGCGACCTTCGCCAGCTTCGAGGTCTATATCGTCATCACGGCCATGTATCTCGTCATGTCGATCGGGTTTTCCGCGATCTTCTCGATGATCGAGAAGGCCGCCTTCCGATATCCGTTGAGCCGCTGAGGAGGGCCGGATCATGCTTATCAGACCTTTTGGCATTAACGAGTTCTGGATCATCGTCATGGCAGCGCAGTGGACGATTGCGCTTTCCGCAATCGCCTTTGCCGGCGGTGGCGTCGGTGGTCTGCTGATCGCGCTTGCCCGCGTCTCCGATGCGAAATGGCCGCGGCTGCTTGCTACCGGCTTCATCCGCGTCTTCCAGGGCACGCCGCTCTTGATGCAGCTCTTCCTGGTGTTCTTCGGTATGAACATCATGGGTTTTGCCATCAATCCGTGGATCGCGGCGGCTGTCGCGCTGACCCTGCATGCCAGCGCGTTTCTGGGCGAAATCTGGCGTGGCTGCATCGAGGCGATCCCGCCCGGCCAGCGTGAGGCGGCTACCGCCCTTGGCCTGCGTTACTTCAACCGCATGCGCTACATCATCCTGCCGCAGGCAAGCCGGATTGCGATTGCGCCGACGGTCGGTTTCCTCGTGCAGTTGATCAAGGGCACCTCGCTTGCCGCGATCATCGGTTTCACCGAGCTCACGCGTCAGGGGCAGATCATCAACAATGCGACATTCAGCCCGTTCATGGTGTTCGGCACCGTGGCTGCGGTCTATTTCATCCTGTGCTGGCCGCTGTCGCTGCTTGCACGTCGCATGGAAGTGAAGTTTTCCCGGTCGACAACGCGTTGACCGGTCCTTAGCCGGCGGGAGGATGCCGGTGGACAAGAAAGGGTAGGAACATGAGCATTTCGAGACGCATGGCAATGGCCGGCATCGGCGCCGCTCTGGTCATCGGGGCAACCGCTTCGTTCGCATCGGCACAGACGGTCGAAACCATAAAGTCGGCCGGCACGGTCAAGATCGGCATGATGGTCGACTTTCCGCCATTCGGCATCATGAACACGTCGAACCAGCCGGACGGCTATGACGCCGACGTGGCCAAGCTGCTCGGCGCCGAATGGGGCGTCAAGGTCCAGATCGTTCCGGTCACCGGCCCGAACCGCATTCCCTACCTGCAGAGCAATCAGGTCGATCTGCTTGTCGCTTCGCTCGGCATCACCGAAGAACGCGCCAAGAATGTCGACTTCTCGCAGCCCTATGCCGGTATCTCGATCGGCGTCTTCGGCGCATCCGACACCAAGGTTTCCAAGCCGGAAGACCTGTCTGGAAAGACGATCGGCGTCGCCCGTGCATCCACGCAGGATACGGCCGTCACCAAGGTCGCTCCGAAGGACGCCAAGATCCAGCGTTTCGATGACGATGCCAGCGCCGTTCAGGCACTGCTGTCCGGTCAGGTCGAACTGATCGGCGTCTCCAACGTCGTCGCCACCCAGATCGAGCAGGCAGCTCCGGGTCGTTTCGACCAGAAACTGCAGCTCAGCCAGCAGGTTCAGGGTATCGCCGTTCGCAAGGGTTCGGCTGAATTGTTGACCGCTGTCAACGCTTTCGTCGAAAAGGCCAAGGCGGATGGCGAGTTGAACAAGATCCACGAAAAGTGGCTCGGTTCGCCGCTGCCGGATTTCGTCGCCAAGAAGTAATTTAAGACTGAAGGAGTTCCTCGCATGACCGAGGCAAAAGCGAACGCAACAGCGGCGGCCGTGCGCGGGACTTCCGATCTGGCCGTGCATATGGAAAGCGTCAACAAGTGGTATGGCGCCTACCACGCCCTCAAGGACATCAACCTCGAGGTCAATCGCGGTGAGCGCATCGTCATCTGCGGGCCGTCCGGCTCGGGCAAGTCGACGCTGATCCGCTGCATCAACCAGCTGGAAGTCATCCAGCAGGGCCGTATCGTCGTCGATGGTCACGACCTGACCGCCGGTGGCAAGAATATCGATCTGGTCCGCCAGGAAACCGGCATGGTCTTCCAGAGCTTCAACCTCTTCCCGCATATGACCGTGCTCGAAAACTGCACGCTCGCGCCGATGAAGGTACGCGGCATTTCCAAGGCCGAAGCCGAGAAGACGGCCCGTCGATTCCTTGAGCGTGTCCGCATTCCCGAACAGGCCGAAAAATACCCGGCGCAGCTTTCCGGTGGCCAGCAGCAGCGTGTGGCGATTGCCCGCGCGCTCTGCATGAACCCCAAGATCATGCTGTTCGACGAGCCGACCTCCGCACTCGATCCGGAAATGGTCAAGGAAGTGCTCGATACGATGATCGACCTTGCCAAGGAAGGCATGACCATGCTCTGCGTAACCCACGAGATGGGATTCGCGCGTCAGGTGGCCGACCGGGTGATCTTTATGGATCGCGGTGAAATTCTGGAAATGGGGCCGCCTGATACATTCTTCGAAAACCCGAAGAACGAGCGTCTGAAGAACTTCCTCGGCCAGATCGCCTGATCCAAAATCGATAAGGATACTGCAGATGAAACCGGACCTCCTGCTTCTCGAACAGATGATGAAGCCGATCGAGGAACAGCTCGATGCGCTCTACACCGTGCATCGCGCCTATGACCCAAGCCAGAAACAGTCGATCGAGGAAGCGCTGCCGCGCATCCGTGCGGCTGCGACAGGCGGCGGCGGCGGCATTTCCAAGGAGTGGATCGAAAAGCTGCCGAACCTCGGCGTTGTCGCCGTCAACGGCGTCGGCACTGATAAGATCGACCTGAAATTCGCCCGTGAGCGCAATGTCGATGTCGCGACCACGCTCGGCGTGCTGACCGATGATGTCGCCGATGTCGGCATCGCGCTCATCCTCGCTACTCTCCGCCAGGTCGTCGCCGGTGATGCCTATGTGCGCAGCGGCAACTGGAAGAAGGGCGGTTTCCCGCTCGCCACCAGCCCCAAGGGCAAGAAGCTTGGCATTCTCGGCCTCGGCCAGATCGGCAAGGCCGTCGGCCGCAAGGCGGAAGCCTTCGGCATGGACGTTCGCTACTGGAACCGCTCGCCGGTCAAGGACACGAGCTGGAAAGCCTGCGCCACGCCGCTCGATCTCGCGAGCGACAGCGACGTTCTCTGCGTCGTCATCTCCGCCAATGCCGAGACCTTCAACATCGTCAATGCCGAGATGCTCGAAGCGCTTGGCCCGAACGGCTATCTCATCAATATCGCCCGTGGCACGGTGGTCGATGAAGATGCGCTGCTTGCAGCCCTGACCGCCGGCAAGATCGCCGGTGCCGGCCTCGACGTCTTCGTCAACGAGCCGAATATCCGCGAGGAATTCTTCACCGCGCCGAACACCGTGCTTCTGCCGCATGTCGGCAGCGCGACGCATGAAACCCGCATGGGCATGGGCGAAATGGTCCTGAAAAACCTTGCTGCCTACTTCGCCGGCGAAAAGCCGCCGACCACCGTCAACTGAGGATAGCCAGCGATGATCATCCGTCAGGCATTTTTCGAAGGCTCGATCCATGCTGGCAAGGAAGGCGCCTTCAAGGTCTATGTCGCGGAAAAGCTGATGCCGATGTGGCTGGCTTTCCCCGGCATCCGAGAGGTCAAGGTCCTGTACGCCGTCGAACGCGACGAGGGCGCTCCGCCCTTTCCGATGGTTTTGTGGACCGCCTATGACAGCCGCGAGGCGCTTGCCGCTGCGCTGGATTCTCCGGTTCGCTATGAAAGCCGCGAGATGACCAAGGGCCTGCTGGAAATGTTCGAAGGACATATCCATCACCACGTCTTCGATCTCGCGCACGGATAAGAAGATCACATAGCCCGGCTGGTGTTCGGCAGCCGGGCTATGAGCAATTCCAGCAAAAGTGGGAACCGGTTTTGCGTCCGGAATTGCGATCAGAAAAAAATCGATAGAGCGGTTTCGCCTATCACGGAAAGGCGGAGCCGCTCTATCGCGTTACGGCCGGTCGATCGAGCCGTGACGAATTCGCGTATTGCCGAGTGGTCCGCGGGTGACCGATGCGCCGGCGCATTTTTCCGGACCGCAGCCGCCGATGGCCGCCCGTCCGCCGCCATTCGGGCCTCTGGTGACTGCAGCCGCGCCGCAATTTCCATCATCGCATCCGCCTGCCGCAGCCCTCGCACCGCCATAGGGACCGCGGGTCACCGCTGCAGCGCCGCATCCGCGGTCTCCACAACCGGCAGCGACCGAACGCGATCCGCCGCCGATGTAATAGCGATCCCAATGCGCGTACCAGGGCTGCGAATGATAATGCGCGTCCCAATAGGCGACGGTAAACGCGACCGTGGCGATGCCGACGACCGGCGCGATAGACGCGGTCAGCACTGTCGGGCGACCATTATAAAAGACCTGGATATAGCTCGCCGCCACCCAGCCGCGGGCGCTCGACCAGCTGACATCGCACCACGACCGGTCTCCGGTGCAGCCATAGACGGCAAGCGAGGCACTCTGCGGCATGACCATCACCACCGGATAGCGTGTGCTCGGCCCGGCGCGCAGGTTGACGCTGGTCACCGCCATGCCGTTGGTTGCAGCAGACGCCTTGTTGATGCCTCCGAAGGAGAAGAGCACCAGCAGCGCCAGTATTGCAAGCGACGCGGCTTTGCGCATCGCGGGCATCGCTTGGAGGGCTTCTGCCGCCCGGATGTCGTGTGAGAGGTAAATTGCGGACATGGAAAGCTCGGCTCCTTGTATTGAAGAAGCCGCCATTGTCCCGCGTCCGTTTTGAAGCCCTGTTTCAGCTTTGCTACAAAAGTTTGCAGGCGGACATGCCGATCGGCCCAGCATTCCGGCGACGCTGCAACAAATTGCAACAAATCCGAAATCGTCTCGAAATCGCAGTCCTGTCTGATAGGCTCATGCCCGGTCGGGTGATGGAGCAGCGCAAAATGGATGAACAGTTGAAAATTCTGGTTGTCGAGGACGATCCGGAAATTCGCGACCTGCTCGATGAGTTTTTGACCGGCGAAGGCTATCTGGTGCAGACCGCCGATAGCCCGCCATCTGCCGACCGGCTGGTCGAGCGCCGCTGGCCGGATCTGATCATTCTCGACCTGATGATGCCGCGCGAGGACGGCTTGTCGTTCTGCCAGCGCATCCGTGCACGGTCCCAGGTGCCGATCATCATGCTGACCGCAAAGACCGCCGAGATCGACCGCATCGTCGGGCTGGAATTCGGCGCCGATGATTATCTCGGAAAACCCTTCAATCCGCGCGAACTGCTTGCCCGCATGCGGGCCGTGATGCGCCGCACGACGGGGCGGGGAGCGGCGACGGAACCGGGCAATTCGGTCAAACGCTTCGCCGGCCTCGTCGTCGATCCGCAAGCGCGCAGCATCACGACGGAAGACGGGGCGAGCGTGCCGCTCACCACCACCGAGTTCGATCTTCTCGCCTGTTTCCTCGAACGACCGAAGCGGGTTCTCTCACGCGACCAGTTGCTCGATTTCACCCGCGGATCGTCCGCCGAGACCTATGATCGGACGATCGACGTGACGATCTCGCGTCTTCGAACCAAACTTGCCGCCTGCCTGCCCCCGGATGTGCGGGTCATCACGACCGTGCGCAATGTCGGTTACCTGTTCAACCCGACTGTGACGGACGGCTGAATGTTGTTGAGAAAGATCGGCATCGTCGCCCGTATCGCGCTGATCGTCACGGCTGCGCTGTTCGTCAGCCAACTGGTCGTGGTGATCTCCTATCTGCATGGCGAGCGATCCCCGCCGCCGCCTTTCGCCATCGCCAAGCGCATCGCCGCCGTCGTTCGTCTGCTCGATGAAACCGAGACCCGTAACCGTGAGGATGTGCTTGCTGTGTCGAGCGTATCCGGGTTCCAGGTCTCGGTGATTTCCGCCATGCCCGAAGGCTTCGAGGATGATTTCAGCCTCGGGCGCATGGGCGTGCTTACCCAGAAGATGATCGACGATCTCGAACCGGGGCGGATTGTCCGGGTCGGTGCGGTAAAATCCGGCGAGCATCGGCGAAATTCCTCGCTGATGATATTCGTCGTCGGGTTGAACTCCGGTGAGATGGCGCAGTTTTCCGTTTCCGACGAAACGACATTGCGGGTCTGGAACCTGCCGGTCGGTTTCCTCGCCGGCTTCTTCGGCATCGTCGTGGCTATCATCGCCGTGCTTGCCGTGGCGCGTGAAACGCGGCCGCTTGCCCAGTTGGCGCGAACTGTCGATGAACTCGGAAACCGCATCGAGCCGGTTCAGGTGAAGGAGAGGGGGGCAAGGGAGCTTCGCACCCTGATCCGAGCGATCAATGCCATGCAGGGGCGCATCCTCGGCCTCGTCAATAATCGCACCCTGTTTCTTGGCGCAATCTCGCACGATCTGAAGACTTATCTCACGCGTTTTCGTCTGCGGCTGGAGATGATGCCTGCGGGCACTCACCGCGAAAAGGCCATTCACGATGTCGAGACCATGGAGCAATTGCTGAACGACGTGCTTCTGTTCGCCAGCGAAAGCTCGGCCGGATCCGAAGCGGAAACGGTGGAACTGAATGCGGCGATCAGCGCGTCTGCCGCGGAAGTCGCTTCCGCTGGAGATGTCGTTCATCTCGCACTGTCGGCTAATCCCCTTAAAGTCCGGCTTCCGCGTAAGGCATTGCTAAGGGTGATCGACAATCTGCTCTCCAACGCCTTGCGTTATGGCACCCACGCCCGGATCAGAACGGAGAGGCGTGACGGCATGGCCTGCCTGATCGTTGAGGATGACGGACCGGGCATAGAAGAGAAGGACATGCCCTTCGTCTTCGAGCCATTCTTTCGGGCCGAACCATCGCGAAACCGCAGCCATGGCGGCACCGGCCTTGGATTGGCCATCGTCAGGCAGATCCTCGATGCTCATGGCGGGGCGATCACGCTTGAAAACAAAACTACTGGCTCCGGTCTTGTCGCCACCGTCTGTCTGCCCGCGGAAGGCTTGGAGCGCTGAGGCTAACGCTGCCAAATCAGATCAGTTTCAGCCGGTTGCCGGCCGGATAGGCGCTCTGGCCTTCACCGTCATCGAAGGTCGCTAGGCAGTCCAGCAATTGGTCACGCAGTTCCTCGATCGCGCCGACAAAGACCTCGCCGTTCTCACGGTAGAGATAGGCAAGATCCGCAACCTCGGCAAAGGCTGAGGCTTTGGCGACGCAGGCGATATCGGCCTCGGCGAATTCTATCCGGGAAGACGGGGCCTGCGTGGTTTCCGAAGGCGCAGAGGGGAAGCTGAAGGCCGAAAGGCCGACCAGTGCGGAGGCGGTGATGCTGGTGATGATATTCATGGAGATCTCCTGACACGGACCCGTGCCCACCGGCTCGGATGTCCGAAGCATGGATCGGGCCAGCAGACCGGGCGGCGTATGGCCCGGTCCGCTGGCAATGGAAATGGGCGGTTAGTTCTTGGCCGCTTTGGCCCTCAGGTCGTCAAGCGTTGCGGCGCATTCCTTTGAGAGCTGGGCCTTCTTCTCCTGAATGCAGGCCATCAGCTGGCCGTCGCCCGGCTTGATGCCGGGGCACAGTTTCTGGATATCCTGTTTGCAGTTGTCGCGCAGTGCGAGCCGGTCGTTCATCGACATCTGTTGCGCGGATGCAGCGGCAGCCGTCAGCAGCAGGAATGCAGTGGCGTATTTCAACATTGTCAGTCCTCTCGTTGCGAGGTTTTACGGGATATGGCCGTGTCCACGACCTTCTCGTTTCCGGAGAGGGTAAAGGCTCCGATCGCTGAAACGATGGGAGCCTTATCGCCCGGCTTCATCGCAGCCGGATTTCGGGTTTGTTTCGGTATCTTTCAGTTGCCTCGATGTCAGGCGTCTTCGGCGGCATAGGCCTCCAGCAGGCGCGACGTATCCATTCTTAGCGCGTCATTGGCCTGCAATATGTCGGCAAGGCCGCGCTGAACGATATCCTGAAACGCTTCCAGATCCATGATCAGATCTTTCACGACGGCGACGCTCAGCCGCCCCGATTCCACCTTGCCCATGATGCGGATTGCCGCGAGGCCGGAGGCCAGCCGCTTCATCTCGGAAACCATCTGGAAGAAAATCTTCAACTCGTCCTCGATGCCGGTCAGGCTCTTTAATGCTTCGGCCTGATAGGTCGACTGCTGCTGGTCGAGAAAATTCTTCTCGGTCGCATGGTCTACCCCCTCGATGGGGACTTCATCTCTGAAACTGCAGGCGATCTCCCGCTGCACATAGGATGTGGCAAGCAGAAAAGCCCCGACGCTAATTGTGTGTGACACGGTTCGGGCGGCTTGCAGAAAGCCGTCCAGCCCTCGCTCTATTTCCTCCGAAAGCGTGTTGTAATTCGTCGAGATGGTTGCAATCGCCGCACCCGCTTCACCGATCTGGCCTGCATGAACCAGCAGGTTGAGCGGCACGAAGCGGTAGGTCAGATACCCGTCGGAGATCTGCTGGGCCGCGGTCAGCAGCCGCGCGGCAGAGGGCATCAACCGTCCATAAAGCGCAAGTGTCTGCCGCGACTGTTTCTGCAGGTTCATGTCGCGCAGCGAGAATTCGGCAGAAAGGCTTGTTGCCATGAAGGCATCGTAGGTTTCGAAACCGAGAGCCGAAAGGCGCGTCATCAGTCGCGCTGCACTTTCCGACGGTGACAGCTTTTCCTCTATCTCCATCCGGGCAAGGGCAGCATATTCCGCCTGAACGATACCGAAGATGGGGCTGCTCGGCTTGATGCGAACGGAAAGATAACCGCCTTCGCATGGGGTTATGATGGCATAAACCCAGTAGAACCGGCCGTCCTTGCTCTTGTTCTTTACATAGGCGCCGGTTTGGAGACCTTGTTTCAGACGATCCCACAGCAACCAGAATACGGCACGCGGCACGCCTTCATGGCGAATGATGTTATGGGGCTTCCCCGCAAGCTCGCTCCAGGAATAGCCGCTTATGCGCTGGAACACCTCGTTGCCGGACTGGATCTTCCCACGCGTGTCCGTTCTGGAGAAGAAGATCTCCGCAAAATCGAACGGGATTTCTATTTCGCGATATAATTGCGAATGATCGTGAAAATCTGAAACATCCATGAATTAAACTTTCGCCGTAAGAAATACCCTCCCTATTCCCTGATTGGGTTTCTTGCATCGAAATGAACTACTGTCATTCCGGATTTTGACCGAAATTGACGATGTTCAAATCTGCGACAATGTTTCAAATTTTAACGATTGCGGCCTCGCGAAAAGCCGCGTTTTTCGCTTCCTCGGCATAGGTCTGAAAATGCAGCAGCAGTTTCTGCGCGTAGAGGGGAAGCTGCTGCTGATTTCTCACACAGACATAAAGTTCGCGTTCCGCCCAGCCGTCGGCAATCTCAAGCGTCCGAAAACCCATGTCACGGCCATACCGCCGGGCAGCACTTTCCGGTACGATTCCAAGGCCCGCGCCGCATTCTACAATTCGGCAAAGCGACTCGAAGTTTTCGACCCGGATGCGGATATTCGCCCGTCTGCCAAGCTCGGTGGCTAGCCGCCGCAGGAATTGCGACAGGGCGACCGTCGTGTTCAGCGCGATCAGCGGATGATCCAGAATTCGCGCATAGGCAACCGGCCCTTCCAGAGCCCAGTCGCCCGGGACGATCAGCACCAGCCTGTCCGGCACGAAGCGCCAGCGCTCGAGACCGGTCATGTCCGCCGAAGATGCGACAATGCCGATATCCGCCTCGCCGTTTCTCAGCAGGTTGACCACTTCCATGCTCGGCTTGTCGGTGACGGTGACAAATATATCCGGGTTCTGCCGCAGGAATGATCCGAGCAACTGCGGCATATGCTCGGAAAGCATGTTGGTGTTCGATAGCAGGCGGATTGTGCCGCCGCGGCCTTCCGAAAAGGCATCGAGTTCGATCTCCAGCTTTCGCGTATCATCAAGCACCTTGCGCGCATGGCCGACCAGTATGTCGCCTGCAAGCGTCGGCCTGATACCGCGCCCGGTCCGCTCCACCAGCGGAAGCCCGAAGCTGACTTCCATCTTGCGCAGCCGCGCACTGACCGCAGCCACCACGATATTGTTCTGCAAGGCCGCTGCCGTCAGGCTTCCGCCCTCTACTGCCGAGAGAAATATCCTGAGATCCGTGAGGTCGAATTTCATGGTTTTAAGCTTTCACAATTGGTGAAGGCTGTTTGTACGACAAACCGACTACACAAGCTATCTTTTGCAGCGCTATGACACAGATCAAGTCGCACCGCGACACATCGACACGCCTCAGGTTTAATCCTGAACCCGTTAATCAAGCTTTTTTGTTCAAGAATCGCTTCAATACGAGTGGCATTCTCCCGATGTGCCACCCCGGTTTGCGGCGATGAAGATCGGCCCTGCGTGTGGGAGGCACGTCTGGAACCGATGTCGATTGTTCATGCTTGATGAAAGCACGGGGATATATGCCTAAGCCTCCTGTCTCGCCCGGTACGTCTTTCGGCGGCACTTTGTTTGCGCCGATTTCCGCATCGCTCCGCCCCGCAATTCTCTGTCTTTCCGCGCTGGTCGCAACGGCCGGCGCGAGCTTCGCAGATGAGACTTCCGATCTCGTGGCGCGCGGCCGCTATCTTGCGACGGCTGCCGACTGTGCCGCCTGTCACACCGCGCCGCATGGCGGCACGCCCTTTGCCGGTGGCTACGGCATCGACACGCCGCTCGGTAAGATCTTCTCGACCAACATCACGCCGTCGAAGGAAGATGGTATCGGCACTTACAGCGAAGAGGATTTTTCGCGCGCCGTACGTGAAGGGGTCGCCAAGGATGGCAGCCACCTTTATCCGGCAATGCCCTACACTGCCTATGCCAAGATCACCGATGACGACATGAAGGCGCTCTATGCCTATTTCATGCACGAGGTGAAGCCAGACGACCACAAGCCGCAAAAGACCGAGCTGCCTTTCCCCTTCTCGATCCGCACATCCATGGCGGTCTGGAACCTGCTCTTCCTCGACAAGACCCGCTTCCAGCCGAATCCGGCCAAGTCCGCCGAATGGAACCGCGGCGCCTATCTGGCGGATGCGCTGGAGCACTGTGCCACCTGTCACACGCCGCGCAACGCCTTCATGGCTGAAGATGCCAGCCAGGCGTTCGCCGGCGGTTCGGTTGGTTCCTGGTATGCGCCCAACATCACCTCCGACAAGCATGCCGGTATCGGCGGCTGGTCCGACGATCAGCTGATCCAGTATCTTAAGACCGGCAATGTCCCCGGCAAGGCGCAGGCCGCCGGCCCGATGGCGGAAGCGGTCGAAAACAGCCTGCAGCATCTCTCCGACGACGACCTGAAGGCGATCGTCACCTACCTCAAGGACGTGCCGGCGATCGGATCGGCAGAAAAGACCTCGCGTGCCGATCTCGGCAAACCTTCGGGCGAGGTCGAAGCTTCGCTGCGCGGCCTGCCCGGCCAGTCGCCGGAAGAAAACGGCTATCACATCTTCAGCGGCAGCTGTGCTGCCTGCCACCAGGTGGAAGGGCAGGGCAACGATCATTATCCGTCGCTGTTTAACAACACCGCGACCGGTGAGGACCGTCCCGACAACCTCGTATCGACCATCCTTTATGGTCTGCATCGCAAGGTTGGCGATCATGTCGCCTTCATGCCGGCCTTCGGTGCCGATGCGTCCTACACGGATCGTCTGTCGAATAAGGATATCGCCGATGTCAGCAACTATGTTCTGGCAAACTACGGCAATCCGTCCGTCAAGGTGACGCCTGCCGATGTGGCACGCATCCGTGACGGTGGCGAGAAGCCTCTGATCGTCAAGCTCGCGCCGCTTGCGGCTCCCGCTGCGATCGTCGCTGCCGTCATCGTGCTTGCCGTGATCGTCTGGCTACTGTCGCGCCGTCGTCGTTCGCGCCCGGCGCTCGGCTGAGCCCTGATCGCTTTCCCTTTTCGCATTGAACGCTCCCCCGGAGATCCTGATGCCTTTTGATCCTTCCTCCCCGGCCATGTCCGGTCCCAATCTTTCCCGCCGCAGCCTGCTGCGCGGCACTGCCGCCCTCGGTGGTCTGGCCGTTGCCGCAAGCCTTGCCGGCCCGATTTCGGCCTTTGCGGCTGACGACAGTGCCGCCTCTTTCACCCAGCTGTCGGAGTTCCTGACCGGCTACACGCTCGACCCGGTTCTCGGCGCCCGCTTTCTTGCGGCATTGAAGAAACGCGATGCCGATCTCGATGCCAGCCTTGCAGCGCTTTCCGGTCTCATCGAGCAATCCGGCGTGCCGAACATGGACGGCTTTCTGGCGCTGACCGGTACCGATCCGGCGCTGATGAAGACCGCCACCAAGGTGGTTTCCGCCTGGTATCTCGGCGTTGTCGGCGAGCCGGAAGATGCCGAGCTGATCACCTATGCCGACTCGCTGATGTACCGCCCGACCAAGGGCCTCCTTACCGTCCCGTCCTATGGTCCCGGCCCCAATGCCTGGGGACCGAAGCCCGGTAGCAAGATCTGACAGGAACAAAGACAATGGCTAACACATCCTATGATGCGGACCTGATCGTTATCGGCTCGGGCGTCATGGGCGGCATCGTTGCCGCCAATCTCGCCAAGGCCGGCAAGAAGGTGATCGTTCTGGAGGCCGGTCCGCGCGTCAATCGCCGCGAGATCGTCGAGACCTACCGCAATGCGCCGGTAAAGCTGTCGCTTGCCAATGCCAAGCTGCAGGGTGCGGGTTCACCCTTCCCGAGCATGCCCTGGGCGCCATCCACCTATGGCGATTACCTGCAATATGAAGGGCCGGTGAAGTACAACACCTCCTATCTGCGCGTCGTCGGCGGCACGACCTGGCATTTCGGCTCGGCTCTGTGGCGGATGATCCCGAACGATTTCAAGCTCCAGTCGCTCTACGGTCGCGGCCGTGACTGGCCGATCGGTTACGACGATCTGGAGCAGTATTACAACAAGGCCGAACTGGAACTCGGCGTCACCGGCACGGACGGCCAGGACGAGAGCGGTCAGGGTGGCGGACCGATGCCGCCGCGCTCGATGCCCTTCCCGATGAAGCAGCTCAACACCAGCTACATGTTCGATACGCTGGCGGAAAAGCTCTCGGTCGGCGGCTTCAATCCGGTGCTCGAACCGCATGGCCGCGCCTCGCGCCCTTACGGTAACCGCCCGGTCTGCGCCGGCAACAACAATTGCAACCCGGTCTGTCCGATCGGCGCCAAATACGATGGCTCGATGCATATCGACGAGGCGGAGCGCCACGGCGCCAAGCTGCTCGACAATTCGCCGGTCTACAGAATAGAGGCCGGCGACGACGGCAAGATCACGGCGATCTGGTACAAGAAGCCGGACAATTCCGAACATCGTCTGACGGCAAAGTATTTCGTGCTTGCCGCATACGGTATCGAGAGCGCCAAGCTGCTGCTGATCTCCACGTCGGAAAAATATCCGAACGGCATCGCCAACTCTTCCGATCAGGTCGGCCGTAACCTGATGGACCATACCGGCATCAGCATGAACATGCTGACCAAGGAAGACATGTGGCCGGGTGAAGGCCCGACCGAGCTTCTGGTGTATCTCAACCAGCGTGACGGCGAATTCCGCAAGGATTATCCGAGCTACAAGATCAAGGTGCGCAATACCGTTCCGACCGCGCAGATGACCGAGGGTTTCATCAAGAAGGGCATTCTCGGCTCCAAGCTGGACGAGCAGATCCGCAAATATTCGGCCCGCTCGCTCAACTGGGCGATCGATTTCGAACCGCTGCCGCTCGCCGAAAACCGCGTCACGCCGTCGAAGACCAAGTTCGATGCGCTCGGCATCCCGGTTCCGGTCCTCTATTACTCGGTCACCGATTACTGGAACGCCGGCCGCGACCGTGGCCTGCAGGATCTGAACAAGATCGCCGAACTCTTGGATGCCGAAGTCCTGTCGACCGACGTCAAATGGCAGAACCGCCAGCACGTCATGGGCACGACCCGCATGGGCGACGACCCGACCGATTCCGTCGTCGATCGCGATTGCCGCACGCATGACCATCCGAACATGTTCATCGCCGGCACCAGCGTCATGCCTTCCGCATCCTGCATGAACCCGACGCTGACCGGGGCGGCACTCAGCGTTCGTATTGCAGAGCAGTTGATCAAGGAAATCTGACCTGCGCTGGAAGGCGGTCAGAGGACGAAGCCTGCACGATGACATGATGACATCGTGCAGGCTTCTAACCGCCATCATGGCGGCTGGAACAAACGGTGGATATTTGCTGCCGCGGCGTCAAATGAAGATTTTGTAATTCACAGTCATGTTCGGTTGAAGTGGCCTTGAGTCTCATCCACAGGAAGAATTAGAAAATGCGAATATTGTATATTCGCTTGTGATGAGCTGAAACTAACGGGCTGAGAGCCGCAAAACGAAGACACCGAACAGATGCGCGGATCTGCTCGGTGCGAGATTATAGCACGGGCGTGACGTCGGGGATGTCACGAAGGATGTTTTCAGCCGGCCGGGTGCGGAGCCGGTCCGCGATCGCCGTCGAGACCGGTGGCAACCACCGAGACGCGGAATTTTCCGTCGAGGTTGCGATCGAAGATCGCGCCGACGACGATATCGGCATCGGCCTCCACCTCGTCGCGGATGCGGCTTGCCGCTTCATCGACTTCGAACAGGGTCATGTCCGAACCGCCGGAAATCGAGATCAGCACACCCTTGGCACCCCGCATCGAGATGTCGTCGAGAAGCGGATTGGCGATGGCCAGCTCTGCCGCTGCGAGTGCACGATTGTCGCCGGAGGCCTCTCCGGTACCCATCATGGCGCGACCCATGCCGCGCATGACCGACTTCACGTCGGCGAAGTCGAGGTTGATCAGGCCTTCCTTGACGATCAGGTCGGTGATGCAGCCGACACCGGAAAAAAGCACACGGTCGGCGATCATGAAGGCGTCGGCAAAGCTGGTCTTGGCGTCGGCGATGCGGAAGAGGTTCTGGTTCGGAATGACGATGACGGTATCGGCCGCATCGCGCAGTTCCAGGATACCCGCTTCGGCCGTCTTCATGCGCCGCTGGCCTTCGAAGGTGAAGGGTTTTGTGACGACAGCGACGGTGAGGATGCCGGCGGCGCGCGCGGCGCGGGCGATCGCAGGTGCCGCACCCGTGCCAGTGCCGCCGCCCATGCCGGCGGTGACGAAGCACATATGCGAACCGGCAAGATGATCCATGATCTCGTCGATGGATTCTTCAGCGGCAGCACGCCCTATATCGGGCAGCGAACCTGCGCCGAGACCTTCGGTGATCTGGGCGCCGAGCTGGATGCGGCGCGACGCCTTGGACGTGGCCAGAACCTGTGCATCGGTGTTTGCCGCGACGAACTCCACACCGCGGAGTTCCTCTTCGATCATGTTGTTGATGGCGTTGCCACCTCCACCACCGACACCGATGACGGTGATCTGCGGTTTCAGTTCGACCAGGCCGCTTTTCATATCCGTCAAGCTCAGGCTCCTTCAAATCTTCCTGTCGTCTCTCAAGGACGACGAATCGGCCGTCAAATTATCTGTCGATTGCGTCGGAAGCTAGAAGGAAGCGAGAGGTGAAACGACTATCTGATGGCGCGCATGGCCTCGATGAACTGCTTTGCCTTCGCACCGACCGCCTCAGCGCTGTCGCCGGGCTTGTAGAGCGAACCGCCGATGCCGAAACCGGCGGCACCGGCATCAACGAAAGCCTTCATGTTGTCGGGCGTGACGCCGCCGACGGCCAGAACCGGTATTTCCTTCGGCAGCACGGCCTTCCAGGCCTTGATGACATAAGGCGGAATGGCTTCGGCTGGAAATGCCTTGACGCCGGTGGCGCCAGCGCCGATCGCGGCAAAGGCTTCGGTCGGGGTGGCGACACCGGGCAGGCTGACCATGCCCTTGGCGACGCTCGCCTCGATGACCGACAGGTTGGCGTTCGGCGAGATGATGACCTTGGAGCCGGTTGCGGCGACATCGGCGACCTGGGCAGGCGTCAGCACGGTGCCTGCACCGATCAGCGCCTTGTCACCGAAAAGCTTCTGCAGCTTTTCGATGCTTTTCAGCGGATCGGGCGAATTGAGAGGCACTTCGAGAATGCGCCAGCCGGCCTCGATCAGCGTTTCGCCCACCGCCTCGACCTCTTCCGGCTTGATGCCGCGGAGGATGGCGATCAGGTTGCATTCTTTCAGCGCGTCGTGGAGGTTCATGGGAAACGTCCTTATTTCGTCAATTGCAATTGGCCGGCGATCAGCTGCACGCCGCGTTTGGCGGCATCCGCCGTGCTTGGGATCACGGTGAGATTAAAGAGTGGCGCGACACGACCGTAACGGCTGTTCAGCACATTGTTGCCGACAATGCCGATCGCTTCGCCGGGGATGAGCCAGCCGGCGGCGCGGGCCTGGCGGAATTCGGAACCGATGACGAGGCCGGAGACGTAATCGCCGATATCTTCGGCCTTCAGGACGCCGGCGAGAACGCCAGTACGGGCGGAAAAGACGGCGGACAGAAAGGCATCGGCGGCACGGGCATCACTTGCTGCAAACTCTGCGCCGAGATCGAAGGCAGACCAGACTGGTTCGGCTCCGGGGGCAGGTTCCAGCGCCTTGGCGATGAAGGAATGTTTGGTGAGAAGCGAAAAGACCTCGCCCGTCGCATAGGTCTGGAAACCGGCGATGCGGCCTCCCTCGACGCGTGCCCATTTGCTGTGGGTGCCGGGCAGGACAACGGTGCAATCCTTGTTCAGACCGAAACCGACGATCTGCGTTTCCTCGCCGCGCATGACGTCCGGAAACGGCTTTGCCGCCGGATCTCGCATGCCAGGCAGAAAGGTGACGGTTGCGCCGTTCTGAAGCGTCAGTTGCTTCGTACCAGCGGCAAGCTCCGCCAAGCCGGCAGGCGCATCGACGTAAGGAACTTCGATCCAGCCGTTGCGGCTGGTGATCATGCCCGAGGCGATGACGGGAAGCGGGCCGTGAGAGGCAAACCAGCTGCCGACGGCTTCCATCAGTGCAGCCTCAAACGCGCCGTCCTTGACAAACTGAATGCCACCGCTCGTCGTGTCTCGGGTGTCGAGCGTCTCGCCCGTTTCCGACACGAGTGCTGCACGCAGCGAACTCGTGCCCCAGTCAAGGATGATCGACACAGGCTTAGGCATACCGGATTTCCTCCCGAGATTTATTGCGCCCTTCGATAGCGCGGGGGCGGTGCGGCTGTCGAGAACAATCGTCAATAAAGTCATACTTATCGGTATGATCTGGACAGGATGGACGCCTGGTTTTCGGTATACTTTCCAAAACGGAATAAGCCCTTGGCGATCATGAGATTTTTATCGTTGGCCTTGGCCAGAAGTCGGACGGGGCGCTGAAAGCTGCCTCGTAAGTTAGTTTATAGGTGACACCTCTCAGCGCCCCGTTCGGCAGTTTTTATCCACGACTCCGATCCCTCTGCCGTTGCCTTGCCGGATGATGTTCGTCTGGCTCGATGGAAAACGGACGGATCCTCGGGTTTAACCCGAGGACTTATCGCCAACCTTCCATTTCACCGCCGCCGGGCCTTCCGTTCTCACGGACGGACTTGGTCGAAGCCCGGCGAGACCATCCTTCAGGCCACCATGTGTGCCGCACAGGCACATCCGACGCGCCGTTCGGGCATCAGAAGCGGCAGGCCGGTCCGAAAACCTTGCCGCTTCCCCCGTGTCGCCGGAGGGAGACCACTTTCCGCAGACCCCGGTGATGGAGAGTTACGTCCTCTCTCCACCTCCAGCGCCGGTCCCGCCTCGCCGGCACGACTGCCGGTGTATCCGTGACGGAACGGAGGGATTGTAGGCATGGGCGAGAGGGCGGGGATGAAATTTTGTCCAAGCGATTGAAACGATTGCAGGGAGGTTCGAAATCATCCCCGGCCGTGTGCCGGATCTCGAGGAGACCGTCCTTCAAAACGCTTAGCCTTCATCTCGTTTTGCCGAGGTCTTTGGCAGCAATTGCCCACGATGACCGGTATCCAGCCTATTGCGGTCATTGGATCAGTGCACCTGGACCTCGATCCCGTCACGGGCCCGCAAGGTGGCACCAGCGTCCTGCAGGTTTGATTAACCGTGCTAATTTGCGCGATTGTAATGATGCGTATGTTAGGAGCCGCTCATCAGTTGATGGGCGAACTTATGAATATACACATTGCGTGGCGCGGTATCCGGAACTTCATGTCGGTTCAAAACGAGAACCCTGAGCTTCTCAAAGCTCAATATCGGGCCTTCACGCGACAAATGCCGATGATGTATTTCATCCTGCTCTCCAGTACCTGGGCGCTTGCTATGACGCACATGCGGATCGCGCCCGCGTGGTTGACACTTGGCGTGCCGATGCTGCTTACGGGCTGCTGCCTGCTAAGAGCGATCTTCTGGCTACGAACCAGGAATTCAGATCCATCTCCAGACCTTGCACATGCTGCACTCCTGCGCACCAATCGGCTTGCGGGCGCCATTGCCATGGCTTTCACACTCTGGTCTTTCGCGCTGATCCCATATGGCGACGCCTACACCCGTTCGCATGTCGCCTTCTACATGGCCATTACCGTCATCTCTTGCATCTTCTGCCTGATGTATGTGCGCTCGGCGGCCTTTATCGTGACACTCATCGTCAATGGCGCATTTATCGCTTTCTTCGCCTCGACGGCACAGCCAACATTTGTTGCCATTGCGATCAACGTCTTGCTGGTTTGCACCGGCATGATGTCCATCCTGCTGACGAACTACCGAAATTTCGAAAGTATGGTGGTTTCTAAGCAGCAAAGCGAGGCTCTGAGCTGCGAGAACTTCAGGCTCGCCAACCTGGATAGCTTGACCGGACTTGGCAATCGGCGTGCGTTTTTTGCAGAACTGGAAACCGAACTGGCGAGGGCGCAAGCTGACGGAGTGCGGTTGGCTCTCGGCGTCATGGATCTCGACGGTTTCAAGCCCGTCAACGACCTTTACGGCCATTCGGTTGGTGATCGTCTCCTCGCAGAGGTTGCCGCACGCCTATCTACCACGCTGACGGCCAGCACGGCTTTCAGACTAGGTGGTGACGAATTCGCGATCATCGCTCCTCTACCGCCGGAAAATACACAGATGGTAATAAATGCCAACGCCATCGCGGCCAAGTTGAGGGAGCCCTACCGTTTACCGGAAGGTACGGTGCATATCTCGGCGTCAATGGGGATCGCGGTGTTCCCCGAGCTTGCGCTTAACTGCGAGCAGCTTTTCGAGCGCGCCGATTATGCGCTCTACCACGCCAAGAAGAAGCAGCGCGGTGGCGCGGTGTTGTTCGACTCTGATCATGAATATCAAATCAATTTCGAGGCGAAGATAGAAAGCGCACTGAAGCAGGCCGATCTCGAAAACGAGCTGTCAGTGGTCTTCCAACCGATTATCGATGTCCGTGGCCCGCAGACGATAGGTTTTGAAGCTCTGGCACGCTGGGATAGCCCACAGCTTGGTAAAATCTCTCCGGCCTGCTTTATCCCTATCGCAGAACGAGCGGGAATCGTCGGCTCACTTACGAAGCCGCTCCTCTGGAAGGCGTTGGCCGCGGCCTCGCTGTGGGGACCATCTCTGCGCCTGTCGTTCAACCTGTCTGCCCACGACTTGAACTCCAACGACAGCGTCTTAATGCTGGTGGGCATCATTCAGAGAAGTGGCTTTGATCCCAAGCGCCTTGATCTCGAGATTACCGAAACGGCTTTCGCCCACGATTTTGAACAGGTCACGCAATCCGTCGAGACCCTTCGAAGACTGGGATGTGGGATCTCGCTTGATGATTTCGGAACCGGATACTCAAGCCTCACGCGCCTTCACGCCTTGCCGCTGACAAAGTTCAAGATTGATCGCAGCTTCGTCAAGGACCTGCATTTGCGGCCGTCCAGCTATAAGATCGTGAAATCTCTGCTGGCACTAAGTGCAGACATGGGGTTGGATTGCGTGATCGAGGGTGTCGAGACGGAAGAAGAGCTCGCGGCTCTTACAGCATTAGGCGGGACAAGTGTTCAGGGCTATCTGTTCGCTCCACCACTGCTGGAGCACGAGGCCGCAAAGTTCGCAGCCGAACCCCGTGGCGCCAACCTCAGGATTGCGGTCTAACGGCACCTTTATAAACCCGGCTGCTCCGGTCGACTTCCTTGACGCAAGAGAGAGTTTGTTCGCGGCGCGGCCTCTCAAAAGCCCTGGAACAGAAAGTCGGTGGCTGCGGTGATTTCGGCCGAATGGTGGGAGAGATCAAGGACGGACTCGCCAATGAGCCGTTTCGGCAATGAGGCCATCGAAGGGATGAGGATGTAATAAGCTTGCCCTTCTATCTCGACGCGAGGACTCAATTTAACGAATACGGGTCCGATCTCGACTACAGGAACAAGGGGCGCGACAACACGGGTCTCTATGGAGTCAAGAAGATCAGCCTGCAGATCCATGATAAAGCCATCACGGCCCTTGAGCTTGTGGATATGGAACCGGGTCATCAGAACGTGCGATATTCTTCGAGTGGCAGGCCGTTCTTTTCGACATATTCGTTGTAGACCCGGATAGCTTCGGCATTTTCTTCCAGCCAGCGGCGTTCGCGCTCCGCCTTAACGGCCTTGGCGATGCCGTCTTCGGCAGCGCGCGAGAGATTGATATCCAGCTCGCGCGCCTGGGCGAGAAGCGTGCTGTCGAGCGAGAGGTTGGCGGCTTTGCGTGCGGGTGTCGGCATGAGAAGCTCCGGAATATACGCAGATTATATGCGCATATTTTCTTGATGCAACGCGTGGTCATTTCAGCCTGATGTCGCCAGACGAAAAAGCCCCTCGCTGGTTGGGCGAGGGGCCAAAGGCTGGAAAGTCAGATCGGAGCTCAGGTAACTCCGCCTTTATGACAGCATAGTAACATAAGCAAATCGTCACCCAAACAGGTGACGCAGTTGCAATAAGCGCCACATTCACCCTAGAGTAATGTAGGACAGCGGCAGAAATGCAATCGTGACCGCAAGGCAAACAATCGCAGTCCTGACGAGCCGTGCCCGGCGCGCCTTTCGAGCATCCCACTCGTAGACCATGTTTTCTCCCTTTTTATGCAGGAACCACAAGGCGAAGCCTCAATGGTATCCAGATGCCTCCATCTGCGTGAAGGCTAGGGACGACAATATTGATCGAAGCTTGCGCGGCGCAGGTTCAATCAGGGCGCGAAGGACGGCTTATTTCTCGGGAGCGAGAATGCAGCACTGCTCCGGCACCGGGACGAGAACAGCCTTGGCGCCGGGTTCGAACAGCTCCGAAAGGGCTCCGTTCGCGGTGATCTCGCCGGCGGCCGTCTCACATTTGTACTGGTACGCGCGGCCGAGATAGGTGCGGGTGCCGAGCGTGGCGGGGATGCCTTCGCCCTGGCCGCGCACGACCAGACCATCGGGGCGGGTAGCAAGCACGAAATCATCCTTGATCGGGCCGAAGACATCCTGCGACAGGTGCAGTTTCGCGCCGCCTGCGGCTTCCACTGTCACGATCGCACCATCGCGTGCGACGGTCTTCATCGGGATGAGGTTTTCGAAACCGACGAAGCGGGCGACGAAGGCGTTGGCCGGCTTCTGGTAGAGCACTTCGGGCGTATCGAGCTGCATGATGCGGCCGGCATTCATGATCGCCACGCGGTCGGAGATCGAGAATGCCTCTTCCTGGTCGTGGGTGACGTAGAGCGAGGTCGTACCATTCGCCTTCTGCAGCTGGCGGATTTCTACGCGCATGTCGACACGCAGCTTGGCGTCGAGATTGGAGAGCGGCTCATCGAACATCAATAGCGGCGGTTCGATGACGAGCGCGCGGGCGAGCGCGACACGCTGCTTCTGGCCGCCGGAGAGTGCGCCGGGCAGGCGGTCGGCAAGATTGGCTAGGCCGACGCGCTCCAGCATGGCGGTGGCCCGCTTTGCCCGGTCTGCGGCGGAGATGCCGCGCTGCTTGAGGCCGAAGGCGACGTTTTCCTGCACGGTGAGATGCGGGAAGAGCGCGTAGTTCTGGAATACGAGGCCGATATCGCGGGCATGCGCGGGAAGCGTTGTGAGGTCACGATTGCCGAGCTTCACATGGCCGGAGGTCGGCTGCAGGAAACCGGCGACGATGCGCAGCGTCGTGGTCTTGCCGCAGCCGGACGAGCCGAGAAGCGAGACGAGTTCGCCGGCCGCGACCGAGATCGACAGGTCTTTCAGGACCTGGGTCTGGCCGTAATGGGCGGAGAGGTTTTCGATGGTCAGCGATACGGTCATGGGATCGGGGCGTTCTTGTCTATTTTGTCAGGAAGGTGAGGCCGAGGGTCATCTCGACGATGGCCATGACGCCGACGGTGACGAGCATCAGGAGCACTGAAACCGAGGCGATGGTCGGATCGAAGAACTGTTCCATATGGGCGAGAATCTGGATCGGCAGGGTGGAAATACCGGGACCGGTCAGAAACACCGAGATCGACACGTCGTTGATCGAGGTGATGAAGGCGAGAATGAAGGCGGCAATAACGCCGGCGCGGATATTCGGCAATACGACGGTGAAGAAGGTTTTGAGCGGCGGGCAGCCGAGGCTGATGGCCGCCTCTTCGACCGAAAAGTCGAAGGAGGCGAGCGAGGCGCCGACGACGCGCACCGAATAGGGCAGCACGAGCAGCGCATGGCCGATGATCAGGCTCGGATAGACGGGCAGGCCCATGCCGATGGTGATCGACTTCAAAAGCGAGAAACCGAAGACGATTTCCGGCACCAGGATCGGTAAAACGAACAGGGTGCCGAGCCATTTCGGCAGGCCGATACGGTAGCGGTTCAGCGCATAGGCTGCCGGAATGCCGATCAGGAGAGATAGGCCGGTGCCGAGGATGGCGACCTGGAAGCTGGTGATTGCCGTGTTTCGGAAGGCGGAGATTTCAAAGATGTTCCAGAACCAGCGGAGCGTCAGGCCCTGCGGCGGGAAGGTGAGGTAGGTCGTGTCGCTGAGCGAAGCGCCGATAATGATGACCAGCGGTGCGAGCAGGAACAGGAAGACCAGGATGGCGAAGGCGCCAAGCAGCGGGTGGATACGGGCTGTCATGGTCGTTACACCGCCATCGGGTTGAGACGCCGCGCGATGCGGCTCATGATCGAAACGATGGCAATGGTGATGACCACCATGATTGCCGCGATCGTGGACGCGCCGACCCAGTCGAAGGTGACCATGGCGCGCTGGTAGAGAAGCGTTCCCATCATCATCATCTGCTCGCCGCCCAGAAGCTGCGGAGTGGCGTAGGAGGTGAAGCTGCCGGTAAAAACGAGGACCGCGCCGACGATGAGGCCGGGGACCGCGAGCGGCAGGATGACCTGGAAGAAGGTGGCGATCGGCTTTGCGCCGAGCGAGGCGGAGGCTTCCACCACATCGCGCGGGATGCCCTCGAGTACGCCGGTCAGCGTCAGGATCATCAGTGGCACGAAGAGATAGACCATCGCGACGATGACCGAACCTTCGGTATAGAGCATCGACAGCGGTTCGGAGATGATGCCGAGCGACAGAAGCGAGCTGTTGAGGATGCCGTTCTTGCCGAGAATGATCAACCAGGCAAATGAGCGTACCACGACGCCGGTCAGCAGCGGGAAGACCGCGGCGATGATGGCGATCGATTTCAGCCGGCCGGGCATCTGGGCGATGACGTAAGCCGTCAGGAAGCCGATGACGAGCGATATCGCCGTGGTGATCAGCGCGATCCTGAGCGTCCGGTAAAGGATGTTGGTGCGGAACCCACTGTTGAAAAAGGCAGTATAGGTGGAAAATACGCCCTTCGGCTCGCCGAATGTGGTGGCGATGGTGAGGACCACGGGAATGACGAGCAGCAGCACGACCGCAATCGTCGCCGGCAGTGTCAGTCCCCATTTGGCGAACTTGTTCATAAGTTTCGTCTCGATTTCGCTCGGCCCCTCATCCGCCTGCCGGCACCTTCTCCCCGCAGGCGGGGAGAAGGACGGGTGTCGCATCCGTTCTGCCACATTTAAACGTCGAGTAGGGCACGTTCCCTCTCCCCGCAAGCGGGGAGAGGGTTAGGGTGAGGGGCAATTTTACGCCGAGCTTACTGCGCGAACAGCTCGTTCCACTGGTCGATCCAGTCGGTCTTGGCTTCGTTCATCTTGGCATAGTCGATGCGCGACAGGCTGTTGACCTGTTCGGCGCCGTAGGTCCACATTTTTGCCTGTTCCGGCGTCAGCTCGACCTTGGTGTTGATCGGCGCATCGACGCCCTGTTCGGCTTCCTTCTGCTGCACTTCCTTCGACAGCACGAAGTTGATGAACTGGTAGGCAAGCTCGACGTTTTCCGAACCCTTCGGGATATTGACCGTGTTGACGGTGGCGATGTCACCATCGGTAAGCTTTGCCCAGGTCATGGTCGGGACCGCTGCCTGCATGGAGGCGAGCGTGAAATCCTGGGCGATTGCGACGCGCACTTCGCCGGTGGAGATGAGGTTCACCAGTTCGGAACCGGTATTGTAGTTCTTCACGACGTTCGGCTTCAGTTCCTCGATCGCCGAGAATGCAGCTTCGCTATCCTCGAACGCATCCGTGCCGCCATGCTTGCCAGCCTGCAGCACGACCATCGGGCCGGCCGTGGTGGTGATGCCCGGCAGCGAGATCGACTTTTCCAGATCGGCGCGCCACAGATCGTTCCACGAGGTGATCGGCGGATTGACCTTGGCACTGTCGTAAACGATGCCGACGCGGCCGATCGTGTAGGCCGGGCCGTACTTGCCCTGCGGCTGGCGGCCGAGTTCGTAGATATCCGCAAGGTTCGGGATCTTGGCCGGGTCGATTTCGAGGAACTGACCCTGTTCGATGCCGAGCTGCGAGAAACTGTCGGAGAGGTAGATGACGTCGACACCCTTGCCGTCGCGCAGGCGCAGCTTGTTCAGGCGGTCGGCATTGTTGCCGGTCTCGAAGACGATGTCGCAACCACAGATCTTCTTGAAAGGCTCAATGATGTTGGCGTTCATCTTCTCGCCGTTATAGCCCCACCAGGAAATGGTGAGGGTCTTCGACTGGGCGCTGGCGGCGGACGCGCCGGCGAAGGAGGCGATGACGGCGATAGCCGACGCGCGAAGAAGACGGGAGACGTTCACGGGACGAAGACCTTTCGGAAAACCGGTTGACCGGGAATACCCCCGGACTTTGGGGGCAATTCTATTTTTTGAGCGATCGGCTCGCAAGCCTGTTTGGCGGGCAGTCCACTTTTTTCAAGGCGCATTTACTGTGGTTTTTGCCGACAGGAGAAAGTTTTTCGAAAAAAGCCCCTTGCAGCTCTAGTCACTAGAGGTCCTAGAAGAACTACTCGAAGTTATGGCGGAGAGTGACATGTCGGATAGCCGGACGAAAGACGGAACCTCGCATCAGGCGCGCTACAAGGTTGGCGGCATGGATTGCGCCAGCTGCGCGGCGAAGATCGACACCGCGGCGCGGCGCATTGCGGGCGTCGAGGATGTTTCCGTCTCAGTCGCTGCCGGCACGATGACGGTGAGCCACGATGGCAGTGCCGATCTTGCCGCCATGGAGAAGAAGGTTTCCGGGCTTGGCTATTCGCTCAGGGCTTTGGGGAAGAAGGGCAGGGCAGAGGGTGGCGTACCCTCCTCTGTACTGCCGGACATCTCCCCCTCAGGGCGAGAAGATGCCCCGTCGCACGATCACCACGAGCATGGTCCCGGTTGCAGCCATGATCACGGGGGGCATCATGGCGGTGGACACGATCACGAGGATCACGACCATGATCACGCCGAAATCGAAGGCCTGCATGGTCACGATCACGCGCCGATGGATGGGCCGTGGTGGAAATCGAAGAAGGGGCGGCTGACGATCGTCGTCGGGCTGGCGCTTGTCATCGCTTACGGCGTTGGACATCTCATCCCGGCTTATGACAGCTATATTTTCACTGCAGCGATGCTGTTCGGTCTGGTGCCGATCGCGCGACGGGCGATCATGGCGGCTTTCGCCGGCACGCCGTTCTCGATCGAGATGCTGATGACGATTGCCGCTGTCGGTGCCGTTATCATCGATGCGTCGGAAGAAGCGGCCGCCGTTGTCTTCCTGTTTCTGGTCGGAGAACTCCTGGAAGGGGTTGCCGCCGGCAAGGCGCGTTCCAGCATCCAGAGCCTGACGGCATTGGTGCCGAAGACGGCTTTGCTGGAGGAGGGCGGCAAGACACGCGAGGTGCCGGCGGAAAACCTTGCTGTCGGCTCGGTCATTCTGGTGCGGCCGGGCGACCGGATTTCCGCCGACGGCATCATCGTTGCCGGGACAAGTGCGATCGACGAAGCACCGGTGACGGGCGAAAGCACGCCCGTTTCCAAGAGTGAAGGCGAGCAGGTGTTTGCCGGGACGATCAATGGCGATGCGGCTTTGCGCATCCGCGTGACGGCTGCAGCCGAGGACAACACCATCGCCCGCGTCGTGCGCCTGGTGGAAGAAGCGCAGGAAAAGAAGGCCCCGACCGAACGCTTCATCGATCGTTTTTCGCGTTATTACACGCCGGGCGTCGTGGTCGTGGCCGCACTCATTGCCATTCTGCCGCCGCTCGTTGTCGGCGCAGACTGGAGTGAGTGGGTTTATAAGGGCCTAGCCATTCTTCTGATCGGTTGCCCCTGCGCTCTGGTCATCTCGACGCCCGCTGCAATCGCCGCCTCGCTTTCATCCGGTGCGCGCCGGGGCCTGCTGCTGAAGGGCGGTGCGGTTCTGGAAACGCTCGGCAAGCTGACGGCCGTCGCCTTCGACAAGACCGGGACGCTGACATCGGGCAAGCCGCAGGTGACGGACGTGATCGCCTTCGGCCGCAATGCGGATGACGTGCTGCGGATCTCTGCAGCGCTGGAAACCGGGTCCAGCCATCCGCTGGCAATGGCGATCCTGGCAAGGGCTGCCGAATACGAACTGGACATTCCAGCGGCAAGCGCGGCGAAGGCACTGGGCGGCAAGGGCGTGACGGCAATCGTCGAGGGCGAAGAGGTGTTTCTCGGGTCGCCGAAGGCGGCGGTGGAGCGCGTGTCGCTGCCGATGGCGCATTCACGCCGAATTACCGCTCTCAATGATGAGGGCAAGACGGTTTCCGTGCTGGTCGTCGGTGGCGTTCTGGCGGGCGCGATCGCCATGCGCGATGAACCGCGTGCCGATGCCAAGGCCGGGTTGAAGCTGCTCTCCGATGCAGGTGTGAAGACGGTGATGCTGACCGGCGACAATGCCCGCACGGCAGGAGCGATCGGCAAGGATCTCGGGATCGAGGTGCGCGCCGAGTTGATGCCGGAAGACAAAAGCCGCATCGTCGGCGAACTGCAGCGCGAGGGATTTGTCGTCGGTAAGGTTGGCGACGGGATCAATGACGCGCCGGCGCTGGCGGCGGCCGATATCGGCATCGCTATGGGCGGTGGCACCGATGTGGCGCTGGAGACGGCCGATGCGGCCGTGCTGCATGGCCGGGTTTCGGACATTGCGGGCATGATCGAGCTATCGAAGCGCACGATGCGCAATATCTGGCAGAACATCACCATCGCGCTCGGGTTGAAGGCCGTGTTTCTGGTGACCACCATTATCGGCGTCACCGGATTGTGGCCGGCAATCCTAGCCGATACGGGGGCGACCGTGCTGGTGACGATCAATGCGCTGAGGTTGCTGCGGCGATAGCTGGTATTTACGCGCTACGACGGATCACGACGGGGGCTATTGGCTCGGCTTCTGGCCGGGCAAGCGGGATATCGCTCGAAAGGATCGCGCTGCCGCGATGGGACGCCTTGGCATAATAAAGTGCGGCGTCGGCTGCACCTAGCGCCGTATCGCAGGATGTCTCACCCTTTTCGACCAGTTTGATGCCGAATGAAGCCCCTATCGACACATCACCCTTAGATAGTCCGATCGGTTGCGCCAGCGAGTGCGAAAGATCCCGGCAGATGTTCTCGGCCTGAATTGCAGAAACCTCCGGCATGAGGATCGCAAATTCGTCACCCCCCAGTCGGAAGAGCCTGTCGGCTTGGCGGATGCCGGCGCGTAGCCGAGATGCGACGATCTTCAACAAGTCGTCGCCGGCCGCGTGTCCGTAAGTGTCGTTGACCGATTTGAAGCCATCGAGGTCGAGGCAAATAACTGCGAGGGGTCCCTTTTCGCTCAGCGACCTGAATTCCGGCTGCAACAGCGCCCGATTGGTGAGGCCTGTCAGGAAATCGTGTGTCGCGGCGTGGCGCATGCGTCTTTCGCGCAACAGCAGCATGCGGGCGGCGTTTCTGGATATACGGACCGCGAATATGCCCGTGGCCAGCAAAAGTATGCCGACGGTGATGAGCAACGGAAGCGAGCGGTACATAAGGTCGGCGGCCGGCCTTGGCGGGCGCCAGGACAGGACCTGCGGTTCGCCACCCGGGCCAACCGCGATCTCGACATGAGCGCGATCCGGCGCGACACGCGCAAGCGTCCCCATCCGTGAATCGTCGAGCAGGAAGCGGGTGCCGAAGAATTCCTGAATGGTGCCGGTGATTGGCATGGCGGTGATCAGGATCGGCGCGCGTTCGCCCTTCGGCCTGGCGGTTCCGAAATCCGGCTGAAACAGCGCAGCCGTCATCAGCACCGCATCGTCTCCCAGAACTTCGATCCGGCTGATGCTGACCGGTTTCGGGATGCCCTCGATGACGCGTCCAATTTCTCTGGATCGGACATTTGCAACCAAGGCAGCCGCATCCTTGACGACGGCAGGAATGCCGCGGGTGAAAAAGCCGCGATCCTTCACACTGTCGTCCGCACGGGAATAGATCAGCTGATCGTCGTGGTCGAGTACTGCGACAAAGCGGGTACGGGATGTTCCGATGAGAGAGGCGCCGATATTGCGGTCGGTCCATTCGAGATCGAAGCTGTTATCGATCTTGGAGATGGATTCATCCCATATGGTCCATGCGGTCAGCGAGAACTCGATGTCGCTGATCCACAGGTCGATATTGTGCTTGACCAGCGTCTCCTGTCGCTGGCGAAGATCGGCGTCGATCTGGGCAATGCCCACATAAGGGATTGTCGCCATGCCAGCGATGAGCACCGCCACCGCAATGATGGCCGGGCCAACCAGCCTGAAGTGAATGAAGCGCATGAGAGTGGAAACGCCGTTGGGAATTGGCTTATGTCAATAAGGCGAGTATCGGACGCAAGTTCTTAACAATGGTGTTACTATTGGGCCTGCCCACGCGATAATCATCGATTATTTTATTAGCTTATGCTGGCGAATGCCGGCGAAGTGAACGACTCGTAAAGATTGCATTTAGGTTTCTTCGGTAACGTCCCGTTAGTCAAATCCCGTGTTGCGCCTGAAAACAGGCAGTCAGGGCGGGATCGGTGTTTTGCGTACGGGTCATCATGCGTTTTTCTGCTGCCACTTCGGCCATCATCGCCACCTGTATCGGCTTGTCCAGCTGTACCTCGTCCAGCACAGAGACAGCGCTGACCGTACCGCCCGCGTCAGTCAAGACCGCGCGGGTCGCGCCGTCACAGGCAATCGTTCCGCCGTCAATGCCGGCAGCGTCTGTTCCTTCAATCGATCCGACACCGGTTGCGGCGATCACGCCGCCGGCAGGCTTGAGAGATCCGCATGAGCTGGCTTGGAATGGCGGTGCACACGAAACACAGGCATTCGACGGCTTGGCGACCACCGTGGGCATGCCGGTGCCCGCCGAGCGCCCTGTCGCCTCGCTCAGGCCGGCACTCAATTCTTCACGCAGCCAGCCACCATATAGCCAGCCAATGCCGCCTTCTGCAGGTTTCCAGCGTCTGAAGGTTTACGGCCACCGCTTCAGCGATGCCAAGCCGATGAATTTCGGCCGGGTCGCGCCCCGACACTTTGCCGTGCATGGCGTCGACGTATCCCGCTGGCAGGCCAATATCGACTGGGCGAGACTGCGCACCCAAGGCGCCAACTTCGCCTATATCAAGGCGACGGATGGCGGTGACCATATCGATCCGATGTTCAGGACGAACTGGAACAGGGCTCAGCAGGCGGGCATCCGTCGCGGCGCCTATCATTTCTTCTACTGGTGCCGTACCGCCGGCGAGCAGGCCGACTGGTTCATCCGCAACGTCCCGCGCGATCCTGATGCGCTGCCGCCTGTGATCGACGTGGAATACAATCACCAGTCCGACTGCAAGATGCGGCTTTCGACCGAGCGGGTGCTCGAGAAGATGCAGGTCTTCATGGACAAGCTGGAACGCCATTACGGCCAGCGCCCGGTCATCTATACCGCACCGGATTTCTACAAGGATCACCTGCGCGGCCAGTTCCGTGACTATCCTTTCTGGCTGAGGTCGGTGGCCGCTCACCCGTCAAAGATCTACCCGGATCGCAAGTGGCTGTTCTGGCAGTATTCGGGATCGGGCCTGTCGCAAGGTGTTGAGGGCAAGATCGACCTCAATGTCTTCAATGGCGGCGTTGAAGGCTGGCATGACTGGGTGGAGCGATCCACCGGTGCCGGGAGCGCCGTCGCGCAGCGCTAAAAAAATAGACAGATAAGATGGAGAAAGCCCCGCGCCGGGATGCTGAACAGGGCGCGGGGCTTCTTTTTGTCCGGAAAGGGCGGGGCGGACTGACGAAAAGGTCAGTTGCCCTGTGCCAGAGCTGGTCCACTTTGCTGCGCGAGGTCAACGCTGGCAACGACCGACATGCCGGGGACGAGGCTATCGGTAAGTGGTTGGTTCGGCTCTATTGCGATCCGGACGGGAATACGCTGGGCGACCTTGGTGAAATTGCCGGTCGCGTTATCGGATTTGATGACGGAGAATTCGGAGCCGGTCGCCGGCGCGAAACGCTCGATACGGCCCTTGAGACTCTGGTGCCCGAGAGCATCAACCGTGAAGGTGACCAGCTGGCCGGGCTTCATTCCTTCGAGTTGGTTTTCCTTGTAATTGGCGACGACCCAGACATGATTGGGCACGAGCGATGCGATCTGTGTGCCGATCGAGACGTACTGGCCGAGGCGGCCTGTCACTTCACCGAGCTCGCCGTCCTGCGGGGCGGTGATGCGGGTGTTCTGCAGGTCTATATCGGCAAGCGCGACGGAAGCCCTGGCGCCCTCGACGGTCGCTTCCAGCGTCCGGCGGTTGACGACGATCGTGTTGAGGTCCTGCTCGGCGACGAGAACTGCCGCGTCTGCCTGGTGAACCGATGCCTGGGCCTGATCATAGGTCGCCTGGGCTTTTTCGAAATCGCTCTGGGTCGAGACATTGCTCTTTAGGAGCGACTGGGTGCGGTTATAGGCGGTCTTGGCCGCATCGAAGGCGGCGTTGGCGCTTTCGACGGCTGCCTTGGCCGAAACGATCTTGGCGTCAGCCGACTTGCGGCTCTGCTCGGAATTGGCAAGCGAAGCCTCGGCCGATGCCAAGGTGGCCTTCGCCTGTTCCAGCTTCTGCGTGTAGATGCGGTCGTCGATCCGGGCAATCAGGTCGCCTTTTTTGACCCTCTGATAGTCCTGAACAGGCACTTCTACAATATAGCCGGCGAGCTGCGGGCTGAGCAGGGTAACCTGGCCACGCACGTAGGCATCGTTGGTGGTCTCGATCGAGCCCTTGAACGGCGGCAGGTTCCAGACATAGAGCACGATGAGGACACCGGCGATGCCTACGGCAGCCGCGAGATAGGTGGCGAGAGAGCGAAATACGGATTTCATGGTCTTTGACTTATGTTTTGGGCCAGGTTGCGAGCGTCAGGCAGTTTGCGGGGCGTCTGTGCTGTGCAGGAACCGGTGGCGGTTATTCCAGAGGATGTGGAGCAGCAGCAGGCCGATGGCCACTGCCGCGAGAACGAATGTCGCGAAGAAGGCGTCGTTATAGGCAAGCACATAGGCTTGCTGCTGGACCTGCTTGGCGAAGGTGCTGGTGCCCTGGATCGTGTGCTGCATGGCATCCGAGCCGGTGCGGCTATAGGCGGAGACGTACTGGTTGATGCGCTGCACGACGAGCGGATCGGTGGGCAGGAGGCGCGAGGTCAGGATGGCAGAGTGATATTGCTCCCGCCAGGTAACGAAGCTGCCGAACAGGGCGCTGCCGATGAAGGCGCCGACCTTCTGGGTAAAGAGAAACACGGCGATGAAGCTGATGATGTAGGTCAGGCCCTTCTTCAGCGCGGCGGCAAAACCGACGGCCATGGCCGGAGGAAGGAAGAGGCCCGAGCCGAATGCGATCAGCGACTGGCTGAGCAGCATCTGGTCCGGCCGCGTCAGAACCGTCGACTGGCTGTCCATGAAGGTACCGGCGGCAATCAGGATCAATGCGAGCAGATGGATGGCGGCCTCACGACCGGGCTTCATGAAGACTGCGCAGAGCAGGCCCGAGGTAACGCTCGCAATCAGCACCGCCCAATAGAGGTGAGCCATCTGCTCGTTGAACAGGCCGAGCTGGCGGAAGAAATTGATCGCGCCCGTCGACTGTTCGGTCAGCAGCATGCGGAAGACAAGCAGCACGCCTGCGAAGTGGACGATCTCCCACGAGCCTATCCAGCGCACGTCGATCAGGTTGTTCTTGCGATTGAGCTCCAGCATGATGCAGAGCGTGCCGCTGACGATGCCGGTGATCAGCACCCAGGCGAGCCAGTTGGCTTCCAGCCACCAGTAGAGGCGGCCCATGGTGAAGAAGACCGCAAGACAACCCATCGACGTGGCGAGCAGGCCGTAGCTCACATAGTCCATCGATGAGATGACCTTGGCGCGGGGCGGGGATGTCAGCGGCAGAATGTAGATGAGGCCAAAGACGATCAGCGCCAGGGCGAGCTCGACGAGGTAGAGGCCGCGCAGGTCGTGAATATCGAGAAGCGACGGCGAAATGAGGCCGGCGATCGGCGTCGACAGCGACAGGCCGATCAGGGCGAGGCAAAGACCGATATTGAGCTTCTTCTCCGGTGGAAAGATTTCCAGCATGTAGAGGAAGGCCATCGACGAGATCGGCGCTGCCGCCGCACCGGCGAAGAAACGAAGTGCGATGCTCAAGCCGAGATCATTGACCCACAGATGCGCAAGGCTGATGATCACGTAAGGGATGATCGCCAGCTCGCAGAACTGGCGGATGCCGTATTGGGTGCGGACCTTGAACAGGAACAGGCCGAGGCTGGCGTTCGGGAAGAGATAAGCTGCCATCAGCCATGCGGCTTCGTTCTGGGTCGCTTCAAGCGGTCCGGCGATCTGCTGCAGGTTGGTCGAGATCATCGCCGTGCCAAGCCCCTGCATGACGGCGGCCGTGAGCGACGTAATTGCATAAAGAAGTGCGATCGGTAACGGTTTCGGCACGAAAGGCGGTGGGCTTGCGGGAGCCGGGGCCGGCGGTGGCGCCTGCACGTCGGCTGCCGCAGTTTCCAGCCGCTCGAGCTGCGGCTCTTCGCTTCTCACAGTGGCCTCACGCGTGGACATCATCGACCTCCACATTGGAGACGTTTTCGGAGATCCGTTCCATCAACGCGATGGCTTGCCTCAGCTCGGCCTCGTCAATGCCCTCAAAGAACTGATGCCGGATCTGGTCTGCCAGCGCACGCACGAAAGCGGCCTGCTCTTCTCCGTGTTCGGTCAGGGCGATGAGTTTGACGCGCCGGTCGTTTGCATCGGGGCGGCGTTCGATCAGCCCATTTTCCTCCATACGGTCAAGCAGGCGCACAAGCGTTGCCTGTTCCAGCTCCAGATCGCAGGCGAGCTCCGTCTGAGTCATGTTCTGCTTTTTCGCCAGACGGAAAAGCGCACGCGCACGGGGATAGGTGAGCCCGTGCGCGGTCACCTTCTTGTTGAAAGTCGTGCGGATCTTGCGGCTGACCTTGGTCAGCTCCTCAAGGAATTCCGAGGCTGTTTGATCGATATAGGGCATTATGGTTAGCACACTAAGATTATCTATGGCATTAGTTAGCACCCAAAGTATTCAATTTCAATCCTTGACCATGCGCAAATCAGGCCTCCAGAATTTGCATAGGTCGCAAGAATTTCTGCCCGATCGCGCGTCGGCGAGCTTATAGGGTCAGCGCAAAAGTCCCTGACCACCATCGACATAGACCGGAGTTCCTGTGACATGCCGCGACTGGTCGGAGGCAAGGAACAGGATAACGGAAGCGACGTCCTCGCTTCGACCCGCCTTGCCGCCGGTGATGGGAATATCGCCGGTGGGGAACTCCACCGGAACGGCAGTCTCGTCTTCGCCACGCACTTTTGTGTTGTTATGGATGCTGGTCTCGATAGCGCCCGGGCAGACCGCGTTGACGCGAACCCGGTGGCGCCCCAGTTCAAGCGCCAGTTGCTGGACGATAGCCACTTGAGCCGCTTTTGTCGCGACATAGGCCGTTGCACCCGGCGTATTGAAGGTGCGATTGCCATTGATGGAAGATACGACGATCACCGAGCCGCCCTGCCTTTTCAGATGCGGGATGCTGGCATTGAGCGTCAGATAGGTGCCGCGCAGGTTGACGCGGATCGTCTGGTCCCACTCATCCGGCTTGAGATCATCAATCGGCGCCCAGACGCCGTTTATGCCTGCATTCGCCACCACCACATCCAGCCTGCCGGTCTCCGCGACCAGCGTTTCCACGGCGTGGTGCATGGCTATTTCATCCGCGACGTCGGCGTTCAAAGAAATGGCTCTGCCGCCGGTGACCTCGATCAATTCCGCTGTTTCGTTAAGTTCGCCGGGCGTGTGGCCCAGAATTCCCACGACAGCTCCGGCTTCTGCCAGCTTGATTGCAGAAGCGCGGCCGATGCCCGAGCCTGCGCCGGTGACCAGAGCGACTTTCGACTGAAATTCCATCGGCGATCCTTCCGTTTCGGGCAGTGGTCCAACCGCCGCAACGAAAGAGACAGGCCAAAGTTCCGGTCAAGCCGGATAGGTTTCACCGAGAATGCGAAGGCCTTCGGCAAATTTTCCGCCATCGCCGCCCATCTGGCGCATCTGAGCGAGATTGTCGGTGAGGTCGGCCCGTTTGACCGGGCGGGCCAAAGGGCTTCCGATCGAACGGCGGACGAAGTCGAAATAATCCTCGCCGTCACGCTTGCTCATCGCGTCGACAGCATCGATGACCCTTTGTGAAAAACCTTCTTCGCGCAGCCGCTCGAAAGTCCAGCCGGGGCCTTTTTCGACGACGTCGTGAAGCCATGCGACCAGCGTTTCATCCTCTCCCGTTACATGC
The DNA here is from genome assembly GCF_044987325.1 of Rhizobium sp. ZW T2_16. Classification (NCBI taxonomy): domain Bacteria; kingdom Pseudomonadati; phylum Pseudomonadota; class Alphaproteobacteria; order Hyphomicrobiales; family Rhizobiaceae; genus Rhizobium; species Rhizobium sp. ZW T2_16. Next base: position 173,188 of record NZ_JBJDRG010000005.1, read on the forward strand.
TCGGCCACACGCCGCACATGATCGATGAACGGGCCGCCCGTTTTGCTGGACTGTCCTTCATGCGCCTTCGTGGCGATGTCGATCGCTTTTTTCAGTTGTGCTTCATAGGTCATCGGGATCTCACCGTGCCATGTTTTGTGCTGGTGAGCAGGCATATCAAAGCAACGTACAAATAGCGATACGGATCAGAGACGGTCTTCCTCGAACTGCTCGGCGCCATCCAGCGGTGCCAGCCAGTCTTCACGGCGCTTGACCCATAATTCATAGGTTGGCTGGATATCGGTCGGAGCCATGTCCAGCGTGCCGACCCGGATCTCGATCTCATCCTCGGCTGGCTCGGAAAAGATGCGGGCGCCGCAGTTCACGCAGAAGCCACGGCCTTCATAATATCGAACCTCTCCCGATGCCTCGAAGGCATGTGCGGGCCAGATACCGAATGTGGCAAAGACCGAACCGCTTTCCTTGCGGCAATCCATGCAATGGCAAAGCCCGATGCGAATGGGGTCCGATTTAACTTTGTAGCGGACCTTTCCGCACAGGCAGCTTCCGGAGCGGATGATCATGATGCCTCCTCAATCCTCACAGGCTTGAGATAGCGTCTATGCGGGCAACGGCCAGAGGGGATTTCCAGACCTTCGGGCTCGACCTTATCTCGCCCTGGGATTTTTAACGGGAAGCCCAAGGCTACCGGATATTCAGCGCCATGCGTATGTCATCCTCGTTTTCCAGCCGCTGAACGACCACTCCATACCAGCCGAGACCGTCGTAATCTTCGTAACCGAGCGTTCGGGCATAGGCGACGATCGAGCCGTTATTGTCGTAGTAGCTGCCGGATGCCTGGCCTCCCGGATTGACGAGTGCGAAATGCGTGAACAGCAGGGCGGGGTTTGTCGTTGCGATGACGCGGCTGTTTCCGTCGAGCAGAAGGACGGTGGTCTTGTCCGCCACATGCGGCGGAAGGTTTGCTTCCTTCTCGACAATCGACTGGCCCTGGTTTTCCCAGTCGAAATAGACGCCGAGTGTACCCAAAAGCTCACCGTCGACTTTGCCCCCGTCACGGATACCTGTTGCATAGACAAGGGCCGTGCGGTTGTCATGCGGACCGGAGCGCTTCACCTCATCGACGACATAATCGTCCCCCGAGGCACAACGGCGGGCGGCAGCGAACCAAGGTTCATCCGACAGCGATGTACCAATCAGCTTTCGCTGGAATTTCGGGTTGGCCGAGGCGATCACCTTGCCGGAAAGGTCGGTCATGACGAGATCGAGATAGACGGTGTAAAAGCGGTTGATGACACCCAGGCGTTCCGCTGCGAATGTCCGGCGCTCGGCGGACGGATCATTGAGGGCCTGCCAGAGCGCCGTATCAGTCGCCCACCAGCGGACATCGGCAGTGCGTTCAAAGAGGTTGCGGACGATCAGTTGTACGAGCGTCTGCGCGAGATCCGTGAGCCTAATGCCCTCCATCTCGTGAACCAGAGAATCGGCCATGCTGCGCGTCAGTCCAATGCGGCCGAGCACATTGCTTTCGAATTTGGAGGCAATGTCGGAGGCGATCTGCGCCAGTCGCTGTACCTCGTTGGCGACGACGGCAAATCCCTTGCCCATCTCGCCGGCACGCGCTGCTTCGATCAGCGCATTGATCGCCAGAAGCTTGATCTGCTTGACGACATGAGTGTTGTCGGCGCTGAAACGCTCGAGATCGTTGCCGATGCCGTCGGTTATGACCTGCATTGAACGGGGCGTTGCTGCATGCTGCTGCTTTTCTGCCTGTGCCGGTATCATCTTGCAGATCCTGAACTGAAAAGTGGAGATGTGACAATGTGTCTATATTTTGCACGCCATGGTTTTTGCTTGGTTAATGCTCAGCTTATTTGCTGATAATAAATGCTGTGATTTCCCGTAGCCTCTAAAGCATGGCCGGGTCGAAGTCGGACTGCTGCCAGGCAAAGAATTGCGCAGTGGATATTCTGCTGACGCTCTGGCGGATTCTGGCTGCCGGGAACTTGTACTGAAAGTGAGCGTTAGGCCTGCATCTTTTGATGGAGGTTGTGATGCATGCGCAGTTCCTCGCAATTCTGACAGCAGCATTGGTCCTTCCAATGGGAATGGCCGGTTCGGCAACGGCCGCCGAAGGAGAGTTTTTGAAATCCATCGATGGAAAATGGTCAGGCAAGGGAACGGTTCTGACCCGGATCGGCGGAAAATCTGTTAATGTGAGCTGTAATGTAGATTTTTCTGCAGGCGCTGACGATCTTGCGATGCAGGGGTCCTGTCGCGCGCTTGCTGTCGTCAGCCGATCCATCTCCGCAGCGCTGAAGGCCTCCGGTACGCGTTATAGCGGTACCTACACAGGGCCTTCGGGCCAGCCCTCTTCGCTTTCGGGAACCCGGCAAGGTGATTCCATAAATCTGGCCGTGCGCTGGGCGAGGAATATCAACGGCGACCGTAAGGCGACGATGACAATCGCCAGACTTGGCGAAAACCGACTGCGGTTGCAGACCATCGATAACGACCCGGCAAGTGGCAAGTCGGTCGTGACCAGCAGAATCGATCTGAGCCAGTAACCGCGTCTCACGCTCTTCATTCTCTCGCTAGCTCCTGCGCGATATGCGAACATTCCCGGCGGGTACTGCGCTGTCCGAATGATATCGACTGTCTTGATCTCTAACCATCTCCCAGCGTCAACTTGCCTCACTGCTGCGGCGGCTTGCGCACTTTCGATCAAATCCAACTGATATATAAGTATACACATCTTGCATGAGATGAGTTCTCTCATCGACCTGGACCGCTTTTAGGGGAGGCGATTTTGGCGGGTGCAAGGCTTTGGGTTTGTGCCCGCGCTTGCGGGCAGCGTGGGGAGACGCGCCGAAAATGTTTCAACAGGTTTATGATCCGGTCGCTCAGTCGCTCGGACTGAGTTCGTTCTTTGCGGCTTTGCCGCTTCTGACGATGTTCATCATGCTCGGAGGGTTCAGGCTGTCGCCGCAGCTTTCCGGTCTATGCTCACTTATCGTCGCGATGGGTGTTGCCATCATCATCTACGGCATGCCGGTTTCGGTCGCCGCCAATTCCGCGCTTTATGGTGCGGCATTCAGTATTCTTCCGATCATCCTGATCATCATCAACGCCATCTGGATCCACAACATGATGGTGAAGTCGGGATATTTCGACATCCTGCGGCGCAGTTTCGGGGTGATCAGCACCGACCTGCGTGTACAGTCGATCATCATCGCCTTCTGCTTCGGCGGCCTGCTCGAGGCGCTTGCCGGTGCCGGTACGCCGATTGCGATTGCCGGCGTGATGATGGTGGCAATCGGCATGGATCCGCTGAAAGCCGCACTCTGCGCGCTCGTTGCCGATACCGCGCCGGTTGCCTTCGGGGCACTCGGCGTGCCGATCACCACATTGGCTGCCGTATCCGGCCTGCCTTATGACGAGCTGGGCGCGATCATCGGTCGCCAGACGCCGATCCTGGCGATGTTCATTCCGCTGATCCTCGTGTGGATCGTCGATGGCGGCAGGGGCCTTCGCCAGACATGGCTGCCTGCGCTGGTCGCCGGTTTTGCCTATGCCGTGACACAGTTCGTCAGCTCGTCCTGGATCTCGGTGCCGCTGACGGACGTTCTCGGCGCGCTTGCCGGGGCCGCGGCGCTGGTCGCCTTCCTGCAGGTGTGGAAGCCGAAGGAAACTGTCGAATGCGCCATCGTCAACGAAGGCGAAAACTCGAAAATCCCATTCAACAGCCGCAGCGTTTCGATCGCCTTCCTGCCCTATGTCGCGATCATCGTGATCTTCACGCTGTCGCAGCTCGGGCCGATCGCCCAGGCTCTGTCTGCCGGAGTCAGCAAGTTTGCATGGCCGGGGCTTGCCATTGTCAATCCGACCGGCGGGGCTATCGGCACGTCGCTGTCACTGCCATGGCTGCCGGGTACCGCCACGCTTCTCGGTGTCGCCGGCCTGTTCTCGAGGCCTTTCCTCAAGGTTTCGGGCGGTGAGGCGGTGCAGACTTACGGTGCCACGCTCAAGCAGCTCAAATGGGCCATTCCGACGGTTCTCTGCGTGCTCGCCGTCGCATTCGTCATGAACTTTTCCGGACAGACCATCACGCTCGGGCGTTGGCTCGCCACGACCGGACATGCGTTTGCATTCCTGTCGCCGGCCATCGGCTGGATCGGGGTGGCGATTACCGGATCCGACAATTCCGCCAACGCGCTCTTCGGTGCTCTGCAGGTCGCGGCGGCTCATGAAACCGGCCTGTCACCCTCGCTTCTGGCTGCGGCCAACAGCTCCGGTGGCGTGCTCGGCAAGATGATTTCACCGCAAAGCCTGACAATCGGCGCCGCTGCGGTCGGCATCATCGGACGCGAAGGGGATATTTTCCGCAAGACACTTCCCTGGAGCATCGCACTGACGCTCGTCCTTTGCGCGATCGTCTACCTCCAAACGACACCTGTGCTTTCGTGGATGCTTCCATAAAGCTTTGGAATTAATGGATAAATAGGAGAAATAACGATGGTTTACAAAGCAACCAACAAGTCGAAATACTGCTACACGATCGAGGATATTCCGCTGGTTCCGCTGACCGAACAGTCCAGCACGCGCTTCGTCGCTGCAGGTCCCGCCCTGCTCAGCTTCATCACCAATCCTCCCGGATGCGTATTTCCCATGCACAGCCATGAAGCGGTGCAGATCCTGGTCATCCTGGAAGGAACGGAAGAGCATACCTGCGGCGATGAAACCTTCCTGATGGAGGCCGGCGATGTCTGCGTCCATCCGTCGAACGTGCCGCATGGCGGCCGCACGACGACAGGTTTCCGCGGCATCGACATCTTCGTTCCGCCGCGGGAAGACTACCTGCAGCTGATGGCCAAGCACGGCCTTCCAATCGAGGGTCCTAAGTGATATATTAAAATTCAATAGGCTGTCTCTGGCGACCCCTAAGCGCTTTGATGGCTTGATCGGAGGAGCGGATACGGGCGGGGCTGATCACCTCTCCAACTCCGCTCCTTTGTCTTGTCCAAGACGTGGAATTGCCGGCGGCCTATTGGTTTTTGAAGAACGTAAAAGATATTGGAATGACTAAGATGACGGGTTCGAATTGGAATTTCAGCTTGCCGACCGCGGTTCATTTCGGTTGGGATCGCCTGTCGACCCTACCCGATATGATTTCGAATTTTGGCGGCCGTCATGTGTTTGCGATGATTGGACGCAGTTTCCTCAACCGCGTCGGCGAAGCCGGATTGAAGGAGCTGGTCGGCTCTGCCGAACTGACGATTTTTACCGATATCGAGGAAAACCCATCGATCCTGACGGTCGATACCGCCGCCGCCCGCTGCCGCGAAAGCGGGGCGGATGTGGTCGTTGCGATCGGTGGCGGCAGTGTGCTGGATGCGGCCAAGTGCGTGGCGCTGCTGCAGAAGAATGAAGGCTCCATCCGCGATTATCTTTACCGGGTGAAGAAGCCGGCAGGCCGTGGCCTGCCGCTGATTGCCGTGCCGACGACTGCCGGGACCGGCAGCGAGGTGACGCCGTTTGCCGTCGTTACCGACAAGGAAAAGAATGCCAAACCGGCGATTGCCTATCCGGAGTGCTTTCCGGATCACGCGATCGTCGATCCCGCGCTGACGCTCAGCATGCCGACGGCTGTGGCGGTGTCCACCTCGCTCGATGCGATGACGCAGGCGCTCGAAGGGTTCTGGTCGACCCGCGCCAACGACATGACGCGGGCGATGGCGTTTCGCGCGATCGTGCTGATCTTCCGCAATATCGAGGCGGCCTGCCTCGACAAGGACCGTGATGCGATCGAGCAGGTGACGCTCGGCAGCGTGATCGGCGGAACGCAGATGGCGATGATCGGCAATACGGCGCTGCATCCGCTCTCCTATCCGCTGACGCTGGATTACGATCTTCGGCACGGGCTGGCCTGCGCGATCTATGTTCCGGCCTTCCTGCGTTTCAACGAACCCGAGCTTGGACCCTGGTTCGGCGATCTTCTGACGGTTCTCGGTTTCGGGACGGTCGAGGAATTCGCGGACGCTTTCGAAGCGAAGATGGAAAAGCTCGGCGCGCCGACCCGTCTCTCGGCGCTTGGCGTGACGCGCGAGGCGACCCCCGAGATCGTCAAAAACGGCGTGGGCCGGTCGACGGATTTCAATCCGCGCAAGCTGACTGCGGAAACCATGGTGGAAATCCTCGAAACCATGCTTTGATCCGTCAAAGCCGTAACCTTTGACAAGCCGATTGCTGCCGGGCCATGCTCGGCAGCAAAGAGGGGCGGATTCGCAAGAGCGGTCCGCAATGCCAAGAACAAGTCGTGAGAAGGTCTATATGGAGGATACCAATCCCCCGCAGGAGCAGCGAAAAAACCTGGCGAGCATACGCGACGAACTGGATCTGCGCAGTGCCAGCACCTCGGCGCTGATCTATCAGGTCCTGTGGAACGATATCGTGTCGCTGCGCCGTTATCCGGGCGATCCGATTCTGGAAAAGGAGATCGCCGCACAGTTCGGTGTCAGCCGCACGCCGGTGCGCGAGGCGATCCTGCGGCTGTCGAACGAAAAGCTGATCGAGATCCTGCCGCAATCGGGAACGTTCGTTGCGCGTATCGCGCTCGATACGCTGCCGGAGGCGATCGTTGTCAGAAAGGCGCTGGAGGACGTGACGGTGCGGGCGGCGGCGGTGAAAGCCAACAGGACGCAGATCGCGACGCTGCGCGCCAATCTCGAATTGCAGAAGGTGCAGGCGGCGGAAGCCGATTACGAAGGGTTCCGCAGGACCGACGACCTGTTTCATACGCTGATTGCCGAGGCGGCCGGTTACCCCGGTATCTGGGAGATCATCAAGTCGGTGAAGATCAAGGTGGATCGTTATTGTCACCTGAGCCTGCCGAAGCCGGGCCGGATCGCGCGGCTGATCAAGGAACATACAGCCATCTTCAACGCCATACGGGACCATGACCCCGACCGTGCGGCCGAGGCAATTCACACCCATCTCGACGCCATCATGACGGGCGTCGAGATGCCGGAAAACCTTGCGGTTTTTACCGTGACGCGGTGAGAATGCCCGGCGCCTCGGCGCCGGGATAGCCGTCACGGGATGTGGCGGATCCACTCCTCGCTGGCGAATTTCTCCGCTGCAAGCTTTTCGGCTGCCGCATATTCCTCGTCCGAAATCGTGCCCGGCGTGCCGCCGTTCAGCGAAACGAAGGTCTCCTTCATCCGGCAGATGATTTCCTCGCGCGGCAGGCCGGTCTGGCTGCGCAGCGGATCGACGCGCTTCACCGCACTGGTCGTGCCCTTGTCGCTCAGCTTTTCGCGGCCGATGCGCAGGACCTTGACCATTTTTTCGGCATCCATGTCATAGGCCATGGTGACGTGATGGAGGACGGCGCCGGAGGAAAAGCGCTTCTGCGCCGCGCCGCCGATCTTGCCCTTGGAGCTGGAGATGTCGTTGAGCGGCTTGTAGAAGGCGTCGATGCCGAGCGACTGCAGCGCTTTCAGCACCCAGTCGTCGAGGAAGGCGTAGGAATCGGCAAAGCTCATGTCGCGCACCAGCTCTGCCGGTGCGTAGAGCGAATAGGTGACGCTGTTGCCGGGCTCGACCAGCATCGCGCCGCCGCCGGTGACACGGCGGACGGTTTCGATGCCGAGTTCCGCCGTGGCTTCCATGTCCACCTCGTTGCGCAGAGACTGGAAACCGCCGAGAATGATGGCCGGGCGTTCCCATTCCCAGAAACGCAGGCACGGGCCGCGCCGGCCGGAAGCGACTTCCTTGGCCAGAACCTCGTCCATCGCGAGATGCATGGTGGGGGTGAGCGCGGGCGTCTCGATGATCTGCCATTCGTAATCGCGCCATGTGCCGGTGACGCCGAGCGCGCGGCGGATGGCGATCGCGACGGCTTCCGGGCTGAAGCCGATCATTTCCGCGCCGGGGCGCAGGCCGCTGCGCACGGCGGCGATAATGTCCTCTACCGTGGCCGATGCTGAGAGGCCTTCGAGGGAGGCGCGGATGTCTTCCAGCGCTTCTGCCGGTTCGAGGAAGAAATCGCCCGAAACCTGAACCTGCGAGAGGCGTCCGTCGGCAATTTCGAGATCGACGACAACGAGCTTTCCGCCCTGAACCTTGTATTCACCGTGCATCTTTATGGCTTCCCACCTGAAACTATCCTGCTGTCTTGCGCCCACTTACGGGAAGGAGACGAGGTCTCCGTAAAGCGAGCGAAGCTTTGCCTTTACAGCGTCAGAACCGCGGTAGATGTCAATGAATTTGCGCAGGCGCGGATCGTCGCGCATGTCCGGCCGGGTGACGAACTGGAAGGCGTAGATTGGGTCGTTTTCGAAGATCAGGCCGGAGGCCGGATCGAGGCCTGCGAGTTTTGCGAAGGTCGGATAGGTGGCGGCGGCATCGACATCGTCGAGCGCGCGGGCGATCTGCGGACCGTCGAGCTGGACGATGCGCAGCGGCTTCACCCATTTGACGACATCTTCGAGTGTGGCGCGATGGCCGGTGCCGGGTTTCAGCTCGACCAGCTTTGCCTGCTGGAGGAGAAGCAGCGAGCGGCCGGTGTTGACGGCGTCGCCGGAGAAGGCGATCTGGGCGTTGTCGGGCAGCTCTTCCAACGACTTGTATTTCTTCGAATAGAGGCCGAACGGGGTGGCATAGGCAGGCGCCACCGGGACGAGATTACGGCCGCCGGCCTGGTTGGTGAATTCGAGATAGGGAATGTGCTGGAAGAGGTTGGCATCCATCTCGCGATCAGCGACGGCCATGTTCGGCGTGTTCCAGTCGTTGAACTCGGTCAGTTCGATCTTGAGGCCTTGGGCCTTCGCCTCCTCGACGGCCACTTCTGCCGCCTGATTGGAGATGCTGGTGGCAAGCGCGATGCGCAGCGGCTTGTCGTCCTGCGCCATGCTGGCAGAGGTGGTGAGGGAGGATGCGATGAGGATTGCTGCCGAGAGAATATGGCGGAGAGAGACCATGGGTGTGCTCGCAAATGGGGGTAGGCGCGGCGGCACTGTCACTGCACCGCAGTTTTGCGGTGCTTTACCCCTGTTTGGCGATGCAATCCATGGGGGAAATGAAAAATGTACTTATTGAGTCAAGTTTATGATTTGGAGAGCGACTACCGGTAATGTTGCCGGTAGTCAGAAGATAAGGGATCAGAGGCCCATGGCTTTCAGTTCCTGCAGCGGCGGGATGGTGTCGAACATGTGCTGGTCGAGGCGGTCCCAGATGATGCCGCAGGTCGGCTTGTGCGGGCCCGAGACGTTGATCGAGCGGGTGGGCGTGAAGATTACGTCGACGACGGTGTCGTAGACATCGGGGTTGAGCTTTTCCGACAGGACCTGGCAGTCGTGGACGACGGCGGCGCAGGGGGTTTCGACGGAGATTTTGCCAAGCTGATAGAGCATGCCCCATTCGGCATCGAAGAAACCGTGGCCCTTGCCGAAACGCACGCCTTCCAGATTGATCGCGCCGGTGCCGGTGACCATGTAGTCGACATTCGGCAGCTTGGTCTGGATATCGGCAAGCGTCATGTGCTCGCCGACACGTTCCATGCCGTCGAGGGTTGAGGCGTAGAGGTAGATTTCAGGGGCGATCTTCTTCGGATCGAGCAGCCAGAAGCCGCGCTTGATCGAATAGGTGGTCATCAGCACCAGCTTGCCGTCCTTCAGCGCCTGCAGGCGCAGGCGGTCGAGGCAGTTGTCGGGCGTGATGAAGATCAGGCGGGCGTCACGGTAATAGGGGTTGTCGAGTAGGCGCTCGACGGCCGCCTCACCGCCTTCGAAATCGGCGATGAACTCGCCGAAATCGAAATGAAAACGGCTGTCAGCGACGGCGACCTTGCGCAATTCGGTCCAGACGCGTTCGCGCACGGAAGACTTGTGATCGGCGATTTCAGCGTAATTGGACGTCTGAGGGGACATGGGGGTGCTCCTTTAAAACTTTAGGCGGCCGGCTGCATGCCGCGTTTGCGCAGCACATGCCGTTCGATGACGATGACGATTTGATAGAAGAGAACCGAGATGAGGACCGAGACCACTGCGACCGTCCAGATCATGCCGTAGTCGAGATAGCCTCGCGACTGGTTCAGAAGATTACCAAGCCCGGTGCCGGTGGCGAGCCATTCTGCGATCATCACGCCCAAAAGCGCGCGCGGCACGGCAAGCCGCATGGCGGCAAAGAGATAGGGCAGGGATGCCGGGATCGAGACGAGACGCAGCTGGGTGAAAGGGCTTGCGCCATAGGCGCGCACCACATCGAGCGCGCCGCGCGACACCATGCCGAGGCCCTGCGCCAGCGTGACGAAGGCGGGGAAGAAGGTGACGGAGATGGTGATCCAGAGGATGACCGAGGGGCCACGACCGAGAAGCAGAACGAGCAGCGGCGTCAGGGCGACGAGGGGCATGGTCTGGGTGACGAGCGCCACCGGCATGAACGAGCGGACGATGCCGGGGCGCACGACCGAAGCGAGGGCAAGCGCGAAGGCGAAGGCGAGGCCGGCGGCCATGCCGATCAGCGTCATCGGCAGCGTCTGGCCGAGTGCTGCGAGAAGGCGGGTCTGCGCCGAGGTCGCCGATGGGTCGAGGAAGAGATAGTCGAAGACGCCGGCCGGGGTTTTGGCGATCATCGCCGGCGTGCCAAGGATTTTGAGGAGCAGCCACCAGACGATTAAAGGGAGTGCGATTGAGGCCAGCGTGATGGCGATTGTGGAAAGCCAGTTGCCCTCGGAGCGGATGCTTGGCGGTGTGGCGGCTACGGTGACGGCGCAGGTGGAGCGGGTGAGGCGCGTCTCGATGAGCGCAAAAATGCCGTAAGCGATCAGCGCCATGGCGGTGGCGGCAAGGCCAATGCCCCAGAGACGGGCGGGATCGGCGCGGCCGAGCGAGCCGATCAGATAGGCGCCGAGGCCGAAACGGCCGCCGCCGCCGAATTCCGCCAGGATCGAGCCAAGCACGGCAGCGGGTGCCGCAATACGCAGGCCGGCGAGGATGGCGGGCAGGGCGGCGCGGATTTCGACGAGGCGAAGCAGGGCGAGACGTGTGCCACCATAGGCACGAACGACGTCGAGCATGCGCCGGTCGGTCTGGCTGATGCCGGTGACGGTGGCGCTCATGGTGACGAAATAGCAGCCGAGTGCTGCGAGCACGACGCGCGGGGTCATGCCGGAAAAGGTGAGGACCAGGATCGGGGAGATGGCGATCGGCGGCAGGGCGAAGATCGCGACGTTGAGGCCGCGGCCGAGGCGTGCGGCGACCGGTGAGACGGCGAAGAGAATGCCGGCGAGGATGGCAAGGCCATTGCCTATCAGGAACCCGAGCGAGGCGCCTTGGAAGGTGGCGAGGATATGTAGGGGATAGTCGCCACGATCCTGCCAGAAACGGATAAGTACTTCGGTCGGGGCAGGCAGCGCACCGCCTGCGACGAGCTTGAAACGGCCGAGGACTTCCCAGAGGACAAGCAGGATCGCTGCGTTGCGAAGCGCGGTCCAGTGGCGGAAACCGGCTTCGCCTTTGGCGACCCCAAAGGGCGTTCCATTGGGAGTTCCCCCAGCTGTTCTAGGATTTGCGCCAAGCGCCGTCTCAGTGGCCATCCAGCGCCTCCGCGACCTGATCTTCGAGGGCGTGAAATTCCGGCGTCGTAAACACTTCCGGCAGGCGCGGGCGGGCAAGCGGGATATCGACGATCTTGCCGATGCGGCCGGGGCGGCTCTGCATAACCACGACACGGTCGGCGAGGAAAACGGCCTCGTCTATGCCGTGGGTGACGAGCAGGGTCGTGGCGCGGTTTTCCATCCAGATGCGCTGCAGCTCGATATTCATCTGGCGGCGAAGAATTTGATCGAGCGCGCCAAAAGGTTCGTCGAGGAACAGGACTTTCGGATCGGTGACGAGGGCACGGGCAATCGCCACGCGCTGGCGCATGCCACCGGACAGTTCGCCGGGCAGCGACTTCTCGAAACCCTTGAGGCCGACGAGGTCGATCAGGCCGGCGATCTTTTCGGCAAAATCGGAGCGCTTGCGGCCGAGCACGTCGAGAGGCAGGGCGATATTGTCCTCGACACTGCGCCAGGGCATCAGGGCCGCGTCCTGGAAGGCAACGCCGGTGAGGCCGGCCTTTGCCGCCTGTTGCGGTTTCATACCGGCAATGCCGATCTTGCCCGCGGTCGGCTCGTCGAGGCCGAGTGCGAGGCGCAGCATGGTGGATTTTCCGCATCCGGACGGGCCGATCAGCGCCGTGAACGAGCCTGCGGGGCAATCGAGAGAAACGTTGTCGAGCGCCTGAACGACAGTCCCGCGCCCCTGAAAGGAGCGCGAGACGGTTTCAAGCGTAATGCCGGTCGAAGAGGTCATCAAACTTCTTCGAGAACGGTGGTGTCGAAGTGTTCGCGCTTGGCGGTGATGCCGACGGCGGCAAGTGCCTCGATATTGGCGGCGATCGCCTCCTCGCTCATCGAGAAGATGCCCTTGGCATTTTCGATCAGCGGCTTCTGCGCGGTGTTGAAATAGACTTCGTTCTCGATCGAGCGGCCGGTGCCCTTGAACCAAGTGTCGGCGAAAGTCTTCGGGAAGGCTGCCGGATCCTTGAGGTTTTCTTCCCAGCCCTTGCGGCTGGCCTTGAGGAAGGCAACGATTTCCTTGCGCTTGGCCTTGAGGACTTCTTCGGTGACGACGACAGTGTCGTTGAAGATGGTGAAGCCGAAGTCATAGAGCAGGAAGGAAGTGGCGTCCTCGCCGGCCTGCTTGATGGTGAAGGGGACGTTGGTGGTGAAATCGACGGATGCGTCGATCTCGCCCTTGATCAGCGGGGTCGGGTCGTAGGCGTAAGGCACGATGTTGACCTGGCTTTTGTCGACGCCGGAAATCTTCAGCATGGCTTCGACCGAGATGACGTTGACCGGCGGAACGGCGAGCGTCTTGCCGATCAGGTCCTTCGGCTCCTTGATCGGGTTCTTGGCCAGAGACACGATGCCGATCGGGTTCTTCTGGTACTGGGCACCGATGATCTTGAACGGTGCGCCCTGTTCGACGATCGCCTTGATCGTTGTGTCCGGCGTGGTCAGCGTCAGGTCGGCCTTACCGGCGATGATCGAGCTTTCCGGAATGACGTCCGGGCCGCCGGAAAGATATTCCAGCTCAAGGCCTGCTTCCTTGTAATAGCCCTTGTCGGCGGCGAGGAAATAACCAGCGAATTCGGCATCGTTGATCCACGAGGCCTGGAAGTTGAGCGGGGTGGCGGCGGAAGCCATGCGGCCCATCATCGGCATGGTCGCGGCGGCGCCCATCAGGCCCATGAAATGGCGACGGTTGAGGGAAAGATGCATTGGGCTGTTCCTTATTGTCGGGGTGAAGTCTTGAAACTCTGGGTCAGGCGATGCCGCGCATGCGGGCAAGCTCTTTCAGCGGCGGCGTATCGGCGATCTCGTCGCGCGTCAGCTGCTCCCATTTGATACCGCGGGGGCGCCGGTTGTGGCGCTCGACCGTTGCAAGGCGGCTTGGGGTGGCGATGAAATCCACCTGGATGTCGGTTTCGCTGGGGCTCAGCTGTTCATCGACCACCTGCACGTCATGGACGATTGCCGCGACCGGCGTCTTTTCGTCTACGAGGCCCAGATCGGTGAACATGCCCCATTCGAGATCAAAATAGGTGTGGCCCTTGCCGAAACGAATGCCGTCCTTGGTCACAGCCGATGCGCCGGTGGCAAGCAGGTCGAACCGGCCGATCCCGGTCAGTTCCTCAAGGCTGATGGGGCGGGCAAAATACTCCATTCCATCCAGCCATGCCGCAAATGGGGCGGCTTCCGGCGGAACAATGCCGGGGGCCATGTAGAGAAAACCGCGCTGCATGTTGTAGGTCGACATGACGAAGGCCTTGCCCTCGAGGATCAGCCGGCGGCGCAACTCGGTCATGGAATTGTCGGGTGTGACGAAGGCGAGTTTGGAGTGGGCGAAGGCCGGCAGGGCCGTCAGCCGATCGGTCGCCTGCTCGACGCCTTCGAAATCGGGGATGAACTCGCTGAAGCTCAGATGGAAGCGCGTGTCAGGGCGTGCGACAGCCTTAAGGTTGTCCCATATTCTCTGACGGATGACGCGTGGTTGTGCCATCATGGCCTCTGTTTCAATGTTTCATAATTGTGAAACAATAGTTTCATTGTTGCAAGAGGGGTGCTAATCTTTTTATGCAGAGCGGCAAACCGGAGAAATCATGGCCTCGCGTCTCGTCTTGCGCATTCAGGAACGCTACCAGCGGCTGACAGCCGGCGAGCAGAAGCTTGCCCAGCTGATCCTCGACCGGCAGGACGATATCCTGACCCATTCGGCAACCGAGATCGCAGAGATGGCCGGAGTATCGAAGGCAACCGCCGCGCGTTTCTTCCAGCATCTCGGCTATGCGGATTTTAACGAGGTAAAGCTTCAAGCGCGTGAAGAGCGCAACCGCACGGAGCCTTACGGCTATTCCGTGACGCAGTCGGAACAGGTGGCGCTCGGGCGGACGATCGGCGCGCATCTGGAACTCGAGTTGAAAAATCTCACCAAGACATTCGAGGAAATGCGTTCCGACAAGGTGCGGCAGGCCGCCGAACTGATCGGTGCTGCGCCAAAAGTGTGGGTTCTCGGGCTTGGTGTGGAAGAGGGCGTGGCGCGCTATGCGCGGCTGGTCTTTTCGCGTCTCAGGCACAGCGTGATGATCCTCGGCATCAACCAAGGATCCTGGGCGGAAGATCTTGCGATGACCGGGCCGAAGGACGTACTGCTTCTGGTGACCTTGCCACCGCACCAGCCGATCCTGAAACCGATCCTCAGCCATGCTGCGACGAGCCGTCTCAATATCATCACCATTACTGACCGAAATTCGATGCTGGAAGCGCAGCGATATTCGAATGTTGTATTGCCTTGCCATGTGGCGAGTTTTGCGCTCGGCCCCTCGCATACGACTATTCTGAGCACAGTGAGGCTGCTGGCGCTGACCTATGCGGCGCATGCCGGGCGTTCGGCCCAGCAACGCGCCGAGATTATTTCGGCAATCCATGAAGAGCTTGGCGATCTTTACTGATCGAATGTTACGTTTTTGCTTCATGAGATCCCGCGCATCCTTACCAAGATTTAATCCGCAGGGCGCTGTGTTCGCTGGCTTTTCGCCGTTTTGAGCGCAATATCCTCCTCCACAGAGGCAAGGCCCTGATGGAGAACTACCGGCATGAAGAAGATCTGGATCGTGGCTTGTTTTGCCGTAGCGGCAGCTGCCGGATGGCATTTTCGAGCGCAGCTTCCCTTTCTCGATCAGCTTGATCCGCAAGCTTCGGCGGATAAGACGGCAGCAAACGAGCAATTGCAGGATGGTGACCGGAACGGGCAGCGTGGGCGAGGCAATGGCCAGCCCCCGGCAGTCAAGACCGTTGCTGCCGTGAAGATGACTTTGCCGCTCGATGTCACTGCCACGGGGGCAGCCGTTGCCGATGAAAACACCACGATCGCCGCCCAAGAAGCCGGAACGGTGCTGTCGATCACCGCGCATGACGGCGATGTCGTCAAGGCCGGCGACCTGATCGCCAAGCTGGATGATCGCAACCTTGTGGCGGCACTCGACAAGGACAAGGCACTTCTGGCGCGGGATGAGGCAACGCTGAGGGGGGCCGAGACCGCGCTTGCCCGGGCGAAAACACTCGTCGATCGCAGTGCCGGTACGCAGCAATCGGTCGACGAGGCGCAGGCCACGCGCGATACCAGCGCCGCAACGGTCCAAAGCGACAAGGCAACGATCGCAGCCGATCAGGTCAATTTAGAGCACACCGAAATCCGCGCGCCTTTCGAAGGACGTCTCGGCGATATCGCGGTCAGTGTCGGTGCCTATCTCGGGGTAGGATCCACCGTGGTGACGATCGAGAAATATGACCCGATCTATGTCAGCTTCCATCTGCCGGAAGGGTATCTCGGTGAATTGCGCCGGGGATTTTCGGGTGGTGAAATTACCGTCGATGCGCTGCCTCAGTCTTCGTCGGATGAGGTCGTTTCCGGCAAGCTCAGCTTTTTCGACAACACGGTGGACACAGCCTCGGGTACCATTTTGGCAAAGGCGCAGTTCGATAATCCGGGTGGAGAGCTATGGCCTGGCCAGTCTGTCAACGTGACGGTACATTTCAACGGCGGTGAAGAGAATATCGTGGTGCCGACAGTTGCGGTCAATCCGGGTGCCGATACTCCCTTCATCTACACGATCGGGGATGACAGGAAGGCCCACAAGACGCTGGTGACGGTTTCCCGCTCCAACGGAAGCGATACGGCAATCACCAAGGGGATAGAGGACGGTGCTCACGTTGTCGTGGAAGGGCAGTCACAGCTTGCCGATGGGGCGACGGTTCATGAGGATTTTTCGAACGCCGGCCGGGAAACTGCCTTGGTCAATAGCATGATTGAACCGGGGGCAAGCAATTGATCTCCGAATTCTGCATCAGGCGTCCCGTCGCCACCACGCTTCTTGCCATCGGGGCCATATTGGCCGGGCTTGCCGGATACCGGATGCTGCCGGTCGCGGCGCTGCCGCAGGTGGATTTCCCGACGATCAACGTCTCCTCGTCGCTGAGCGGCGCTTCGCCCCAGACGATGGCGACGGCGGTTTCCACGCCGCTGATCAAGAAATTCGAGACCATTCCGGGCATCAGCGAAATCAGCGCGACCAACTCGCTCGGCAGTTCGTCTATCGTGCTGCAATTCGATCTGAGCCGCAATATCGATGCCGCCGCCGCCGACGTGCAGGCGGCGATCTCGCAGGCAAGCCGGCAATTGCCGGACAACATGACGACGGCGCCGAGCTATCGCAAGACCAACCCGGCGGATGCGCCGGTGCTGCTTCTGACCGTCAAAAGCGACAGCCTGCCGCCGAGCAAGGTGGACGAGATTGCCGAGAACGTCATCTCGCCGACGCTTTCGACACTGCCCGGCGTTGCCGAAGTGTCGATCTTCGGGGCGAAGACCTATGCCGTTCGCGTCGAGGTTGACCCGGACAAGCTGCAGGCGCGCGGGCTCGGTGTGCAAAGCGTGACAAACGCGATCGAGGCCGCCAACAGCCAGGCGCCGGTCGGCTCGCTGCAGAACGGCAGCCAGAAGCTGACGATCAATGCCGACACCCAGCGCACCAATGCGCAAGAGTTCCGCTCGCTGGTGATCGCCTCGCCCAACGGTGCGCCGATCCATCTCGGTGATATCGCACGGGTGGAAGACAGTGTCGAAAACCTCGACGCGGGCAGCTGGTATGACGGCCAATCGGCCATCGTGCTTGCCGTACAGCGCCAGCCGGATGCGAATACGGTTGCCGTCGTCGATGCGGTGAGAGCCAAGCTTCCGGCGCTGACGGCCGAACTTCCGGCTTCTGTGACGCTCAACGTGATGAACGACTCCTCGGTATCGATCCGTGAATCGATCTCCGACGTGCAGTTCACGCTAGGGCTGACGATCGCGCTGGTCGTGCTGGTGATCTATCTGTTCCTCGGGCGTGTTTCGGCGACGATCGTGCCTGCGCTTGCGGTGCCGCTATCGCTGGTCACCACGTTTGGGGCCATGTACCTGCTCGGCTACAGTATCGACAATATCTCGCTTCTGGGGCTGACGCTTTCCGTCGGCCTTGTGGTCGACGACGCGATCGTGATGCTCGAGAACATCATGCGGCATATCGAGGACGGCATGCCGGTGCGGCAGGCGGCGCTGCAGGGGGCCGCGGAGGTCAGCTACACGATCGTCTCGATGTCTATCTCGCTGATTGCCGTATTCATCCCGATCCTGCTGATGGGCGGGGTGGTTGGCCGGCTGTTCAACGAATTCGGCATGGTGGTTGCCCTTGCGATCATCGCTTCGGCTATCGTGTCGCTAACCGTGACGCCGATGCTCGGATCGCGGATGTCGGATCGGCATCACCGGCCGAGCCTGATCGTCAGGATATTCGATCGCGGTTTCGAGAAGACGCTGCGCGGTTATGATCGCTCGGTTGGCTGGTGTCTCAGGAACCGGACGGTGATCATGCTGGTCTTCCTGGCTTCTGTCGGTGGCTCGATCTATCTGTTCAAGACGCTGCCGAGCAGTTTCTTCCCGACCGAGGATATCGGCAGGCTTTCGGTTTCGACGCGTGCGCGCGAAGACATTTCCTATACGGCGATGCGTGATCTGCAGGCTCAGGTCGTGGCTGCGATCCGCGCCAACCCGGCGGTCAACCATGTGACCTCCACGGTCGGCGGCAACAGCCGAAGCCCGCTCAATAACGGCACGATCTTTGTCGAGCTGAAAGACCGCGACGCAAGGCCGCCATTGCAGCAGACGCTGCAGGAACTGCGGCAGGCGACGGGCAAGATCGCCGGTATAAGAGCTTTCATCACGCCGCAGCAGAGCCTGCGTTTCGGCGGGCGCAGCACGGCCAGCCAATATCAGCTCGTCGTCCAGGCATTGAAGGTGGACGACACGAATGAATGGTCTGGCAAGCTGCAGGATGCGATGCGCAAGGACCGGCAGCATTTCACCGACGTGACGTCGGATGCGCAGAACAACGCGATCGAGGCCGATATCAGGGTCGATACGGAAAAGGCTGCGCGTTTCGGCATTACCGACGATACGTTGCGCAAATCGCTGCAGATGGCCTTCGGGGGGTATAATGCGGCGGAAATCCAGTCGACGGGCGACAGTTACGAGGTGATCGTCGAGTTCGACACCAGCCGCCAGTGGAACGACCAGTTGCTGCAGCAGGTGCGGGTCATGTCTTCCAACGGCACGCTGGTGCCATTGTCGAACTTCGCCCATGTGGAGCGCAAGACCGCGCCGGTGACGATCAGCCAGACCGGCCAGCTCGTCTCCACGACGATTTCGTTCAACTTGCCGGAAAATGTCTCGCTCAGCGATGCGACGGCCGCGATCGACCAGATCAAGGCATCGATGGATATGCCGGCCGACGTGTTCACTTCATACGGCGGCACGGCGCAGATTTTCCAGCAGAGCCAAGGCAATACGCCGCTTTTGATCCTGGCCGCGGTTCTCACCATCTATGTCGTGCTCGGGGTGCTCTATGAAAGCTTCATCCACCCGCTGACCATTCTTTCAGGCCTGCCGGCGGCGGCGTTTGGTGCACTTCTGGCGCTGAAATTGTTCGGTTTCGATCTCTCGATCATCGCATTGATCGGGCTTCTGATGCTGATCGGCATCGTCAAAAAAAACGCCATCATGATGATCGACGTGGCGGTGGAGACGATGCGCGAGAAGGGGGAGAGTGCCGCGGCCGCGATCCACGAGGCGAGCGTTCGGCGTTTCCGGCCGATCATGATGACGACCTTCTGTGCGCTGCTCGGTGCCCTGCCAATCGCGATCGGCGGCGGCGCGTCTTCGGAGCTTCGCCAGCCGCTCGGCGTCGCGGTGGTCGGCGGTTTGATCGTCAGCCAAGCGTTGACGCTGTTCATCACGCCGGTGATCTTCGTCGAGATGGACCGTTTCGGCCGGTTCCTCAGCCGCCTTGGCCGGCGGAAGGACGAGGATCGGACCGAGAGCAATGACGACCACCGTCCGGCAATCGCTGCGGAATGACTATCTGAGGAAACGTCTGAAACGGCGTAGCGCCAGCCAGAACAGCACGGAGCCGATGACCAGCAGCGCCAGAAGCTGCGGCCAGACGACGTCGAGCTGTGCGCCGCGGAACAGCACTGCCTGGGCGAGGATGACGAAATGCGTGTTGGGGGCGAGAAGCATGATGTACTGGATGATATCCGGCATGCTTTCGCGCGGTGTCATAGCGCCCGACAATACCTGAAGCGGCAATAGCACGAGGATCAGCAACAGGCCGAATTGCGGCATGGAGCCTGCGACCGTCGCCAGAAATATGCCCATCGAGGTAGTGGCGAACAGGAAGAGCGCCGTGCCGAGCAGGAAGACGGCGGGCGAGCCTTCGATCGGGATCGCCAGCAGTCCCTTGACGATGACGAACAGGGCGAAGCTGGACGCCAGCAGCACGACAAGGCCCATCGACCAGATCTTGCTGATCATGATTTCCGTCGGCGTCACCGGCATGACCAATAGGTGCTCGATTGTGCCGTGCTCGCGTTCGCGAATGAGGGCGGCACCGGTGAGCACGATCGACAGCATGGTGATCGAGGTGATGATATTTGTGATCGAGCCGAACCATGACTTGTCGAGCGACGGGTTGAAGCGGGCCCTAAGCGTCAGGTCGACCGGGACGCTGCTTGCGCCTCGGTAGCGGTTGAGGAATTCGCTGACCTCGTTTGAAACGATCGTCTGGATATAGCCGCTGCCGCTGAAGGCCTGGCTCATGCGCGTCGCATCGACATTGAGCTGGATGACAGGCTGCTGGTTTGCCAGGACATCGCGCTGGAAATCCGGCGGGATGTTGAGCGCGAATGTGTCGAGGCCGGCATCCATGCGGCTGTCCATCTCGGCAATCGAGATCTGTTTCGGGGGGACGAAATAGGGAGGCATGAAGGCCGTGCTGATGCGGCCTGAAAGCGGCGACTGGTCCTCGTCGACGATGGCGACGGCCGCATTGTTGAGCGTCTCGGGCATGGCGCTCGAGCCGGTATAGATCTGCAGGCTGAAGGCGTAGACGATCAGCAGAAGCAGCATCGGATCGCGGGCGAGGCCGCGCAATTCCTTGAGGCCGAGCTGAAAGATGTTGGACGAGAACATGGGTCAGCTCTCCTGCTTCTTGAGAAGCACCGCGCCGAGCGCGGCCAGAATGGGGATGGCGATCAGAAGCGGCACGAAGGAACCAGCCAGCCCGGCAAAATCCAGCGCCTTGGAGAAGGTGCCGCGCGAGATCGTCATGAAATAGCTGGTCGGATAGATCTGGCCAATCAGGGCACCCGCACCCTGAAGCGAGGAGACCGGGTCGGTCATGCCGGAATATTGCGTGGCGGGGATCAGCGTCAGAAGTGCTGTCCCGAAGATGGCGGCGATCTGGCTCGACATGAAGGTGGACATCAATATGCCGATCGAGGTTGCGATGATGACGTAGAGGAGAGCGGCCGTCGCACAGGTGATGAAGCTGCCGGTGAAGGGCACGCGGAAGATCAGCGTGGCGAAAGCGACCAGCAGCACGAAATTCAGCATGCCGAGCACGATATAGGGCAGCTGCTTGCCGAACAGGAATTCCAGCCGGGTTACCGGCGTGACGTAGAGATTGATGATCGAGCCCAGTTCCTTTTCGCGCACGACGCTGAGGGCCGAAAGCATGGCGGGAATGAGGATCAGAAGGAGCGGGATGACCGCCGGTACCATCGCGACGAGGCTCTTGACGTCCGGATTGTAGCGGAAGCGGGTTTCGATGGAGAAGGCCCCTTGCGTGGCCGCGGCCCCGTTGATCTCCTTCGCCTTGCGGTTCAGCCAGTTGGCATGCATGCCCTGGACGTAACCGCTGACGGTTTCGGCCCGCTGCGGCATGGCGCCGTCGATCCAGGCGCCGATCTCGACGGTGTCGCCGCGCAGCACGTTGCGTCCGAAGCCGGGCGGGATCTCGATCGCCAGACTGATCTCGCCTTCGCGCATCCGCTTGTCCATGTCGGCATAATCGCGCAGCGGCTCCTTCTCGATGAAATAGCGCGATCCGGCGATATCCAGCACATAGTCGCGGCTGATCGTTGAGTCGTCGCGGTCGAGAACGGCAAAGGTCAAATCCTCGACATCCATGTTGATGCCGTAGCCGATGACGAACATCAGGATGACGCTGCCGAGGACGGCGAGCGTGGCGCGGATCGGATCGCGCTGCAGTTCCAGCGTCTCGCGCCGCGTATAGCTGAACATGCGGCGGAAATCGAAGAGGCGGCGCCTTTTCGGGGCGAGGGTGTCATGCAAGAGGGGCAGCTTTGCTGGCGCAGGATCAGCTTCCTTTTCCGATGGCGTGATTCCAGAAGCTTCTTCCAGATAGGCGATGAAAGCCTCTTCGAGCGTTGCGGCATTGCGGCTTCTGGCGATCCCGTCCGGCGTGTCGCTGATCAGCACCTTGCCGGCATGCATGAGCGAGATGCGGTCGCAGCGTTCCGCCTCGTTCATGAAATGGGTGGAGATGAAGATGGTGACATTGTCCTTGCGGGAGAGATCGGCAAGGATCTGCCAGAAGGCGTCGCGGGCGATCGGATCGACGCCGGAGGTCGGTTCGTCGAGGATCAACACATCAGGCGCGTGGATCATCGCAACCGCAAGCGACAGGCGCTGGCGGATGCCGAGCGGCAGGCCGTCGGGCAGCGTTTCCATGACGTCGGCAAGGCCGAAGCGGCTGGCCATCTCGTCGATCCGTGCCGGGATCTTGTCTTCCGGCAGCTTGAACAGGCGGGCGTGCAGATCGAAGTTCTGGCGCACGGTGAGTTCGCTGTAGAGCGAAAAGGCCTGGCTCATGTAGCCGACACGGCGGCGCACGGCCATGTCGCTGGCATCGACCGTGCGGCCGAAGAGCTTTGCCTCGCCTTCGCTGGCGGCGAGAAGCCCGGTCAGCATTTTCATCGTCGTCGACTTGCCGCAGCCATTGGAGCCGAGAAAGCCGAAGATTTCACCGCGCGGGATCTGGAAGCTGACATTGTCGACTGCGGTAAAGCTGCCGAAGCGCATGCTGAGATGGCTCGCCTCGATGGCGTAGTCTTCCGCTCCGTCATGCTGGCGCGGCGGGATGACGACATCGACATGGCCGCGGCGCTCGGCTTCGGGAAGAAGCGCGATGAAGGCGGCGTCGAGATTGTCGGTGCCGGTGCGCGACAGCAGTTCGGCCGGCGTGCCGGTATCGAGAACCTTGCCGCCGTTCATGGCGACAAGCCAGTCGAAGCCGGCGGCCTCTTCCATATAGGCGGTGGCGACGATGACGCTCATGCCGGGGCGGCCGGCGCGGATCGTATCGATCAGTTCCCAGAACTGTCTTCGGGAAAGGGGATCGACGCCCGTTGTCGGCTCGTCGAGGATCAGAAGATCGGGATCATGGATCAGGGCGCAGCAGAGGCCGAGTTTCTGTTTCATGCCGCCGGAGAGTTTTGCTGCCGGTCGATCCGCGAAGGGGCCTAGGCCGGTGCTTTCGAGCAGTTCCTTGATGCGTGCCTCGCGCTCGGCCTTGTCCTGGCCGAACAGCCGGGCGAAGAAATCGACATTCTCGAAGACCGACAGGGTCGGATAGAGGTTCTTGCCCAGCCCTTGCGGCATATAGGCGATCTTCGGGCAGGTGGTGTCGCGGTGGCGAGCGTCGGACATGTCGCCGCCGAGAACTTCGACCTTGCCTTTCTGGATCGCGCGGGCGCCGGAGACGAGCGAGAGCAGGCTCGACTTGCCGACGCCGTCCGGCCCAATCAGGCCGACCATGCAGCCGGAGGGGATGTCGATCGAGACGTCGTCGAGGGCGACCGTCTTCTTGTAGGCAAGCGATACCTGCTGCAGCCGGACTACCGGCTTGCTGTCGCTTGGGGCTTGTTTGCCGGCGGCGTCCATCTCGGCGCCGTCACTTCACGAGGTTGCGTTCGAGATTTTCCGGCCATGCGGCTTGCGGGTCTAGCCGGACATAGGCCATGCCGGGAAGGCCCGTCTTGACGTATTGAATGTATTTCTGGAGCAGTTCCTGAGGGATTTGCGCCCGCACCCGGAAAGTCAGTTTCTGGCGTTCCTCCTCCGTCTCCACCGTCTTCGGCGTGAACTGCGCGACATCGGCAACGAAAGAGACTTTTGCCGGGATCGTGTATTGGGGCGCCGCGTCGAGGACGAGGCGGACGTCGGAGCCGATCGGGGTTTGGCCGGCCTGCGCGGTGGGCAGGAAGAAGGTCATGTAGACATCGCCGAGATCCACGAGATTGAGAACGCGGCCGCCGGCGGACAAAACCTCTCCCGGTTGGGCGACGCGGTACTGGACCCGGCCGTCGCGCGGCGATGTCAGCGTGCTATCAGCGATATCTGTATCAACGCTGTCGATCTGGGCTTTTGCAGCGTCGACGGCCGCTTCTGCATCAACCACCTGCGCCTTGGCAGCGTTGATCGCGGCATCGGAAGCCGCAAGGGATGCTTCCGCCGAGGCGAGCGTGGCACGGGCCGCCTGTTCGGCCGCCTCGCTGTCATCGGCCACCTGCTGCGAAACGGTATTGTTGGCGAGCAGTTGCCGCGAGCGGGCGTTGGTCTTTTGCGCCGAGTCGAGCTGCGCCTTGCGCTGTTCGATGACGGCAAGGGCTGATTTTCGTTCGGCCTCTCGCTGGGCGACGAGGCTGTGGGCGGTATCGACGGAAATTTCTGCGCGGCGAAGCTGTGCTTCCGCCTGACGCTTGCTGGCTTCCAGCTGGGCGGTATCCATCTTGGCCAGAACCTGGCCCGCCTTAACGAAATCGCCTTCGCGAACCATCAACTCCTTCAGCCGGCCAGCGGTCTTGGTGGAGATGTCGATTTCCACCGCTTCGATGCGGCCGTTGCTGGAGGTAAAGCCTGCGGGAAGACTGTCGCCGCGGAAAACCGTCCAAGCGTAATAGCCGATAGCAACCAACACGACGGCGATTACGCCCCAGACCCATCCCCTTGCGGATTTCGTCATCACTGCCCCCAGGCAATTGCAAATGTTCCCGTGACGATAGACTTATCGCGTCATGGCGAATTGACCACGGTCAATGCAACTTTTTGCTGAATGTCGGTGCGCACCTTCAGTGAGGCTGGTTTCCCCGGACAAAGACGCCGATGCAGCGCCGCAGATGGCGGTTCCGATCCGCCCGGTCCTTCCAGTCGCGGCTACCCGGCCCGGCCATGCCGCCGAACAGGAGATCCATCAGCATCCGGGCACCGCTCAATGTGTTGTCGATCGCAAGCGTCTTGCGGGCCACCTGAAGATCGAGCCATTCCGCGAGAAGCTTTCGTGATCGGTCGACACCCTCTCGGTGCAAAATATCGACCAGTTCGGGAACCTGCTGCGATTCCCGTATGACGAAGGAGATGAAGGCTTCGCGTTCCCGTTCCGCTGCCTCATCGATGTCGATCATGAAGATATCTGCTAAAACGTCGTCGACGGGCCTGTCTTCATCTTCGGGGCGCGGCAGAGCGAGCATCATCCGGCGATGCGAGCCGACGACCGCGAGGAAGAGATCCGCCTTGCTTTTGAATACCCGATAGAGGGTTTGCTTGGAGATATGACATCGCGCCGCCACGATATCGGTCGTGGTGCCGCGATAGCCGAGTTCGACGAAGGTGCGCTGGGCCTCCTCGACGATCGCCTGGCGGCGCTCGTCGTCGCTCTGCGTTTTCGGGCGTCCCCTTGAACGTTTGATTTCGGGCATCGTGTCGTTGTTATCCATCAACCGCAGTGTCGGCTGTTCGCCGGCATCACGCAAGAGCCGCCACCGGATCAAGTCGCGACGCGTTGCGTGCCGGAAGATAGCCGAAGGCGATGCCGATGAGGCAGGACGAGACTACTGCAAGAACGATGGGTGCAGTCGTGAACACAAGGCTGAAGCTCGAACCGAACAGGCTGAATGTCGCGCCGAACAGAAGCGCGAGCGCCACGCCGAGCACGCCGCCGATCAGGCAGACGAGCACGGCCTCAATCAGGAACTGCTGCAGGATATCCTGTCGTCTGGCTCCGACCGCCATGCGCACGCCGATTTCGCTGACCCGTTCCGACACCGAGACCAGCATGATGTTCATCACACCGATGCCACCGACGATCAGCGAAATGACCGCGATCGCGCCGATCAGCAGCGTCATCGTTTGTGTCGTGCTGGTGATGGTCTGGCGGATGTCGTCGGTATTTAAGACGAAAAAGTCCTTCGTGCCGTGGCGGCCGGTAAGGAAGGTGGTGACCGCCTGTTCGGCGACGCTCGTGTCGGCATCGTCGCTGATCCTGAGCGTGATGCTGCGCAGCGATTGGTCGCCGGTGAAACGGGTCTGCACACTGGTATAGGGCAGGTAGATCGAGAGATTGTCGCTGGAGCCGAAACCGCCCTGCTGCGACGAGATCACGCCGATCACCCGCGACGGCACGCTGCCGGCCAGAAACACCTGGCCGATTGCCTTGGCTGTATCGCTACCGAACAGGGTTTTTGCGGTATTTTCATCGATGACCGCATCCTGTTCCATGGCCTGCACGCCGGCATCGTCGAAGAAGCGGCCGGCGACGAGTTTCGACCCCTTGACCTCGAAATATCTGCTGCCGACCCCGTTGATCAGGGCATTGGCTTCGGTTGCGCCGAAGCGTGCCGTGGTGCTGGTCGAGACCGTTGGCGTCGCGGCGGCGATATAGGGCAGTTTGGCAAGCGCATTGGCGTCGGAGACCACAAGGGTCTTCACCCGGCCTGATCGCATGTCGCCAAAGCCGTTGCCGGGAAAGACTTCCAGCGTGTTGGTGCCGAGACTGCTGATGTTTGCCAGCACCTTCTGCTGGCTGCCGGTGCCGAGCGCCACGACCGAGATGACCGAGGCGATGCCGATGATGATGCCGAGCATGGTCAGGAAGGAGCGCATGCGATGTGCTTTAAGCGCCTTGCAGGCCATCAGGAAGGCTTCGCGAAAACGATCCAAACCGGCGCCGACGCGGTTGGCAGGGGCGGCGGTTCGCGGCGCTGTTTCCTTGACCGGAGCGGGAAGCTCCCTGGAGCGGGTATCGGAAATGATCCGTCCGTCAGAGATCTCGATGATACGTTCGGCTCTAGCTGCCACCGTCGCATCATGGGTGACGATGATGATCGTGCGGCCTTCGGCATGCAGCTCGTCCAGGATGCGCAGGACTTCCTCGCCGCTTGCCTTGTCGAGCGCGCCGGTTGGCTCGTCCGCCAGGATCACGTCGGCATCGTTCATCAGCGCGCGGGCAATCGACACGCGCTGCTGCTGGCCGCCGGAGAGATGGCCCGGCCGATGTTCGGTGCGATTCGCCATGCCGAGGCGTCCGAGCAGGGCGGCTGCCCGTTCACGCCGCTGGCTGCGGTCGCGGCCGGCATAGACCGCCGGGATCTCGACATTGGAGATCGCCGAGATTTCGTCCAGCAGATGATAGCGCTGGAAGATGAAGCCGAAATGCTCGCGCCGCAGTGCCGAGCGGTCGTCGTTGTCGAGGGCCGAGGTTTCGCGGCCGGAAATCTTGTAGGTGCCTTCGGTCGGCCGGTCGAGCAGTCCGAGAATGTTCATCAGGGTCGACTTGCCGGAGCCGGAGGCGCCGATGATCGCGACCATCTCGCCTTTTTCGATGGTCAGGTCGACGTCTTTCAGGACGGTGATCGTGCCATCGCCGGAAGCATAGTCGCGGCGCAGGCCGGAAAGCGAAATCAGGGGTTCGGTCATCGCTTGCCTCCCAATCAGAACATCGGCGGCGGGCCGCCTCGGCGGCTGGATGCCGACGGCGTGGCGGAGCCTTCGCTGATCACAACCCGCTCGCCTTCGGAGAGGCCGGACTTCACTTCGGCGGTGATCTTGTTGTTGAGGCCGATCTCGACCTTGCGGGCCTCTATTTTGCCGTCCTTCTCGACGCGGACCTGAGCGTTGCCCGTCGCGGCGGTTTCCGGCAGGGCGGAGGATGGGATGGTGAGCACATCTGCTGCCGAACCGAGGATGATATTGACCTCCGCAGACATGTAGGTGCGGAAACGACCGTCTTCGTTTGGGATGTCGAAGACGCCGATATAATAGATCGCCGAAGAGGATGAGGACGACGAAGATGACGAGCCGGTGCTGGAGGTGGCGACGCTGCTGTCATCGACGATCGATTCCGGGGCAGGCTCGATTGCCGCAAGCGTTGCGTCATAGGATCTCGCCCGGTCACCGATGACGTTGAAGCGCACCTTCTGCCCGGCTTCGACGCGGGTGATATCGGCTTCCGAAATCTCGGCACGGACGGTCATGCGGGTCAGGTCGCCAAGCGCAACGATGGTGGGGGCTGATTGCGTGGCGTTGACGGTGCGGCCTTCCTGGTTGACGATCGCGAGAACCGTGCCGTCCATCGGGGCGCTGATCCGCGTATAACCGACATCCGCCTGCGCCGTCTCGACGGCAACCTCGGCCTCTGTGATCTGCGCATCGAGCGCCTCTATCTGTGCCGTGACGACCTTCACTTCGGCTTCGGCGGTCTGCAGATCGGCGCGGGAGCCTGCCTGTTTCTCGTAGATCGCCTGCTGGCGAGCGAGGGTGAGGTTGGCGTTCTCCAGCTCTGCGACGCGCTCGTTGCGCTGCGCCTGAACATTGGCAAGTGCCGCATTGGCGGTTTTCAGCGCGTTGTCCTGCGTAGTGGAATCAATGAGCGCGATGAGATCGCCCGCCTTCACCGTGTCGCCGACGGCAACCTTCAGCGAGGTAATGCGACCAGATGCCTGCGAACCGACGGCGACAAGCCGTGATGGCTTGAGCGTGCCCGTTGCGAGAACCGTCGATTCCACATTGCCGCGCGCCACGGGCGTAGTCAGCACTGCCGGGGTGGAGGCCGATGACGACAGTGTAAAGGCGGTGCCGACACCTATGATGACAAGCGCGGTAAGCAGGAGTGGCAGGGCCGTCTTGAGACGCATTCGAGATACTCAACCTTTGTAAAACCGATGAGTACCGATATTGTTTTTCGCCGCCGGCCTGTCAACGCAGCAAAGATTAAATGATGTTCATGCTGGCGCGGTACGGCACTCACCCACAGTAATCTCCCTGCCCGTTTTCAAATTTGTGGCTGCTTCTCATCAAAACTATGTTAGATTGGTGGCAGGCTGTTGCATCGGGCGGCACGGCCGTATCCAATGCTATCGAGGCGATTGTATTCCCTCGATAATACCGATCAAGATACTGATTTCATTATTTTATTTGTTGATTTTTGGCTTTGCGGATCGCTTGGGCGGTAATGACGCATGTTTCTGCGGGTTGTCGCGACGCTTCTCGGTTGAGCAATTCTGGCATGCAGTGATATGCCCTTGCTCAACCACTGTGATATTCAAAATCAACTTGCGATAATTTATATACGTATTAGTTTGTATGTAAATTTTCTCCCCCTTCAGTTGGAGCTTTCCGATGCAAAAGACGCCGCTGCGCGCTCTCGCACTTTTGTCTGGTCTCGCATTTCTGGCAGGGTGCCAGCAGGAGCAGCAGGGGCAGGCCCAGCAGGCGCCGCCGCCCAGCCCGGTCGGCGTCATGACGATTGCCGCTGAATCCCTGCCGATCATCAACGAATTGCCCGGCCGCATCTCTCCGACAAGGCTTGCCGAAGTTCGCCCGCGTGTCTCCGGCATCGTTGTCGAGCAGGTCTTCGAGCAGGGCTCGCATGTCAATCGCGGTGATGTTCTTTACCGGATCGATCCGGCCACTTTTCAGGTTCAGGTCGATAGCGCCAAGGCTACCGTAGCACGTGCCAAGGCAGCCCAGCTGCAGGCGCGCCAGACCTCCGATCGTCAGCAGCAGCTGCGTCGCTCCAATGTCGCCTCCCAGCAGGAATTCGACAACGCGATCTCCCTGCTGGCGCAGGCCGATGCTGAGGTTGCCGTTGCCGAGGCCGGCCTCGCACAGGCAAATCTCAATCTGCAATATTCGCAGGTCACCGCGCCGATCAGCGGCCGCATCGGTCGTGCGCTGATCACCGAGGGCGCGCTTGTCAGCGCCAACAGCACCGAAAATCTTGCGACCATCCAGCAGCTCGATCCGATCTATGCCGACTTTACCCAGCCGGCTGCCGACCTGATCCGCCTGCGCAAGGCGCTCGAAGACGGCAAGTTGATGACCGGCGACAATGAGGCGGAAGTAAAGCTGCTTCTCGATGACGGCACCCCCTACGCCCAGACGGGACGCCTGCTGTTCTCCGAAGCCGCCGTCGATGAGACGACCGGCCAAGTGACACTGCGTGGCGAATTCCCCAATCCGGACGGGGACCTTCTGCCGGGCATGTATGTGCGCGTCCAGATCCAGCAGGGTGTCGAGAGGGAAGCCTTTGCGGTTCCGCAGCAAGCGGTTCAGCGTGATCCGGGTGGTCAGGCAAGCGTGCTTGTCGTCGGTGAAGGCAACAAGGTCGAACAGCGCCGCGTCAATGTCGGTCGTGCGCTCGGCGATCGCTGGGTCATCTCGCAGGGACTGAAGGCCGGCGACCAGGTCATCGCGGATGGCTTCCAGAAGACTGCACCCGGCGCAACCGTCAATCCGCAGCCTTGGAACCCGGAAAAGCCTGCGGCAGAAGCCGCAGGCGCAGCGCCGGCAGCACAGAAGTAAGGACCCGATCGTATGGCAAGTTTCTTCATCGATCGGCCGATCTTTGCGTGGGTCGTCGCGATCTTTATCATGCTGGCGGGCGTGCTCGCTATCCCGATGCTGCCGATCGCGCAGTATCCGAATGTCGCACCGCCGCAGATCTCCATCTCCACCAGCTATCCTGGTGCGTCTCCTGAAAACATCTACCAGAGCGTCACGCGTCCGATCGAAGACGAGCTGAACGGTGTTCCGGGACTGATCTATTTCGAATCCACGTCCGAATCCTCCGGCCGTATCTCGATCAACGTCACTTTCGCCCCCGGTACCAATATCGGTGAAGCGCAGGTCGAAGTTCAGAACCGCATCGCACGCGCCGAGCCGCGTCTGCCGCAGGCCGTTACCTCGCAGGGTATTCGCGTCGAGCGTGCCGGCACGTCCTTCCTGATGGTCGTCTCTCTGACCGCGACTGACGGCAATACCGACGCGATCGGTCTCGGCGACTATCTGCAACGTAACGTCATCGGTGAAATCCGCCGTGTCGACGGCGTCGGCAGCGCCCAGCTGTTTGCCACCCAGCGCTCCATGCGTATCTGGATGGATCCCGACAAGATGGTCGGCCTCAGCCTGACCTCCGCGGATATCGTCAGTGCCATCTCGGCGCAGAACGCCCAGGTTGCCGGCGGCCGCATCGGTGCGACGCCGAACCCGATCGGCCAGCAGATTTCGGCCACCGTCAATGTCCAAGGGCAGCTCACCTCGCCCGAGCAGTTCGGTGCGATCGTGCTGCGCGCCAATCCCGATGGTTCGTCGGTTCGTCTTCGCGATGTTGCCCGTGTCGAAGTTGGTGGTGAAAGCTACAACTTCTCCAGCCGCCTGAACGGTCAGCCGAGTGCCGCCATCGGTATCCAGCTGTCGCCGACCGGTAACGCGCTTGCGACCTCGGAAGGCGTCAAGGCGGTCATGGAGGAACTGTCAGGGTATTTCCCCGCCGGCGTACAGTATGAGATTCCTTACGACACCAGCCCGTTCGTGGCGGTGTCGATCGAGAAGGTTATCCATACGCTGATCGAGGCGATGATTCTCGTCTTCGTCGTCATGTTCATCTTCCTGCAGAACATCCGTTACACCGTCATTCCGGCCTTGGTCGTGCCTGTCGCGCTGCTCGGCACCTGTGCTGTCATGTATGCGTCCGGATTCTCGATCAACGTGTTGACGATGTTCGCGATGGTTCTGGCGATCGGCATTCTCGTCGATGACGCGATCGTCGTCGTCGAAAACGTCGAACGCATCATGGCCGAGGAAAAGTTGTCGCCGAAGGAAGCGACACGCAAGGCGATGGGGCAGATTTCCGGCGCCATCATCGGCATCACGCTGGTGTTGACGGCGGTGTTCGTGCCGATGGCCTTCTTCCCGGGCGCCGTCGGCATCATCTACCAGCAGTTCTCGCTGACCATGGTCGTGTCGATCCTGTTTTCCGGCTTCCTCGCGCTTTCGCTGACGCCCGCACTGTGCGGCTCGTTCCTCAAGCCGATCAAGGAAGGTCACCACGAGAAGAAGGGCTTCTTCGGCCTCTTCAATCGCGGCTTCAACAAGGCGTCCCACGGTTATTCGAGCACTGTCGGCGGCATCATCAAGCGCTCAGGCCGCTTCATGATCATCTATCTTGCGCTGGTCGCGGGTCTCGGCTGGGCTTATATCCAGCTGCCGACATCGTTCCTGCCGAACGAAGACCAGGGCTTTCTGATCGTCGACGTGCAGGCGCCGGCAGAGGCCAGCACCGACCGTACGATCGACGTCATTTCGCAGATCGAGAAGATCGCCATGGCGGAAAAGGCTGTCGATCGCATCATCGCCATCAACGGCTTTTCGTTCTCGGGTTCCGGTCAGAACGCCGGTCTCGCCTTCATCACGCTGAAGGACTGGAGCGAGCGCGGACCGGAAGACAGCGCCAATGCGCTGGCCCAGCGGATCAACGGCAAGATCTTCGGCATTCGCGATGCAATCGCGTTTTCGCTGTCGCCGCCGCCGATCCAGGGTCTTGGTAACTCGTCCGGCTTCACCTTCCGCCTTCAGGACCGTGCGGGCGTTGGGCAGGCCGCTCTTGCTGCCGCGCGTGACCAGTTGATGGCGGAAGCTCGCAAGAGCCCTATCCTTGCCGGCCTTCGTATCGAAGGCATGCCGGATGCGGCTCAGGTGAACCTTCTGATCGATCGCGAAAAGGCCAACACGTTTGGTGTGACCTTCGGAGACATCAACTCCACGATCACCGCAAATCTCGGCTCGTCCTATGTCAACGACTTCCCGAACGCGGGCCGCATGCAGCGTGTGACGGTGCAGGCGGACGGCAATCAGCGCATGCAGACGGCGGATCTTCTAAAGCTGAACGTCCGTAATGCCAGCGGCGGCATGGTGCCGATGTCATCCTTCGCAACGGTCGAGTGGATGCGCGGCCCGTCCCAGGTCGTCGGTTACAACGGCTATCCGTCGGTTCGTATCGCCGGCCAGGCCGGCCCGGGCTATTCGTCGGGTGATGCGATTGCGGAAATGCAGCGCCTCGCCGGGCAGTTGCCGAGCGGCTTTGGTTACGAATGGACCGGCCAGTCACTGCAGGAAATCCAGTCGGGTTCGCAGGCTCCCGCGCTGATCGGGCTCTCGATCTTGTTCGTCTTCCTGC
Organism: Rhizobium sp. ZW T2_16; assembly: GCF_044987325.1. Classification (NCBI taxonomy): domain Bacteria; kingdom Pseudomonadati; phylum Pseudomonadota; class Alphaproteobacteria; order Hyphomicrobiales; family Rhizobiaceae; genus Rhizobium; species Rhizobium sp. ZW T2_16. The sequence continues at coordinate 205,984 of NZ_JBJDRG010000005.1, forward strand.
TTCTGGCGGCACTCTACGAAAGCTGGTCGATCCCGATTTCGGTCATGCTGGTGGTTCCGCTTGGTGTCATCGGTTGCGTGGCTGCGGTGATGATCCGCAACATGCCCAACGACGTCTACTTCCTCGTCGGGCTGATCGCGATCGTCGGTCTGTCTGCCAAGAACGCGATCCTAATCATTGAGTTCGCCAAGGACCTGCGCGCCGAAGGCAAGACGACTTACGAGGCGACTGTGGAAGCGGCGCATCTTCGCTTCCGCCCGATCCTGATGACGTCGATGGCGTTTACCCTCGGCGTCGTGCCGATGGCGATTGCCACCGGCGCAAGTGCTGCCAGCCAGAACGCCATCGGTACCGGCGTTCTCGGCGGCATGATCTCCGCCACCGTTCTCGCGATCTTCTTCGTGCCGGCCTTCTTCATGTTTGTCATGAGGCTGTTCAGCAAGAGCGCCCGCGCAGAACCGATGGGCGGCAAGTACGAAGCCAAGAACGGCACGTCGACACATTAAGATTGTTACCCCCGGAAGCTCAGCTTTCCGGGGGTAACCACCACCTTGGCCCGATAGCGTGGAGTATTCGGGCATGATGGAAAGGAGGAGGGATGAGACGAACCAAGGCAGAGGCCGCCGAGACGCGCTGCTCGATCCTTGCGGCGGCTGAAAAACTCTTCTTCGAGAAGGGCGTCGCTACCAGCACGCTTGATGAAATCGCGACGGCAGCCGGCGTGACCCGCGGCGCTATCTATTGGCATTTCAACAGCAAGAGCGATCTGTTTCTCGAGCTTTACAACGCGGCCGATCTTCCGCGTGTCAACATGGCGGATGTCGATGCGCCATGCGATGACGGCCGCGATCCGTTGTCTCTCGTGGAAAAGATGGCATGTGACTGGCTGCAGGTGCTGGCCGAGGACAGGCATCGCCAACGGCTGCTTTCCATACTGCTGCGGACCAATTTCACGGAAGAATTCCAGCCGGTGATGGACGAGCTGGACAAGCTCGATCGTGAACATACGAGCTATCTGGAGAGCATTCTGGAGCGAGCCGCGAACGACAACCGGCTCGCCGCCGCGTGGACGCCGCATTCGGCCAGCAAGACGTTCAAATGGCTGATGAAGGGTATTTGCTGGGACTGGCTGCTTTACGGCCAGAAGTTCGATCTCAGCAAGGACGGCAGTGACAAGGTCAGGAGATTGCTGGCCAGCTTTCGCAGCAACACGGTCTAGGGGCTGTAGAATCGGAAAGCTGCCGGCATTTGCTGTGATGCGCGGGTATCAACTCCAGCGCGGTCCTGTTCCCCGGCCATCCGCCAACCAAGCGACGCTCACCTGCAAAACGCTCGCCATCATCTCGAGGCGGTCGAAGAGCGGTTCTGAACGGTCGTTTTCCCAATCTGACCACGTTACGGGTTCAATCCCGAGGGTCTGCGCCGCCTCCTCTACCGAGATATCCCGCGCATCGCGCGCCAGGGAGATACGGCCCCCCAGTGTGTCGTCAATGCCGTAGGCGGGCTGGAATTTGCGATTGCTCATCAGGTGTCCCCACAGGTGAAGTGCGGCCGCTCGTCAGGCGAGCGGCCGCCGCTATTCAGCCTTCGTCGCCGACCCAGGCCTTGATCTGGTCCGGATGGTCCTCGATATACTTCGCCACGGCCTCGTCGTAAGAGGTTTCCTGGGCGTTGAACATGGCGGCCTCGAGGTCATCGAGCGGCACCTTCATGCGCGACAGGAATTCTGCGGCCTTCGGGTTTTCGGTCTTGAAATCCTTCGAGGCGAGAATGTCGACATGTTCGGCTTCACCGAGCGACTTCTTCGGGTCGTCGATGTAGCGCAGCTTATATTTGCCGAACATCCAGTGGGGGCTCCAGGACGTGGCGACGAACCACTTTTCGCCACGCATTGCGCGGTCGACCGTCGTCAGCATTCCGGCTTCACTGGAAATCTGCAGCTTGTAGTCGTCGAGCGCGTAATCCTTCACGGCCTGCTGCGAAAGGCGTGTCAGGCCGGCACCGGGATCGATGCCCTGGATCGTACCGGAGAGCTTTTTCTGCACGTCCGGCTTCTTCAAATCCTCGATCGAGGCGATCTCGCTTTCCGGAATATAGGTCGGGACGACCCAGCCCAGCTTGGCGCCGTCATACACTGTGCCGAGCGTTTCGACACGGTTCTTCACCTTGTCGTAATAGTCGGCATGGGTTGCCGGCAGCCATGCCATCATCATCGCGTCGATATCGCCACGGCTGACGCCTTGGTAGAGAGGCGCCACGTCGGTCTGGACCAGTTCGACCTTCTGGCCAAGCTTGTCGGTCATCAGCTTGGCTGCAAGCTTGGTGACGAATTCGGCGTCGGACCACGGCGCGAAACCGAGCTTAACCGTCTTGGCGTCCTGCGCCATGGTCGGCATGACAGAACCGCCGACGAGTGCCGCGGCAAGTCCGAGCGTTGCCGTAAGTGTCGCCCTGCGGGTTTTGGAAAACGACTTGAACATGCATGCTCCTTCTTGGGAGTTTGAATTCGCGGGTTTGGCACCCGCATGGTTCGGCGCGGGATCGGCTCAGGCGGTCGCCGTTGCCAGTTGCTCGCGCTCGGTCTTTTTGAAAAGCACGCTCCAGAAGGCGGCGCGGGGCTTTCCGAGGGATTGGGTAAGCCGGTCGAGGATGACGGCCAGGATGACGACGGCAAGGCCGCCTTCAAAACCGGTGCCGACGTCGAGACGCTGGATGCCGGTCAAGACCGTGTTGCCGATGCCGCCGGCACCGATCATCGAGGCGATCACCACCATCGACAGCGACAGCATGATCGTCTGGTTGATGCCGGCCATGATCGATGGCATGGCGTTGGGCAGCTGTACCTTGAACAGAAGCTGTGTCGAGGTGCAGCCAAAGGCGTTGCCGGCCTCGATGAATTCGGCATGCACCTGGCGGATGCCGAGATTGGTGAGGCGCACGACGGGCGGCATGGCGAAGATCACGGTGGCGATCGCGCCCGGTACGGCGCCGAGGCCGAAGAACATCGCAGCCGGGATCAGATAGACGAAGGCCGGCATGGTTTGCATCAGGTCAAGGATCGGGCGAACGATGGTTGCGACCGTATCCCTGCGCGCCATGGCGATGCCGAGCGGGAGGCCGATCAGCATGGCCATCAGCGTAGACGCGATGACCAGCGACAGGGTTTCCATCATCGCGCTCCACAGGCCCATGTGATTGACGAGCCAAAGGGCAACGCCCGTTAGAATGCCGAAGCCGAGACCCACTCTCCAGAGGGACAGAAGGACGAAGATAGCTATGCCAATCGGCAAGGGGATGCCGACGAGAGCGTTTTGAATATTGCCGGTCACGAAACCGATCAGGCTGGCGATGAAGTCGAGGAAGGGCGAAAAGTTGTCCAGAACGTAATTGACGGCGGCGTCGATGCCGTCTCCGATATCGAAATTCATAAGTCTGTCTCCGGTGGTTGGCCGGTTATTGGGAAAGGCTCAGGATCCTGCTTGGCGATCAACTGGCGCGGTCAAGCGTTTCGAGCAGCGTCGACTTGCTGATGGAGCCGAGATAGCGCTTGGTCTCGTCGACCACTGGAACCGGCCACGGACTTGCGGCGACCTTGCCGAGGACATTCGACAGGGGCTCGTCGGCCGGGATAGGCTCGATCTCGGACAGGAATGCGCCGCGATAGGGATCGGCCGCCTTGGCCCGCATCTTTTCGATCAGCGAGGTCTGGCTGACGACACCGTGATAGGTCTTGTCGCGACCGAGAATGATCGCATATTCGCGGTCATAATGCTTCATCCGCTCCAGCGCCGCAGCAGCCGTGGTGCCTTGGCGATCGATGATGGTGATCTGCGTCTTGCGCGCGACATCGCCGGCCTTGAAGACCTGGCTTACATCGACATTGCGGAAGAAGGATCGGACATAATCGTTAGCCGGGCTCATGACGATCTCGTCCGGCGTACCGACCTGGATGACATTGCCGTTCTGCATGATGCAGATCCGATCGCCGATGCGCATGGCTTCGTCGAGATCGTGGCTGACAAAGACAATGGTGCGGCTCTGCTCGGCCTGGAGGCGAACGAGTTCGTCCTGCATCTCCGTGCGGATCAGCGGGTCGAGTGCGGAAAACGCCTCGTCCATCAGAAGGATGGTCGGCTCGCTGGCAAGCGCGCGGGCAAGGCCGACACGCTGCTTCATGCCGCCGGAAAGCTGGTCGGGCATGCTGTCGGCGTAACCATCGAGACCGACGGCCTTGAGGGCTGCGAGCGCCTTCTCCTTGCGCTCGGCTTCACCGACGCCGGCAACTTCCAGCCCGAAGGCGGCGTTGTTGAGAACCGTGCGATTGGGCAACAGTGCGAAAGACTGGAACACCATGCTGATATCGCGACGACGGACATCGATCAGTTCGCGGCGGGACATCTTGGTGATGTCGCGGCCATCGATCTCGATCGAACCGGCAGTCGGCTCTATCAGACGGTTGAGAAGGCGAAGAAGGGTGGATTTGCCGGAACCCGACAGGCCCATGATGACAAAGATTTCGCCGGCCTTGATGTCGAAACTGGCATTGTTGACGCCGACCGAACAGCCGGTCTGGGCGTGGATTTCCGATTTTGTCTTGCCGGCGCGGACCATCTCCATGGCCTTTTCAGGCCGCTCGCCGAAAACCTTGTAGACATTGTTGAGACTGATCTTGGTCGGAGCCGGCTCAGCCGACGCGTCATTTTCAGTTGCAAAAGCCATTCAATACTGGGCCCGGGCTCGATAGCGCGGGCATTCTCCTTTTGTGATTTCCCGAATGCAGCGCCCGCTTGATCGGCGCTAAGGATATCAAGACAACAAAAAGCGGCGAAACAATATCGCCGCCGCGGATATGAGCTGCAGCCGATGCGACGAAACGCATCAAGAAGGCTGCGAAAAACATGTTTGGCGGATCGATCTGGTTTTACTCTCGGCAATACCTTCGATCGGCCAGCTACGTTTCGAAAGGTAGGGAGGAGGGGGGTAAATGTCCATAAAAAAACACAATTCTATTAAGTTGAAGCCTTTGCGTTGCTGCCTGAATGTGTGACGATGACCTTAAATGACAGGGGCTTGCGGCTGTTCGGCCATGGGCGCAAAATATCGATCACGAAGCCGTGATATGGTCGATCGAACCATCTTGGTCGCATGGAAATCATGCCCGGCTGAGACTAAGCGTCCCTTCGGCGCGACGATGAAGATTGTCATGGATGCTCATTTGATGAGCAGTCAGTTTGCTTGACACTGTTTTGTGCGCTGCCTACAGAATTGACCATACAAAAAGAGGGGATTTCCGTCCATGACGCATGAATTCAAACTGTCCCGCCGTGCACTGATCGCGTCGGCTACCGCCGTCGGCGCAAGCGCTTTTCTTCCTTCCATCGCGCGTGCTGCTCCGCTGAAAGTGGCCGGCATTCACGGATCGCCGGTGGAAAACGCCTGGAACTCGGTTCTGCATGCAGCCCTGCAGGAAGCCGCCAAGGAAGGCGTGATCGAATATGTCTTCTCTGAAGGCGTTTCGGGCACCGATTATGGCCGCGCGATGCGCGAATATGCCGAACAGGGCAACAAGCTGATCATCGGTGAAGCCTATGCTGTCGAAAGCGAAGCCCGTGAAGTGGCTGGCGAATATCCGGAAACCGCCTTCGTTCTCGGCTCCAGCGGTAAGCAGGCCGGCGATAACTTTGGCGTCTTCGGTACCTGGAACCATGACGGCGCCTATCTCGCCGGCATGCTGGCCGGCAAGATAACCAAGAGCAACACGGTCGGCGCCGTCGGCGCCATGCCGATCCCGGAAGTTAACATGCTGATCAACGCTTTTGGCGAAGGTGTAAAGGCCGTCAACCCGAACGCCAAGGTACTTGTCTCGTTCATCGGCACGTTCTTCGATCCGCCGAAGGCACGCGAGGCAGGTCTTGCCCAGATCGATGCCGGCGCGGACATCCTGTTCGGCGAACGTATCGGCACGGCGGATGCCGCGAAGGAACGCGGCATCAAGGCCGTCGGCTCGCTGATCGACTACACGCCGCGTTATCCGGAAACCGTATTCGCCAACGCGCTCTGGGGCTTCCGCCCGATCCTCAATGCGGCCATCGCCGATGTTGCGGCCGGCAAGCCGGTCGGCAAGGACTACACCCCCTTCGGTCTTCTGAAAGAGGGCGGCAGCGACATCGCCTTCGTCAAGGGCGTAGCGCCTGCAGATGCCGAGGCTGCGATGGAAGCCAAGCGCGCCGAGATCAAGGCCGGTACGTTCGAAGTGCCGCGCAACATGAACGAGCCGAAGTAAGCCGGACCGATGCATGCCGACGCGACAGCACTTGCCGAAGCGATCGGCTGCGGACAACTGACGGCGCGGCAGGCGATGGAAAGATCGCTTGCCGCAGCCGAAAAACACGAGGCGCTCGGCGCCATATGTTATCTCGATACCGAACAGGGACTGGCCTCGGCCGATGCCTTCGATGCGCTGCCTGTCGAGCAACGCAAATTCAGGCCGTTCGGCGGTGTGCCGACGCTTGCCAAGGATCTTGGCGGGCCGTTCAAGGGATTTCCGGTCAGCGCTGGATCGAAGTCCCTGCCGAGGCAAGGCGGCGAGGCGGATTCCGATCTCGCGGCCCGTTATCGTGATGCTGGTTTCTGTCTGTTCGGGATTACAACGACCCCGGAATTCGGCCTGTCCTTAGCAAGCGAGCCGCTGATCGGCCCGATATCGAAAAATCCGCTTGATCCATCGCTGACATCCGGCGGGTCCTCCGGTGGAGCCGCTGCTGCTGTCGCGGCCGGCATCGTTTCGATTGCGCATGCGACCGATGCCGGTGGGTCGATCCGCGTTCCGGCCGCCTGTTGTGGTCTGGTGGGGTTGAAGCCCGGGCGCGGGGCGATGGCGGCGGGGCCGCTGTTTACCAACCATCTCGGCGGCATTGCCAGCGAACTTGCCGTATGCCGCTCGGTTCGCGATGTGGAGCGGGCATTTTCGGTGCTCGCAGGCTCTGCGCGCGGGCCTTATCCGCCGGTCGAGCAGGCCGTGGCCAAGGCCGGGAAGCTTAAAATCGGGCTGCTGACGGAGCTTGGATCGGATTTTGCGATCGATCCGGTTCGTGCTGAGGCCGTTGCGGATGCTGCCCGTGTCTCGGAGGCGGAGGGGCACGAGATCGTTTCACTGGCATGGAGCGATATTCGCGCGGTCATTGAAGCATCGGGCAGGGCATTTCGCGATGTGATTGCCATCAATCTCGCAAGCCTTGCGAAGCTGCCCGGTATCGATGCTGCTCTGTGGGAACCGATGACGCAGGCGGTTGCCGAAGAGGGCGGCCGGATGAGCGGCGTTGCGGTCTGGGATCTGGTGCAGGCGATGGTTTATGTCAGCCGCGATCTGCATGCGCTGTTCGACCGTTTTGACGTGCTGCTGACGCCGATGCTGGCGTCTGCGCCAAGGCCGATCGGGTCTTTTCCGAGCGATCACCGCGATACCGACTTGCATTTTGCCCGCATGAGTTCTTTCGCCCCGCTTGCGGCGATTGCCAATATCTCCGGTTTCCCGGCAATTACCCTGCCTTTCGGCGTGGATAAGGCCGGTCTGCCCTTGCCGGTGCAGATGATAGCTCCTATGGGGCAGGAGGCGCTGCTTCTGGCCCTTGCCGCAAGGCTTGAGGGCGAACAACGCTGGTCGCACCCTTTCCCAATCACAGGCCTCGACCGATGACGGATACCGTTCTCGACATCAGAAATGTCAGCAAGCGTTTTGGCGATAATCTTGCCAATGACGATATTTCGCTGTCGCTCGCAAAGGGCGAGATCGTTGCGCTGCTCGGCGAAAACGGCGCCGGCAAGACGACGCTGATGAGCATTCTTTTCGGCCATTATTTGCCGGACACGGGTTCCGTTTCGGTGATGGGGCAGATGCTGCCGCCGGGAAAGCCGCGCGCCGCGATCCGCGCCGGTGTCGGCATGGTGCACCAGCATTTTTCGCTGGCGCCGAACCTGACCGTGCTCGAAAACGTCATGACCGGGACGGAAAGCCTCTGGTCTCTCGGTTCCAATTTCTCTGCCGGGCGTAAAAAGCTTCTCGATATTTCGCAGCGTTTCGGGCTGAAGGTCGATCCGGATGCGCGGCTCGGCGATCTTTCGGTCGGCGAGCAGCAGCGCGTCGAAATTTTGAAGGCGCTTTATAACGATGCGCGCATTCTTGTGCTCGACGAGCCGACGGCGGTTCTGACCAAGCTCGAAGCCGAGACGCTGTTTTCGACCTTGAAGGATATGGCGCGGCAGGGGCTGTCGCTGATCTTCATTTCCCACAAGCTGGACGAGGTGATGGCGACGGCCGACCGCATCGTCGTGCTGCGCGGCGGCAGACAAGTCGCCGAGCGCAAGGTGGGCGATACCAGCAAGGCCGAACTTGCCGAACTGATGGTTGGCCGCAAGGTGACGCGCCCGGTGCGCGAGGCTTCGACGCCGGGCGAGATCGTGCTGGAAGCGGCGGGTATTACCGTGCGCTCCGGCGGCGTGGATCGGCTGAAATCCGTCGATTTCCGGCTGAGAGCTGGTGAAGTGCTCGGCATTATCGGTGTGTCCGGTAACGGGCAGGCGGTGCTGGCGCAGCTCTTGAGCGGTACGATCGGCCGCAGCGCCGGCGATCTGGTCCTGTTCGGCAAGGGTGTCGGCGACCTGACGGTGGCGGATGCCGTGTCCTCCGGTATCGGGCGCATTCCAGAGGATCGCAATCGCGACGGCGCGATCGGCGAGATGGCGATCTGGGAAAATGCGGTGCTGGAAAGGCTACCGGAATTTTCCAAGGCCGGACTGGTCGATCGCAAGGCGGGGATCGCCTTTGCGACAAGGATCATCGAGGGCTTTGATGTGCGTGGTGGAACGCCGACCAGCCGTATCCGGCTCTTATCCGGCGGCAACATGCAGAAGCTGATCCTTGGCCGCAACCTGATCGAGCACCCGAAAATCCTGCTTGCGGCGCAGCCGGCGCGTGGACTGGACGAAGGGGCCGTGGCGGCCGTGCATGAACGTATTCTTGAGGCGCGCAAGGCAGGTACCGCCGTGCTTCTGATTTCCGAGGATCTCGACGAGGTGATGGCGCTGGCCGACCGGATCCAGGCGATTGTCGGCGGGCGGCTGTCACCCTCCGTGAATGCCGAGGATGTCGATGCACAAAGGCTCGGGCTGATGATGGCCGGGGAATGGGGAGGTGCGTCCGATGCGGTTTGAGAGGCGCGAACATCGCTCGACGCTGCTGGTCATATCAACGCCGATCCTCGCCGTGATTGCAGCGCTTGCCATAGCAGGCGTGCTGATCGCCGCTGCCGGTGCGCCGGTTTTCGAGGCCTATTGGAAGATCCTGACCAGCGCCTTCGGCTCGCGGCTTTCCGCGACCGAGACTTTGACACGCGCTTCGCCGCTGATCCTGACCGGACTTGCCGCTGCCGTCGCCTTCCGTGCGCGGCTCTGGAATATCGGCGGGGAGGGGCAGTTCTATCTCGGAGCGATTGCCGCCGCTGCGGCCAGCGCGCATCTGTTTGCCGGCTTGCCGTCACTGCTGCAGATCCCGTTGCTTTTCATCGTCGGCGCGTTTGCCGGCATGGTTCTGCTGCTTGTGCCGTTGTGGCTGCGGTTGCGCTTTTCCGTCGATGAAGTGGTGACGACGCTGCTTTTGAATTTCGTCGCACTTCTGTTCGTCTCGATGCTGATCGATGGCGTGCTGAAAGACCCGGCGGCATTCGGCTGGCCGCAGTCGGAAGCGGTGGATGCCGCCGCCCGCCTGCCTAAACTGCTGGCCCGCTCGCGGCTGCATATCGGCCTCGGCATTGCGGTGGTGATCGCCTTCCTGATCTATTTCGTCCAGACGCGCACGGTGTTCGGCGTGCAGTCGCGCGCTGCGGGCCTCAACCCCTCCGGCGCCGTTTTCGCCGGTGTGCCGCTGGGGCGGACGCTGGTGATCGTCGCGATGATTTCCGGTGGTCTGGCGGGTCTTGCCGGCACGATCGAGGTTCTCGGCGTCAAGGGTTATGTGACGACCGATCTTTCGCCCGGTTATGGGTATTCCGGCATCGTCGTTGCCATGCTCGCCAACCTCAACCCGCTCGGGGTCGTGCTGGCGGCGCTGTTTACCGCCACGATGTTCGTCGGCGCAGACGGGATGAGCCGCAGCATGGGCATTCCGACCTATATTGCCGATGTGACGGTGTCGCTGTCGCTGCTGTCCATGCTGGTCGCGGTGTTCTTCACGCAATACAGGATACGCCGATGAGCGCGCTTTTCGACATCCTCGCCTCTGCCGGCCTCTGGGCCGCCGTGCTGCGTATCGCCACGCCGCTGATCCTTGCGACGCTCGGCGCGTTGATTTCCGAACGCGCGGGCGTGCTGAACCTCGGCATCGAGGGGATCATGACGTTTGGCGCGATGCTCGGCTGGCTGGCCGTCTATAATGGCGCGGATCTGTGGGTTGGGTTGCTGGTTGCCGCACTGGGCGGGGCGATGTTCGGGCTTTTGCATTCGGTGCTGACGGTGACGCTCGGCCTGTCGCAGCATGTCTCTGGTCTCGGCGTGACGCTGTTTGCCTCGAGCTTTGCCTATTACGTCTTCCGGCTGATGGTGCCGGTGGCTGGAACGCCGCCGACGATCGAGCCGTTCCAGCCGCTCGACATTCCGGTTCTTTCCGATCTGTCCTTCTTCGGTCCGGCATTCTTCACCCAGACGGCGCCGACCTATCTGGCGATTGGGCTTGCGATCGCGCTCGCCTATCTGATTGCTCGCACGCCGGTGGGACTTGCTATCCGAATGACAGGCGAAAACCCGCATGCGGCGGAAGCGCAGGGGCTGAACCCGATGGCGATCCGTTATGGGGCGGTGATTTTCGGCAGCGCGCTGATGGGCGTCGGTGGGGCCTTCCTGACGCTTTCGGCCTTCAACAGCTTCTTCCCCACGATGGTGCAGGGGCGCGGCTGGATCTGCATCGCGCTCGTCGTCTTCGCCTCGTGGAAGCCGGAGCGGGCGTTGCTTGGCGCGATCCTGTTTGCGCTGTTCGATGCCTTCCAGCTTCGGCTGCAGACGGTGCTGAGCGGCGTCGTGCCCTACCAGATTTTCCTGATGATCCCCTATCTGCTGTCGATTGCAGCGCTTGCGGTGATGGCGCGGCGTGCCCGCGTGCCGCAGGCGCTGATGCAGCCCTATCGGCGCGGCGAGCGCTGACGATTTAATTCGAGGAGTCTTTTATGTTCGATCTCATCATCAAGAACGCAAACCTGCCGGATGGCCGCAAGGGCGTCGATATCGCCGTCACCGGTGGCAAGATCACCGCGATCGAGGCCAATATTGCAGGCGAAGCGCGGGAAACGATCGATGCGACCAACCGGCTGGTCAGCACGTCCTTCGTCGATCCGCATTTTCACATGGATGCCACCCTGTCGCTCGGCCTGCCGCGGATGAACACCTCCGGCACGCTGCTGGAAGGCATTGCGCTCTGGGGCGAGCTTCGTCCGCTCTTGACCAAGGAAGCGCTGGTCCAGCGGGCGGTTGCCTATTGCGATCTCGCCGTCTCCCAAGGCCTTCTGCATATCCGCACCCATGTCGACACGTCCGATCCGCGCCTCGTCACGGCGGAAGCCATGCTGGAAGTGAAGGAGCGTGTTGCCCCTTATATCGACCTGCAGCTCGTCGCCTTCCCGCAGGACGGATATTTTCGCGCGGCGGACGGGGTCAAGTCGCTGCAACGGGCGCTCGACATGGGCGTCGATATCGTCGGCGGCATTCCGCATTTCGAGAGGACCATGCAGGATGGTGCGGCGTCCGTTGAAGCGCTTTGCCGTATTGCTGCCGATCGCGGTCTGCCGGTCGACATGCATTGCGACGAGACGGATGATCCGATGTCTCGCCATATCGAGACGCTCTCGGCCCAGACCGTGCGTTTCGGTCTGCAGGGCCGGGTTGCCGGTTCGCACCTGACCTCGATGCATTCGATGGATAATTATTACGTCTCGAAGCTGATCCCGCTGATGGCCGAAGCCGAGATCAACGTCATTCCAAACCCGCTGATCAACATCATGCTGCAGGGTCGCCACGACACCTATCCGAAGCGCCGCGGCATGACGCGGGTGCGCGAGCTGATGGCGGCGGGCCTCAATGTCTCCTTCGGCCATGACTGCGTAATGGACCCCTGGTACTCGATGGGTTCAGGCGACATGCTGGAAGTGGGCCATATGGCGATCCATGTGGCGCAGATGTCAGGCGTCGAAGACAAGAAGAAGATTTTCGATGCGCTGACCGTCAATTCGGCAAAGACGATGGGGCTGGAAAACTACGGCCTGTCGGTCGGCTGCAATGCCGATCTCGTCATGCTGCAGGCGGAGGACGTGCTGGAAGCGCTGCGGCTGAAGCCGACGCGGCTGGCCGTGATCCGTTGCGGCAAGGTGATCGCCCGCACCGAGCCGAAGATTTCGCATCTTCAGCTCGATGGACGTCCGGGGGAGATCGATATGGGCCGTAATCCGACTAGCCGGGGTTAGGCGATAGCCGCTTCCGGTGAAGTCTGCGCAGCCGCCTGCCGGCGCAGCAACATGCCGAAAAGGTCGCGCGGCTCGTCCGGGTCGGCCACAAGGTCGAGCTTTTCGAAGCGCGTGCTGCCCTTCAGCTTGTCATAGACGTAACGGAGGGCGGAAAAGTCTTCCGTTGCGAAGCCGACGCTGTCGAAGAGTGTGATCTGCGTGTCGCTCTCGCGGCCGGTCGTCTGGCCGGTAATGACCTTCCAGAGTTCGGTGACCGGATGATCGGGGGCAAGCTGCTGGATTTCGCCTTCGATGCGGGTTTGCGGCGGGTATTCGACGAAGATCGACGAGCGCAACAGGATGTCCCGGTGCAGCTCGGTCTTGCCGGGGCAATCGCCGCCGACGGCGTTGATATGCACGCCGGGGCCGATCATGTTGTCGGAAAGGATCGTTGCATTCTGTTTGTCGGCGGTGGCTGTGGTGATGATCTGCGCCCCTTCAACCGCTTCTTCCGCTGAGCGGCAGGCGGTGATGTTCAGACCAAGATGCGAAAGGTTGCGGCGGCAGCGCTCCGCGGCGGCCGGGTCGATATCGTAGAGGCGCAGGTTTTCGATGCCGAGAAGTGAGCGGAAGGCGAGCGCCTGGAACTCGCTTTGGGCGCCGTTGCCGATCAGCGCCATGGTTTTTGCGCCCTTGGGCGCGAGGTGCTTTGCGGCGACCGCCGATGTGGCGGCGGTGCGCAGCGCAGTCAGGATCGTCATCTCCGACAGAAGCAGCGGATAACCGCTCTCGACATCGGACAGCACGCCAAAGGCGGTCACCGTCTGGCGGCCGCTTTTCGTGTTCTTCGGATGGCCGTTGACATATTTGAAGGCGTAGAGCGTGCCGTCACTTGCCGGCATCAGTTCGATCACGCCATCACGCGAATGCGAGGCGATGCGGGCGACCTTGTCGAACAGCTCCCAACGCCGAAAATCCTCCTCCACATAGGCGGCGAGCTCCTTCAGGAACGTCTCGGTGCCGGTGGACAGCACGAGATCCATCATGTTCTCGACGCTGATGAAGGGGACGATGTTGAGATTCTGTTCGGCCGGCATCAGTTACTCCTTGTCGGTCGGTCGAGGACGGTGCGTCCCATCAGGCTGGCGGTGAGATCGACGAGAAGCGTGGCGGTGCGGCCGCGATCGTCGAGGAAGGGGTTGAGTTCGACCAGATCGAGGCTGGTGACGAGGCCGCTGTCATGCAGCATTTCCATCACCAGATGCGCCTCGCGAAAAGTGGCGCCGCCCGGAACGGTGGTGCCGACAGCGGGCGCAATCGAGGGGTCGAGAAAATCGACGTCGAGGCTGACATGCAGCATGCCGTTTGCCGCTTCCACCTGTTCGATGAAGCGCCGGACGAGAACGGCGACGCCGTGTTCGTCGATGCTGCGCATGTCGTGCACGGTGACGGCATTGCGTTTGATCGTTTCACGTTCGGCGGGATCGACGCTGCGGATGCCGATCATGCAGAGATTGGCCGGGTCGACGGCATGGGAAAGCGGTGGCAGGTAGCCTTCAAAGCCGGGCTGGCCGGTGTAATAGGCGGCGGGGAGGCCGTGAAGGTTGCCGCTGGTGGTGGATTCCAACGTGTGGAAATCCGTGTGCGCGTCGAGCCAGAGGACGAAGAGCGGGCGGCCCTCATCGGCCGCATGGCGGGCGACACCGGCGATAGTGCCGGCGGAGAGCGCATGATCGCCGCCCATGAAGATCGGCATGCCTTTGCCCGCTTCACGATAGGCGACATCGGTCAGGAGTTTCGTCCAGGCGGCGATCTGCGGCAGGTTGCGCACAGCCGGGTTGGGGTGGCGGATGTCGGGAAGCTCATCAATGACGACATTGCCGATATCGGTGACCTCGTGGCCGAGACCTTTGAGCGCGCCCGCAAGATCTGCGACGCGCAGCGCGCTCGGTCCCATTTCGCAGCCAAGTTGGGACGCGCCGTCCTGAAGAGGAATACCTATCAGTCTGCAATGCATTGTGTCACTCCGTTTCCTGAAAATGATCATGGTTATCTGGCGGATTGAATAGATCGATTTGCCAAAATCGATAAAATGGCTTTCCATTTCGGCAGCATGATCTATCAATCTGTTCATGGATGAATTCGACCACAAGCTGGTGACGCTTTTGCGTCACGATGCCCGCCGCAGCATTTCGGATCTGGCGGCCGACCTCGGTACGTCAAGGGCGACGGTGCGGGCACGCATGGAAAAGCTGGAGCGAAACCGCGACGTTCTAGGTTATACGGTGATCCTCAGGGCCGATGCGGTGGAGCTGCCGGTGCGCGGCATCATGATGGTGGAGATCGAGGGGCGTGTTGCCGACCGGGTGATCCAGACGCTGGGCGGTTTTCCCGAGGTTTCCGAGATACACACCACCAATGGACGTTGGGATCTGATCGTCGAACTGGGGACTGCGACGCTGGCTGATTTCGACAATGTGCTTCGTCGCATAAGGCTTGTTCAGGGCATCACGGCCAGCGAAACGAACCTGCTTCTGGCGACGCCGCGTAGCACACGAGCGCGGCTCTGAGCATTTTCGCGTGCCGCGCCGGTTCTGCCCGTTGACGGCCACAATCGACGCGCTTAGTCCTTGCGCCCTGCAATTTGATTTTCTTCAAGTCGAGACACCCTCCATGAATTTTATCAGACCGGATATCAGCGCCCGCGCCGCGTCAGCACCGCGCAGCGGTATTGGCGAGATTGTCACCTATGCCAGAGGGCGCGAGAACCTGATGCCGCTCTGGATCGGCGAGGGTGACCTGCCGACGCCGGATTTCATCACCAAGACGGCGGCGGATGCGCTTGTCGCGGGTGAGACCTTCTATACGTGGACGCAGGGCATTCCCGAGCTTCGCCAGGCAATCGTGCGTTATTACCAGCGCCATTACGCAAACGAGCTTTCGGTCGACAATATCTATGTGACCGGGTCGGGCATGCAGTCGATCGTGCTGGCGATCCAGGCGACGGTCTCGGCCGGTGACGAGATCATCTATTTTTCGCCGTCATGGCCGAATGCGATGCATGCCGCTTTGGTGGCTGAGGTGAAGCCGAAAGCCGTTGCGCTGGATTTCGTCGACGGGCAATGGAAAATCGATATCGATCGCCTCGCTTCTGCGATCACGCCGAAGACCAAGGCGTTGTTCATCAACTCGCCGTCTAACCCGACCGGCTGGACAGCAACGAAGGAAGATCTGGCCGCCGTGCTCGATCTGGCGCGCAAGCATGGTCTCTGGATCATCGCCGACGAGATCTATGGTCTTTATTATTTCGATGGCGCCCGCGCGCCGTCCTTCATGGATGTTATGGATAAGGATGATCGGATCATCTTTGCCCAGTCGTTTTCAAAGAACTGGTGCATGACCGGCTGGCGCGTCGGCTGGATGGTGGCGCCGGCGGAAATCGGCCAGACGCTGACAAATCTCATCCAGTATTCAACCTCCGGCGTGGCGCAGTTCATGCAGAAGGGGGCGATCGTGGCGCTGGATCAGGGCGACGATTTCGTCCGCACCAATATCGAGCGGGCGCGGACCTCGCGCGACATCCTCTGCGATGCGCTGGTGGCGACGAACCGGGTCGAGACCGGTCGTCCGCCGGGCGCGCTCTACGCCTTCCTGAAAATCGACGGCGTGACGGATGCGCGTGCGGAAGCCTTCAAAATCGTTGATGCGACGGGTGTGGGTCTTGCACCGGGTACGGCCTTCGGCCTAGGTGGCGAAACCTTCCTGCGCGCCTGTTATCTGCGTGATCCCAAGCAGATCGATGACGCTGCCGAGCGGTTGAGCGGCTATATCCGCGCGCTTTAAAGCTCTCAGTTTTCAAGCCAGCGGCGGCCTGACGCAGTGAGGTGCGAATGCATCGCCGCCTGTGCTGCCAGTGGATCGCGGGCTTCCAGCGCCGCCAATATGGCGTGGTGTTCGGTAAGTGCTGCCGTCCAGCTATCGGCCGTCTCGAAATGGCCGCGGATGCCGGCAGATAGCGGGCTGTGGCGTTCGTCGAACAGGTTTTCGACGATCTCCGCAAACAGCGTGTTGCCGGTGCTTTCCGCGATGATCAGGTGGAAGGCCCGGTCCTGTTCGATCGGTTTTCGCGTGTTGGCGATATCGTCCGCCATGGCATTGAGTGTCGCGCGCAGCATGACCAGCGTCTTTTCCGACATCGTTGCTGCTGCCTGGACAATGATGGCGCTTTCAATGACGGCGCGCGCCTGCATCAGTTCCGACGGGCTTTCACCCAGGGATCGGCCGTTGCCGGCCGGTTTTGTTGTGTTGAGCACGTAGATGCCCGACCCCATGCGGATCTCGATCGTACCGTCGATTTCGAGCGCGATCAGCGCCTCCCGAAGCGAAGGGCGTGAGACGCCGAGTTGCTGGGCGAGTTCGCGCTCTGCGGGCAGGCGTGCGCCGGCCTGATAATCTCCCCTGGCGATAAGCTGCCGGACGCGGTCTGCAGTCTGCTGGTAGAGGCGTCGTGTATCCGTCATTGAGGTCTGGCCAATTGCGTATTTAACAAGCAGTTGTCCGTCAATTGGCGTCAATAATTGGCATGATGCAAGAAAAATCTGCAAATTGGCTTGACCAAATGACGCGGCCGCGATTTGATAATCCGCAAGAGCCCTGGGAAGCTCTTGCGCGAAGAGGAGATCGCGATGGGAGGAGTGCCGCAACCTGCAGGCATGGCTGGTCATCCCGTTGGGCATGCCGTGCTGTTGAAGCTTGAGGGTGTGTCCAAGGAATTTCCGGGCGTAAAGGCGCTGTCGGGCGTCAGTTTCGATCTGCGCGCCGGCGAGGTGCATGCCGTCTGTGGAGAGAACGGGGCGGGAAAATCGACGCTGATGAAGATCATCAGCGGCGTCTACCAGCCGAATTCCGGTTCGATCACCTTCAAGGGTGAGCCGGTGCAGTTTGCCTCGACGCTTCAATCGGAAGCGGCCGGCATTGCCATCATCCACCAGGAACTCAATCTCGTTCCGCATCTGACAGTGGCGGAAAACATCTATCTCGCCCGCGAACCGCGGCGCGGTTTTCTCGTCGACCGGAGACGACTGATCGCCGACGCAAAACGCTGTCTCGACCGGCTTGGCGTCGATATCGATCCGAATGTTCAGGTGCGCACGTTGTCGGTCGCACAGTGTCAGATGGTGGAAATCGCCAAGGCGCTGTCGCTCGATGCGACCGTGCTGATCATGGACGAGCCGACCTCGTCGCTGACCGAGCAGGAGGCACAGCTTCTGTTCAAGGTGATCCGCGACCTGAAAGCCCAGGGCACCGGCATCATCTATATCTCGCACCGGTTGGACGAGATGGCGGAGATCGTCGATCGCGTCACCGTGCTGCGTGACGGGCGCTATATCTCGACCGATGATTTTTCTTCGCTGACTGTCGACGACATCGTGGCGCGGATGGTGGGGCGGTCGCTGGAGGACAAGTTTCCCGAGCCGACGCGGGTGCCGGGCGACAAGGTGATCTTTTCCGCAACCGGCCTGACCAGTCGCGGCGTGTTTTCCGACATCAATTTCGAGATCCGCTGTGGCGAGATCCTCGGCTTTGCCGGGCTGATGGGGGCGGGGCGCACGGAAGTGGCGCGTGCCATATTCGGCGCCGATCCGCTCGATGCCGGCACGATCACGCTCGATGGCGGTGAATTGAAGATTTCCGATCCGCGCAGCGCCATCGAGGCGGGGATTGCCTATCTTTCCGAAGACCGCAAGGCGCAGGGGCTGGCGGTGAAAATGCCGGTCGATGCCAACCTGGTGATGGCGCGGATGGGCGCGGTTGCGAGCCGTTTCGGCGTGATCGACCGCAAGCGGCATCGCGAGGCGGGGCAGCGTTATGTCGATCTTTTGAACATTCGCACGCCGAGCCTCAGCCAGCCGGTTCGGCTGCTTTCCGGCGGCAACCAGCAGAAGATCATCATCGGCAAATGGCTGTTTCGCGAGCCGCGGATCATGTTCTTCGATGAGCCGACGCGCGGCATCGATGTCGGGGCGAAATTCGCCATCTACCAGATCATGGACGAGCTTGCGGCACGTGGCATCGGTATCGTGCTGATCAGTTCCGAACTGCCGGAAGTGCTAGGCATGTCCGATCGCATCGCCGTGTTCCATGGCGGGCGGATCACCGCGACGCTCGAGACTAGGGCGACCTCCCAGGAGGAAATCATGCATTACGCGTCCGGCAGCGGCCGCCGCGGAGAACAGGGATTGTGAGTATATGGCCGATATGACCAGCGAAAAACCGGCGCAGCAGCCGGCCCCGAAGGCCGCCGGTCAAGGGCGTCGCCTGAGCGAGCGGCAGAAGGATATCATCCAGAAATTTGCAGCACTCGGCAGCCTGCTAGTGCTGGCGGCAGTGTTTTCCGCCACAAGCAGCGCCTTCTTCACCGTCGGCAACGGCATGACGATTGCGCTGCAGGTGACCTCGATTGCGCTGCTCGGCATAGGTGCGACCTATGTCATCATCACCGGCGGCATCGATCTGTCGGTTGGATCGGTTCTGGCGCTGGCCGGCGTGGTGGCCGCACTGGCTGTCAAGGAACTGCAGCTGCCGATCTGGATCGGCATGCTGCTCGGCATTCTCACCGGCTCGCTCTGCGGGCTGATCAACGGGTTCGTCATCACCCAGTTGAAGCTACCGCCCTTCATTGCAACGCTCGGCATGATGCTGATTGCGCGTGGTGTGGCGCTACAGATCACCGGCGCTCGTGCTGTGTCCGGCCTTGGTGAGGCTTTTGGCGAGCTGGGTAACGGTTCTCTGTTCCGGATCGAATCCATCGACGACCAGGGATTTCCGGTCGTGACCTTTCCCGGCATTCCCTATCCGGTGGTGCTGATGATCGTCATCGCTTTCATCGCCGCTTTCGTGCTGAACCGCACGGTGCTTGGTCGCTATATCTACGCGATAGGCTCCAATGCCGATGCGGCGCGGCTCTCGGGTGTCAACGTTTCGCGCGTGACTGCCTTTACCTATGTCGTGTCGGGAACGCTTGCAGGGCTGACTGGCTGCGTGCTGATGTCCCGCCTCGTCACCGCGCAGCCCAATGAGGGCGTGGCTTATGAGCTTGACGCGATTGCCAGCGCCGTGATCGGCGGCACGTCGCTGATCGGCGGTGTCGGGACGATTTCCGGCACGATGATCGGTGCCTTCGTCATCGGCATATTGCGCAACGGATTGAACATGAACGGCGTCTCCGCCTTCACCCAGCAGATCATCATCGGCCTCGTCATTCTGGTCACCGTCTGGATCGATCAGCTGCGCAATCGCCGCTGAAGATAAGGGAACGGCCGGGGGCCGGGCCTGACTAAGGAAGCCACGGGGAGGGGAGGAGCCTTCCCTTTAAACGGACCTTTGAGGGATATCCCGGGGTCATTCGAGGAGGAAAGACATGCGTAGACTTGCAACGGTCCTGATGGCGTCGGCTCTTGCCTTTGCCGGGACGACAGCCGCGTCGGCCGGCGAAATCGCCGTCATCGTCAAGA
Organism: Rhizobium sp. ZW T2_16; assembly: GCF_044987325.1. NCBI lineage: Bacteria > Pseudomonadati > Pseudomonadota > Alphaproteobacteria > Hyphomicrobiales > Rhizobiaceae > Rhizobium > Rhizobium sp. ZW T2_16. The sequence goes on from NZ_JBJDRG010000005.1 coordinate 225,980, forward strand.
CGGTCAACTCGACCTTCTGGCAGAACGTGCAGAAGGGTGCGGAAGCCGCGATCGGCGGTGCCAAGGGCGAACACACGATGACCTTCCAGGGCCCGGCGGCGGAATCCGCCATCGCCGACGAGGTCAACATGGTCGAGAATGCCGTCAACCGTAAGGTGGCGGCGATCCTGCTTGCGCCGTCGGATCCGGATGCGCTTGTGCCGGCGGTGAAGAAGGCTTGGGAAGCGCGTATCCCGGTCGTCATTATCGACAGCCAGCTTTCCGCGGGGTCAGACAAATATTACCAGTCCTTCCTCGCCACCGATAACAGCAAGGCCGGCGAGCTTGCCGCCAAGGCGCTGATCGAAAAGGTCGGCACGACCGGCAAGATCGCCGTCATGTCCTATGTTGCCGGTGCCGGCTCGGAAATCGGCCGCGTCGGCGGTTTCACCGATTACATTAAGGCCAATTCCAAGCTGGAAATCGTCGGGCCTTATTATTCGCAGTCGCAGATGGCGACCGCGCTGAACCAGACCACCGACGTTCTGGCCGCCAACAGCGACCTGAAGGGTATTTTCGGCGCCAACGAACCGACGGCAATCGGCATGGGCCGGGCGATCAAGCAGGCGGGCAAGGCGGGCAAGGTGGTTGCCATCGGCTTTGACGGAAACCAGGACCTGCAGGAATTCGTCAAGGACGGAACGCTGACCGCCACCGTCGTTCAGGGATCCTACCAGATGGGCGAAAAGGGCATCCAGACGCTGCTTTCGATCCTTGGCAAGCAGAAGGTCGAGAAGACCGTCGATACCGGCGTCGTCGTGGTGACGAAGGACAATATCGACAAGCCGGAAGCCAAGAACGTTCTCTACTAAACAGACCGGCGCGCGGGCGCCTCAATGCCCGCGCGCTCCCTTCTATCACGATCTGGATTTCAGGACATCATGAAGGTTTCGGACAGGCGCAGGCTGCGCAATCGCAACGTCTCGTTCACGCTTATGGGGCTGGGCTGTGCCCAGATGGGCAATCTCTACCGGCTGACCCCCTATCAGGAATCGCTCAGTGCCTTCGAGGCTGCGTGGGATGCCGGCATCCGCTATTTCGATACGGCGCCCTTTTATGGCTATACCCGCTCGGAACGCCGGCTCGGGACGATGGTGACGGATCGGGCGCGGGACGATTATGTGCTGAGCACCAAGGTCGGGCGGCTGATGCTGCCGGATAACAGTGTCGGGCCGGAAGAGGATGCCTTCGTCGCGCCGCTGCCGTTTCGGCCGACCTATGATTACGGTTATGACGCGATCCTGCGCTCTTTCGAGGACAGCCGCCAGCGGCTCGGCATGTTTGCGCCCGACGTGCTTTTTGTCCACGATATCGGCCGCGCCACCCATGGGGATCGTCACCAGCATTACTGGGACCAGTTGACCAAGGGCGGCGGGTTCCGGGCGCTTGGCGAATTGCGTGAGGCAGGTCTGATCAAGGCGATCGGGCTCGGCGTCAACGAATGGCAGGCGATCGCCGATGCGATGGACGAATGCGATATCGACGTGTCGATGCTGGCTGGGCGCTATACGCTCTTGGAACAGGAGAGCTTGGCCCTGCTCGACCGCTGCCACCGCGAAGGTGTCGGGATCGTTGTTGCGGGCGCGTTCAATTCCGGGCTTCTCGCCGGAAACCGAAAGTTCAATTATGCCGAGGCTCCGGCCGATATTCTCGCCCGTGTCGGCGAGATCGAGGCTGCCTGCGAGGCTGAAGGCGTTGCCATGCAGGCGGCGGCCCTCGCCTTTCCGGCGCTACATCCGGCCGTCGTCAGTGTCGTTTCGGGCGCACGCAACGCCGAGCAGATGAAGGCCAATGTCGACTGGTTCGAGCAGGAAATTCCAGCTTCGTTCTGGACCCGATTGCAGGACAAGGGTGTGATCGCTGCCGATGCATCGGTTTCGGGTGGCTGAGACGATGATCATCGATGCCCACCAGCATTTCTGGCTGCTGAAGGATCGCAAAGGCGGCTGGCCGCCACCCGAGCTTGCCGCCATTCACCGCGATTTCTTGCCCGCAGATCTGACATCGGAGATCGACGGTGCCGGCGTCGGCGGCACGATCCTCGTGCAATCGATGCCGAGTGTCGAGGATACGCGGTTCATGCTGGGCCTCGCCGAGAAGAGCGATACCATTCTCGGTGTCGTCGGCTGGGTGGAGATGAAGGCCCCGGATGCGCCGGAGGTGATCGCCGATCTTGCAAAAGCGCCGAAGTTGAAGGGACTGCGGCCGATGCTGCAGAATATCGCCGATCCCGACTGGATCGACGATCCGGCGCTAGAGCCGGCTGTCGAGGCGATGATGGCGCATTATCTGGTGTTCGATGCGCTGGTGCTGGAGCCGCATCTTTCGGCCCTGCATGCCTTCGCCCGCCGTCATCCCGGGCTGCCTGTCGTCATCGATCATGGGGCGAAGCCGCGGATTGCCACGGGACATTATCGCGACTGGCGGCATGCGATGTTGCGGCTCTGCGAACTCGACAATGTTTGCTGCAAGCTTTCCGGCCTGTTGACCGAAGCGGGTGGGCAGAAGCCAGAGGCGCTGCGGCCCTATATCGAGACCATTCTTGAATTGTTCGGAGTTGACCGGGTGATCTGGGGTAGCGACTGGCCGGTCGTCAATCTGGCTGGAAACTATGCCGGATGGATCGCTCAATGCCGCGCGATCGTTCCCCAAGCCGATCACGATGCGGTGTTCGGCAGCAATGCTCGGCGCTTCTATCGATTGTGAGGAAATGAGATGCAGAGAATGGGGATGGTGATTGGTCTCGCGCCGGAAAAGATCGAGGAATATAAGGCGCTGCATGCTGCCGTGTCTCCCGAGATCCTTGATCTCATATCGCGCTGCAATATCTCCAACTACTCGATATTCCTGCGCGAACCGGAGAACCTGCTGTTCGGTTACTGGGAATATCATGGTACTGATTTCGCTGCAGATATGGCGAAAATGGCAGCGAGCGAGAAGAACCAGGAATGGTGGTCGTACTGTATTCCCTGCCAAAGACCTTTCGCAACGCGAAAGGATGGGGAATGGTGGGCATCGATGGATGAGGTGTTCCATCTGGACTGAAAGGGAGAAGACATGACAGGTAAGCTAGGAGGCAAGGTGGTCGTGGTGACCGCCGCCGGTCAGGGGATAGGACGGGCCAGCGCATTGGCCTATGCCGAAGCGGGCGCACAAGTCTGGGCGACCGATATCAATGAGGAAGCGCTTTCGACGCTGACGGGCAGCACCAATATCGAAACGGCAAAGCTCGATGTGCTCGACAGCGCATCGGTAACGGCATTCTTCGAGCGTGTCGGCGCGATCGATGTACTGTTCAACTGCGCCGGTGTCGTGCATGGCGGCTCGGTGCTGGAGATGACGGACAAGGATCTCGATTTCGCCTTCGATCTCAATGTCCGCGCCATGGTGCGCACGATCAAGGCTGTGCTGCCGGGCATGCTGGAGCGCGGCGACGGCACGATCATCAACATGGCCTCGATCGCTTCCAGCTCCAAGGGCGTACCGAACCGCTGCGCCTATGGCACGACCAAGGCTGCCGTGATCGGGCTGACCAAGGCGATTGCAGCTGACTACGTGACACGCGGCATTCGCTGCAACGCTATCTGCCCCGGTACGGTGGAAAGCCCGTCCTTGGAACAGCGCATGCGTGCCCAGGGCAATTACGAGGAGGCGCGTGCGGCATTTATCGCCCGCCAGCCGATGGGGCGCCTCGGCAGCCCTGAAGAAATTGCGGAACTGGCGGTCTATCTCGCCGGCGCTACCTACACGACCGGGCAGGCCGTCGGCATCGACGGCGGCTGGTCGATCTGAGCCATTTTTGAAAAGCGAAGTTTGAATTGAAAGGACTATTCCGATGAAATTCCTGCGTTATGGCGCGCCCGGCGCTGAAAAGCCTGCGATCGTCGATGCCGACGGCAAGATCCGTGATCTTTCCGCACATGTCTCCGATCTTTCTGGTGCAGCGCTCTCCCCGGATGCGCTGGCGAAACTCGGCGCTGTCGATGCAAAGAGCCTGCCGCTAGTCGAAGGTTCGCCGCGTCTTGGCCCCTGCGTGGCCGGTACCGGCAAGTTCATCTGCATCGGCCTCAACTATTCCGACCACGCCGCCGAGACAGGCGCGACCGTGCCGCCGGAGCCGATCATCTTCATGAAGGCGTCTTCGGCCATCGTCGGCCCGAACGATGACGTCGTCATTCCGCGCGGTTCCGAAAAGACCGACTGGGAAGTCGAGCTCGGCGTCGTCATCGGCAAGACGGCGAAATACGTTTCGGAGGACGATGCGCTGGATTACGTCGCCGGCTATTGCCTGACCAATGACGTTTCCGAACGTGCCTTCCAGGCCGAGCGTTCCGGCCAGTGGACCAAGGGGAAATCCTGCGACACGTTCGGACCGCTCGGCCCCTGGCTGGTGACCAAGGACGAGATTCCTGATCCGCAGAACCTCGGCATGTGGCTGACGGTGAACGGCGAGAAGATGCAGGATGGCTCGTCGAAGACCATGGTCTACGGCGTCAAGTTCCTTGTCTCGTATCTCAGCCAGTTCATGTCGCTGCATCCGGGCGATGTCATCTCCACCGGCACGCCTCCGGGCGTCGGCCTTGGCATGAAGCCGCCGCGCTTCCTCAAGGCCGGTGATGTCGTCGAACTCGGCATCGAAGGCCTCGGCAGCCAGAAGCAGACCTTCGTCGCCGATATCTAAGACGACCGATCGGCGCGCCGGTTTGGAGGCTGGCGCGCCGATTTTTAGACCAAATAAGCCGGCAGAGGAGGCCGCAATGACCCGCATCACCAATCTTCGTGTTTTCGATCTGCGCTTCCCGACTTCGGCAAGCCTTGACGGGTCGGATGCGATGAACCCCGATCCGGATTATTCGGCGGCCTATGTCATCCTCGAAACCGATCGCGACGGGATCGAGGGCCACGGCCTGACCTTTACCATCGGCCGCGGCAACGACATCGTCTGCATGGCGATCGAGGCTATGCGCCATCTGGTGATCGGCAAGGACTTAGCCGAAATGCGCGCTAGCCCCGGCAAATTCTGGCGGCACCTGACGGGCGACAGCCAGTTGCGCTGGATCGGGCCGGATAAGGGGGCGATGCATCTGGCGACCGGTGCCGTGGTCAACGCGCTCTGGGATGCGCTCGCCAAAGAGGCGGGCATGCCGGTGTGGAAATTTGTAGCGACAATGTCGCCGGAAGAGATCGCCGATATCGTCGATTATCGGTATCTCACCGATGCGCTGACCCGCGACGAGGCGATCGACATCCTGCGCAAGGCGGAGAAGGGCAAAGCGGAGCGGATCGCCATTCTCGAGCGTGAAGGTTATGCCTGCTACACGACTTCGGCGGGCTGGCTCGGTTATCCCGACGACAAGCTACGCCGGCTGGCGCAGGAGGCAGTCGATGCCGGGTTCAGCCATGTGAAGATGAAGGTCGGGCGCGATCTGGAAGACGATATCCGCAGGCTTACCATTTGCCGTGAAGTGATCGGGCCGGATCGCTATATGATGATCGATGCCAACCAGGTCTGGGATGTCGACCAGGCGATCGACTGGGTGAAGGCGCTGGCCTTTGCCAAGCCGTTCTTCATCGAGGAGCCGACCAGCCCGGACGATGTGGCGGGGCATAAGAAGATCCGCGAGGCGATCGCGCCGGTGAAGGTGGCGACCGGCGAAATGTGCCAGAACCGCATCATGTTCAAGCAGTTCATCGCCGAGGGCGCGATCGATATAGTGCAGATCGATGCCTGCCGCATGGGCGGGCTGAACGAGGTGCTGGCGGTGCTCTTGATCGCCGCGAAATTCGGCAAGGCGGTATGGCCGCATGCCGGGGGTGTGGGCTTATGCGAATATGTGCAGCATCTGTCGATGATCGACTACATCGCCGTCTCCGGTACCAAGGAGGGACGCGTGATCGAATATGTCGATCATCTGCACGAACATTTCGTTGATCCCTGCGTGATCAAGGACGCCGCCTATATGCCGCCGTCGCGGCCGGGCTTTTCGATCGAGATGAAGCCGCAGTCGATCGAAGCTTATCAGTTCGGTAGACCCAAAGCGGCGTGAACGTGCATCGACACTGGATATGAAAAAGGCGCCTTCCGGCGCCTTTTTCTATTGGGTGGTGAGGCTTCAAACCTCCAGAATGGCCTTGATCACGCCGGCTTCCGGTTTCGACCATTCGGAAAACAGCGCGACTGCGTCGGACAGCGGTGCACGATGGGTGTTAAGCGCGCGGGTCGGAACCTTACCGGCCTCGATCTGGCGCACGACTTCGGCAAAATCATCCGGCTGGGCGTTGCGGCTGGCGATCAGCGTTGCCTCGCGCTTGTGGAATTCCGGGTCGGAGAAGGTGATGTCCTGGCGGACGACGGAGAGCAGCACGTAACGTGCGCCATGGGCGAGGAAATGGAAGCCGCGCTGCATGGGGATGGCGTTGCCGGTGGCGTCGATGACGACATCGTACCATTCGCCGCCGGTCTGCCGCTCGGCGACCTGTTCCGCGTCTGCATCGGCAAAGATCGTCGCGTCTGCGCCGAGTTTTTCGACGGCAAAAGTGAGCCGGTCGTCGCGCGTATCCATGACGGTGACATGGGCGCCGCGGGCCTTGGCAAAGATGATCGCCGACATGCCGATCGGGCCTGAGCCGGTGACGAGCACGCGATCCTCGGACGTGATCGCGCCGCGCTTGACGCCATGGGCGCCGATGGCGAGAAATTCGATCATTGCCGCGTCTTCGAGCGGGATATTGCCGGTCGGGATGACGTTTTCTTCCGGCACGCAGAGATATTCGGCCATGCCGCCATCGCTGTGGACGCCCAGCACCGAGATGTTGCGACAGGCATTGCTGATGCCGCGGCGGCAGGCCTGGCAGGTGCCGCAGGAAAGATAGGGGACGATATAGACCGGCTCACCGGCCTTGAGCAGGCTTCCCGCCGGTGTTTCCGCCACGGTGCCGGACAGTTCGTGGCCCATGACGCGCGGATATTCGAGAAACGGGTGCTTGCCGGCGAAAATATGGAAATCGGTGCCGCAGATGCCGACATGGCGGATGCGGACCTTGACTTCGCCTTCGCCGCGCACCGGCTCGGGACGATCCTCCAGCGCGAGACGGCTTGGCTCGATGCAGACAAGCGCTTTCATGGTGAACTCCTGGGATAGTATGGGGGTGTCGGAGAGGCCGAGGTCAGAGCCATTTGGCGACTTCCGCGTTAACGAGATTACGCCAGCTGCGGGACTGGGCGAGCGAGGGCGGGATGAGGCCATCGATGGCAACGAAGCTTGCCGTGTAATCCTTCGGATCAGCTGTCTCTGCGGCTGCCAGAAGCTCGTCGCGGCGCGGATCGTTGCAATCCTTGAAACGGATCAGCGCGGCGATCCACAAGCCGATTACACGGGCGAAGCTTGCGCCATCAGATCTGTTGGCGAGCGCGTCCATGGCTGGCGAGAAGATGCGCTGCGGCAGTTTCTGGCTGGAATCCATGGCGATCTGGATGTTGCGATGAGCGATCGCCCGGTTGCTGAAACGCTCGATCAGCTGGTCCATGTAATGATCGAGATCGATGCCGGGGACCGGATCGAGCGTTGCCGCTGCTGCGCGCATATGGTCCCGCGTCATCGCCACGAATTCTGGCACGGCCATCACGTCGCGCACGCATTCCAAACCTTTCAGCAGGCCGAGATGGGCGATCATCGTGTGCGAGCCGTTCAGCAGCCGCAGCTTCATCTTTTCATATGGTTCGACATTTTCGACGAACAGCGCGCCGCCGGCTTCCCAGGCGGGGCGGCCGGAGACGAATTCGTCCTCGATCACCCATTGCATGAAGGGCTCGGTGTCGAGTGCCAGCGCATCGTCGACACCGAGCAGGCTTTTGGCGCGGGTGCGGGTGTCGTCGGTTGCGGCGGGCACGATGCGGTCGACCATGGAGGAGGGGAAGGTGACTTCTTCCGCGATCCATTTCGCCAGTTCGGGATCGCGGCGTTCAGCCATGTCGAGAACCAGCCGCTTCACCACCTTGCCGTTGGACGGGAGGTTGTCGCAGCAGAGCACGGTGAAGGGGCGCATGCCCTTGTCGCGCCGCGATGCGAGGCCGGCGACGAGATAGCCGATTGCGCCGACCGGGGCTTTGGGATTGGCGAGATCGTTGGAGACCGCGGGATGCGCCTCATCGAGACCGCAGTTTGTCGGATGCAGGCCATAGGCCTTTTCCGAGACGGTGAGGGTGACGACATGGATGAAGGGGCTGGCGAGATAAGCGAGGACGCGCTCCCTGTCAGTGGCGGCGCAGAGCCAGTCGACGGTTGCGCCGATGACCTCGCTCGTGTCGCCATCGCTGTCGCGTACGGTGATCGAATAGAGGCCGTCCTGCGCTGCCAGCGCATCGACCGGTTCGGGCGAGCGCAGGTTGACGGCGACGATGCCCCAGGGGCCGAATTCGCTCTCCAGCGCACGCTGGGTATAAATGCCTTGATGCGCACGGTGGAAGGCTCCGAGGCCGAAATGCAGTATGCCGGGGCGAAGTTCGGAGCGGTCGTAGCCCGGTTGGGCGACGCTGGCGGGAAGCTGCGTTTCGGAGGAAAGATGGTTCGTCATCGGCCAAGTCCGAACTGGCTGTGGCTCAATGCCCGTTCGATGCCGCGCAGCTCCGCCAGCCCCTTCAAGCGGCCGATGGCCGGATAACCGGGCTGGGCACCGCGGGTGAGATCGTCGAGGATTTCCTGGCCATGGTCGGGGCGCATGGGAATCTGGTGATCCTCACGGCCCTCCGCCTTGCGGCGCGTCTCTTCGGTCAGAAGTGTGGCGATGACGGCGACCATGTCGGTGCCGCCTTCCAGATGCTCGTCCTCGAAGAAGGAGCAGGGCAGGCTGTCCTCGTCGCGGGTGACATTGCGCAGATGGACGAAGTGGATGCGGTCGGCAAAGCGGGTGGCGATCTCAGCCAGATCGTTATCCGCCCGCGCGCCGAGAGAGCCGGAGCAGAGCGTCACGCCATTGGCGCGGCTATCCACCTGACGGAGCATGTGGGCGTAGTCGTCGCCGGTCGAGAGGATGCGCGGCAGGCCGAGAAGCGGCCACGGCGGATCGTCTGGATGGGCGCAGATGTTGATGCCGACCTGTTCAGCGATCGGGGTTACTTCCGAGAGGAAATCGATGAGATGCGCCTGCAGTTTGGTGGCATCGATGCCCTGATAGGTGCGGAGTTTTTCGCGCAGTTGATCGAGCGTATAGCCATCCGCGGAGCCCGGCAGGCCAGCACCGATATTCTTGCCGAGGGCTGTAATGCGGGCTTCGTCCAGTGCGGCGAAGCGTTTGGCGGCCTCCTCCTGAATTCTCTCCGGGTAATCCAGTGCTGCACCCGGTCGCTTGAGGATATGGATATCAAAAGCAACGAAATCGGTGAAATCAAAGCGCATGGCCTTGGCGCCGTGTTTCGTTTCCCAACGCAGGTCGGTGCGGGTCCAGTCGAGGACCGGCATGAAATTGTAGCAGACCGTCTTGATTCCGGAGGCCGAGAGGCGGCGTAGTGTCTCCTGCCAGTTCTTCACATGCTCGCGCCAGTCGCCGGTCTGGGTTTTTATCTCTTCCGAGACCGGCACGCTCTCCACCACGTCCCAGAAAAGGCCGCCTTCGCGGATCGCCTGATGGCGTTTTTCGATCTCTTCGGCGGGCCAGACGGCGCCGGTCGGTATGTGATGAAGGGCGCTGACAATGCCCTCGGCCCCTGCCTGGGCGGCGTCTCTCACCGTGACCTTGTCGACCGGTCCGAACCATCGCCATGTGTGTCGCATCTGTCTTTCCTTTTTAGCTGAGCGCGATCTGGACCTTGCAGGCGGCGGTGCGATCACCGGCCTGCAGGAAGGCTTGAAGCGCCTCGTCGATCGGGAATGTGTGGGAAAGGATCGGACGGACATTGATATCCCTGGCGCCGATCAGTTGGACGGCGCGGGCGAATTCCTCGTGGAAACGTTGCGAGCCGCGCCAGACGATTTCCTTGCCGACCAGCATGTTGACCGGAACCGACAATTCACCGGTCACGCCGACCTGCACGATCGTGCCGCGTGGTTTGACGCACTGGAATGCCGAGACGAGGGCAGGGCCGGCGGCCGAGCATTCGAACACGGTGTCGAACGTGCCCTTGTCTTTTTGATAGGGGGTAAGTGCATCGGGCTTGGAAACGTTGATCGTCTTATTTGCGCCCATGGCCGGGCCGCGCGACAGGGCAGCGTCGGCAAGATCGGTAACCGTGATCCTTTCGGCACCTGCATGGCGGGCTGCGGCGACAACCAGCAAGCCGATAGGGCCGGCGCCGGTGACGAGCACGTTTTTGCCCGCAAGATCACCGGCCTGGGCCACCGCATGGAGGCAGACAGCCAGTGGTTCGGCGCAGGCTGCCTCGGCGGCTGAGGCTTCGCCTTCCACCGGAAAACACTGGATTGCCGGGACGATAAACTGTTCGCGGAACATGCCCTGCTCATGGGGAAGACGCATGGCCGAGCCCATGAACTTCATTTCGAGGCAATGGATCGGCTGGCCGATGCCGCAATAATGGCAGTGGCCGCAGGGTTGCGACGGGTTGACGGCGACGAGCGTGCCGGGGGCGAGGCCGGTGACGCCGGGGCCAACCGCCTCGATATAACCGGAGGCCTCGTGGCCGCTGATGATCGGTTCGCGTACACGCACCGGGCCGAAGCCGCCGTCCTGGAAATAATGGAGATCGGACCCGCAGATGCCGCCCCGGGCCATTTTCAGCCGAACTTCACCGGGGCCAGGCTCGGGGCATTCCTGCGTTTCGACGTGCAAGTCCTGCTTGCCGTAAAGACGAACGATCTTCGTCAACATGTCTCATGCCTTCACATTGGAATGGAGTGCCTGCGCCGCCTAGCGGCGCAGGCGGGTTATCATCAACGGATCAGGCCCATCTCGGTCGGCAGCCACAGCGTGACGGCCGGGACGAAGGTGATGATGATCAGCGCCACGAACAGCGGCACCAGCCAGGGCAGGATCGCCATCGTCGTGCGTTCGACCGAAAGTTTGGCCACACGCGAGAGTACGAAGAGCACCATGCCGAGCGGCGGATGCAGGAGACCGATCATCAGGTTCAGCGTCATGATCAGGCCGAAATGCACCGGGTCGATGTCGAACTGCAGAACCAGCGGCAGCAGGATCGGCACGAGGATCGTGATGGCCGCGATCGTATCAAGGAAGCAGCCGACGAACAGCATCAGGAGGTTGACCAGGATGAGGAACACCCACTTGCTGTCGGTAAGGCCGGTGATGGCCGTCGAGAGCAGCTGGGCGGTCTGGCTGACGGTGAGCAACCAGGCAAAGACCGAGGCTGCAGCAACGATGAACAGAACCGAGGCCGTGGTTTCGACCGTGTCCATGGTTGCCTTGGCGAGGCTCTTGAAGGTCATTGTGCGATAGCGCACGAGGCCGAGGAACAGCGACCAGAGGACGGCCGCAACCGCCGCTTCCGTTGGCGTGAACCAGCCCATCGTCATGCCGCCGATCAGGATGACCGGGGTCATCAGCGCCATGACGGCCGAGAAGTCGAAATACCAGTCGGCGGCGATGAGGACGATGAGGGCGATGCCGACCGCAAAGTTCAACGAGAGGCCCATCAGCGTCAGGAGATAGATGCCGAGCGGCACCATCATGACGACAACGACTTCCAGCGAGGCGCCGAACAGGTTGCGGATGTTAAACGGCGTATCCGAACCCCAGCGTTTGATGAAGGCGAAGACGGCGACTGTGACCATCATCAGCACCGTCATGACGACGCCGGGCACGATGCCGGCCATGAACAGCGCGCCGATCGAAACGTTTGCCATCATGCCGTAAATGACGAAGGGGAGCGACGGCGGGAAGATGGGTCCAAGCGTTGCCGACGCGGCGGTGACGCCGACCGCGGCTTCGACCGGATAACCGTGATCCTTCATCGCCTTGATTTCGATTGTGCCGATACCGGCAGCATCGGCAAGCGCCGTGCCGGACATGCCGGAGAACACCACCGAGCCGATGATGTTGACCTGCGCCAGACCGCCCTTCATCCAGCCGACGAGGGCGACGGCGAAGGAATAGATGCGGCCGGTGACGCCGGCGACATTCATCAGGTTACCGGCAAGGATGAAGAAGGGAACGGCGAGAAGCGGAAAACTCTCGACGCCGGCGATAAGGCGCTGGGCGGCGATGATATCCGGCGCGACGTCGTAGAAGATGATGTAGGACACTGACGACACGGCCATCGAGATGGCAACCGGCACGCCGAGAAGCATCAGCGCCAGAAAAGAACCGATGAGAAGCAGCATATCTCAGCCCTCGCTCTGGAAGGCTTCGGGTCGCTCGAGCACCGAATAACCGCGGCGCATATTGGCGATGAAGACCTGAATGGAACGGAACAGCATCAGGACGAATGCCGCGAGCACGGAATAGAAGATGATGTCGCGCGGAAGGTCGACGGTGACCATTTCCTCGCCAGCAACGACTTCCATGTAACGCCACATCAGCCAGGAGCCGTAGGCGAAGAAGCCGATGCGGATGATGTCGACAATCGTCGCCATGACGCGTGTCACACGGGCGGGCAGATAGTGGTAGAGCACGTCCACCTGGATGTGGCGCGACATCCGCACACACATGACTGAGCCCAGAAACACCACGCCGATCAGGCAGTTGACGGCGATTTCCTCGGTCCAGGCATAGCTGTCGTTCAGGACGTAGCGAGTAAAGAATTGCAGGAAGACGCAGCCCGTCATCAGCCAGAATAGGCCGAGCGTGATCCAGTCTTCGAAGGCGTAGACCTTGAGATCGACTTCGGCGGGGGCCTCGTCAAAGGTATGCGCTATCTCCTCAGGAGTGACCTGAGTGTGAATTTCCTGTGCTGTCGACATGAGTTTGTCCCATTCAAGAGAAGCCGGCGCGGTCGTCTTTCGACCGCGCCGAACGGGATCATTTGATGGCGCGGATCGCTTCCCAATCGGACTTCTCGTAGCCGAAGTCCTCGAACTTGACCTTTTCGAGCACGTTCTTCTCGAAGTCGGCCTTGTCGACCTCGACGACGTTCAGGCCGCGTTTCTTGAAGTCGTCGACCAGAGCCTTTTCACGCTCCTCGATAATCTTCGTGGTCTTGGCGGCAGCTTCCTGCATGACGTCGCGGAAAATCTGCTTGTCTTCGTCAGAGAGGCTCGCCCAGCGGCTTTTGGAGATGACTGTGTTGAGATGGTCGACGATATGGCCGGAGAGAACGATGTTCTTCTGAACTTCGAAGAATTTTTTCGCTTCGATCGTCGTCAGCGGGTTTTCCTGGGCGTCCACCGTGCCGTTCTGCAGCGCGAGATAGACTTCGGCGAATGCGATCGGCGTGGTGTTGGCACCGCAGGCGCGCGGCATTGCGAGATAGGCCGGCACGTCCGGAACGCGCATCTTCACGCCCTTCAGGTCGGAGCATTTGGTGATTGCTGTGTTCGAAGTCGTGTGGCGAGTGCCGTAATAGCTGACGGCGGTGATGACGTTGCCGGTCTTGTCCTCATACCCCTTGGCAAGGCGCTTGAAGACGTCGCTCTTCGTGTAGGTGATCAGATGGCTCGGATCACGGAAGATATAAGGGAAATAGGTGACGCCGATCGGCTTGAAATCGCGGGCGGCGAAGCTCGAACCCGAGATGATCATGTCGACAGTGCCGAGCTTGAGGCCCTGGTTGATGTCGGCTTCCTTGCCGAGCTGTGAAGCCGGATAGACGTCGATCTTGTAACGTCCGTTCGTGCGCTTGGCGATTTCTCCGGCGGCCCATACCGATTCCGTGTGGAAGGGTTCGGATGTCTCGTAGACATGCGCCCATTTCAGCGTTTCCACCGCGTGTGCCGACATTGCCGACGCCACGATGACTGCCGCTGCACCGAGCAGCGTCTTCAATCTTGAACTCATTCTGTCCTCCCGAATTGCGTTCAGATTACTCCCTAACCGGCCGCCTCCTCGCGGTCTCGGTCACTCCTCTCTCGTTGGCTCCTCTCCGAAGCTTTCCGAGAATCTCTTTTGCGAAAGCGTCAAATGCATGCGCATCGCTTCGCGTGCCGCTGCCGGGTCTCCTGCCGCCAGCGCGTCGCGTATGATCCTGTGTTCATCCAGTGCTGCCCGCCATGTGTGGGGGCCTTCGAAATAGCTTGCCAGCTTTTCGAAGAAAGGCGAGGCGCGCTTGTCGTAGATCAGGCCGATAAAGACATTGAGCGACGAATTGCCGATGATGTCGGCGATTGCCGTATGAAAGGCGCGGTCCAGCGCCAACGCCCGCTCGGAGTTTTCCAGTACGCCTTCCATCTCTTCCAGAATGACGTCGAGGCTTTGAATGCCTGCCTCGTCGACGCAACGTGCGGCCTCTTCCGCAATAGCGCTTTCGATGATGCAGCGGGCCTGCAGGATTTCGAACGGGGCTTCGCTGTCGTCTGCGGCGAGAACCTTCGGCGCTCCTGCAGCCTTGGGGCTGACATATACGCCTGACCCCATGCGGATCTGCACCAGACCCTCGACTTCGAGAACGATCAGGGCTTCTCGCACGGTCGGACGTGATACGCCGAGCCGCTCGGCCAGCTCGCGTTCGGCAGGCAGTCGCTCCCCGACGGCGATCTCTCCCGACTGGATGAGTACACGAAGCTGTTCCGCGGCCTGGCGATAAAGCCGGCGTGGTTCAAGCGCGACAAACATGAAAACCTCCTGACGCGTCTCTCCTCCCGCGTCATGTGGTCAGATTGTCTTACCAATTATCATTCGTCAAGTGGGCTCCTCACAGAAACTTGTTCAGGCCGGCATCGGAACGTTGTAGGTCCCGGACAGCTCCAGAAACGCGGCTCTTGTTACCGGATCGAGCTCGACGCCATGAGCATCGCGATGGCGTGCGACCTTCCATTCGCGGTCGCCAGGCGCCATGACGGATGCGCCGGCACGGGCAGGCGATGTCCGCAGCGTTTCAACATAGCGTTTTATGCCGGCCTCGAAGGTTGGTCTGTCGACGAAGGCTTCGGGCTGGATGGCCATGACGAAAGCCCCAAGCAGGCGCGGAGTCTCCATATCCTCACCCATCATCGAGGGGATGTCGAAGCTTAGACGCATGCCGGTGAGCACTGCGCTGAAGATTTCCGCGATACCGGCAAGGCCGGCACCCTTGAAACCGAAGGCGTCACCCAGTGGGGCGAGCATTTCGGTCAGATGCGGGTCCGTCGTGTTGATGCCGGCTTCGTCAGACGCGACGCCCTCGGGCAGCCTTGTCCCGGTACTGCGATAAAGCAGGACACGATTGAATGGGACGGCGCTGGTCGCCATGTCGAGGAACCACGGATCTTCACCGGCAATCGGGACAGCCATCGAAATCGGGTTGGTGCCGTGGAAGCGCGAGGCACCATCGTGCAGCCGGACAAAACTGTCGGAGTTGCAGAAAGACAGGCCGATCATACCATGTCTGGCGGCCTCGACCGAATAGGCGCCTGCCGCGCCGAAATGCGAATTGTTGCGGACGCCGACGGCGCCGATGCCGAATTTTCCGGCGAGATCGATTGCCCGCGCCATGGCGGCATAGGCAGGAACGGCGCCTTGGGCATGGTCGCCGTCCAGCGTTTCCACCGCGCCGAAACCAGCGACTTTGCGGATGTCAGGGTTCTTGTTCAGACGGCCGCCTTCGAGAGCCTTGATGTAGTGGGCAAGCAGGCGGACGCCGTGGCTGTCCACGCCGCAGCGCGTGGCGTGCATGAGGGCGCGCGTCGTCGCGTCAGCCGTCGCATCGTTGGCACCGCAAGCGGTCAGGACCTGACGGCAAAAGCGGTCGAGATCCGAAAGCGAGACTGTCTGATGAACAGCATCCATGGCATTTCCTCGAAATTATTGTCTTTTGTGTACACTAGACATTCTTGCTTGCGAATGTAAATGAATGAAAGACGGTCGGTTGCGATTTTCGCCAGGACGGCATCATGGGGACGGTGAAATGACGGAGGGGCCGAGTGATGCCGTATCGGGGCGTTCGCCCAAACTCTACCAGCGAGCTCTTGCGGTGGTCGCGTCGGAAATCCGCTCCGGTGGGTGGCATGACGCCGCAAGGCTGAACGAGACCGCCATTGCGAAAAGGTTCGGCATCAGCCGGGCGCCGGCACGACAGGCCCTGTCGGAACTGGAGGCGCTGGGGCTTGTCCGTAAATCCGAGGGGCGAGGATATCAGGTTGTTGCAGGGGGTGGATCTACCAGCCAAAACGTTGGCGACGCGGTCGATACTTCCGGCCCGGACGACATGCAGCTTCATTTTCTGGCGAGCTGGGAGCTGATCTACCGGCAGGTGGAGATGGAGATCGTCTCCCGAACATCGATCGCCAGCTGGCGCATCAACGAGGTGGCGCTGGCGAAAGCTTTCGGGGTGAGCCGTACGGTTGCCCGCGAGGTTGTGGCGAGACTGCAGCAGCGCGGCATCGTCAGCAAGGATGATGCCGGTCGCTGGCATGTGCCGGCACTGACCGCAAGGCATGTGAACCAGCTCTACGAATTGCGATGGACGCTTGAGCCGCTGGCGCTGCAGCAGGCCTTTCCGCATTTGCCGGATGAGGTGCTGCCGGCCCTGTTTATAGATCTGCAGCACGCGATCAACGCGGGAGATGCGGCGGATGGCGCGATGCTGGACGCGGTCGAGCTGCAGCTTCACGGCCAGTTGCTCGGCTACTGCGACAATGCTCCGCTAATGCAGGCAATCAGCCTGCCGCAGGCCGTTCTGGTCGCGCATCACAGACTCTACCAGCCCAAGACGCCGCCGATCACCGACGAGCCGTTCCTGCTGGAACATGTCGAGGTTTTCGAGCGGCTGATGGCGGGCCGGGTCGCGGATGCCGGTGCGGCGCTTGCCAATCATCTGAAAATCTCGCGGGAGCGCGCCATGCTGCGCATTGCCAATGCCGCGCGCGGCCTGTCATTGCCGAATGTGGCCTATCTGGAGCGCCTGCGAGACGTCGAATTCAGTTTGTGATCATGATCATCGGGAGGAGCCGACATTGAAGATCAAGTCCCTGGAACCATTCATCCTTCATCTGCCGCTGACATCGGCGTCGATTTCGGATTCGACCCACAGCATCACCCATTGGGGCGTGGTCGGGGTGGCGATCACCACGACGGATGGGCTGACCGGCTACGGTTTTACCGGCACCCATGCGCATCTGGCATCCGACCGGCTGATCACGGCCTGCATTCGCGACTGCTATGCGCCGCTTCTGATCGGTGAGGATGCCAATGATCATCAACGGCTCTGGACCAAGCTTGCGCGTTATCCGTCGCTGCAATGGGTCGGCCGGGCGGGGATCACGCATCTGGCGCTTGCTGCCGTCGATGTGGCGATCTGGGACCTGAAGGCGAAGAAGGCGGGACTGCCGCTCTGGGCTTATCTCGGTGGCGCAAGGACCGACGCGCTTGAGGCCTATAATACCGATATCGGCTGGCTGTCATTCTCGCTGGACGATCTTCTGTCGGGTTCTGCGCGTGCGGTCGAAGAGGATGGATTTACCCGGATCAAGCTGAAGGTCGGCCACGACGATCCGAATGTCGATGTCCGCAGGCTTGCGGCCGTGCGCAAACGGCTGGGGCCGGATATCCGCATCGCGATCGACGGCAATGGCAAATGGGACCTGCCGACCTGCCTGCGCTTCTGCGAGCGGGCGCGCGATCTCGATATCTACTGGTTCGAAGAGCCGATGTGGTATGACGACGTGGAGAGCCATCGTCTGCTGGCGCGGTCCTCGACCATTCCGGTGGCGCTCGGCGAGCAGCTTTATACGGTCGATGCATTTCGCAGCTTCATCAATGCCGGAGCGGTTGCCTATGTGCAGCCCGACGTGACGCGGCTTGGCGGGATTACCGAATATATCCAGGTGGCCGATCTGGCGCTGGCGAACCGGCTGCCTGTCGTGCCGCATGCGGGTGAGATGAGCCAGGTGCATGTGCATCTGAGCTACTGGCATCCGGCATCGACCATTCTCGAATATATCCCCTGGATCAAGGATCATTTCGAAGAACCGGCGGATGTCGTGGGCGGGGTCTACAAACGGCCTGAAAAGCCGGGTGCCGGAACGACGGTGCTGGCCGACAGTTTTGCGCGGTTCGGCAAAAGTCTTGGCTGACAGCCGGTGGTAAAAACAGATCTGCCGCCCGGAGGCGGCAGATTGGGGTGGGGGATCTCACCCCATTCAAGCCTTGGGAGGCTTATTCGGCGGGCTGCAGGTTGCCCGGCACGGTGACGTTGGAGCCCTTGGCGAGGGCGGCGTCCAGCATCTCCTTGTCGAGTTCGCCTTCCCAGCGTGCAACGACGATGGTGGCAACCGCATTGCCGACGAGGTTGGTCAGCGCGCGGCATTCCGACATGAAGCGGTCGATGCCGAGGATAAGCGCCATGCCTGCGACCGGAACGGACGGAACGACCGAGAGCGTTGCAGCAAGCGTAATAAAGCCTGCGCCGGTAATGCCTGCAGCACCCTTGGAAGAGAGCATTGCCACGAGCAGAAGCAGGATCTGGTCCATGAGCGAAAGGTCGATGCCGGTAGCCTGGGCAATGAACAGCGCCGCCATCGTCATGTAGATGTTGGTGCCGTCGAGGTTGAAGGAATAACCGGTCGGGATGACCAGTCCCACAACCGAGCGCTTGCAGCCGGCACGTTCCATCTTCTGCATCAGGTTCGGCAGGGCAGCTTCCGAGGAGGAGGTGCCGAGCACGAGAAGCAGTTCTTCCTTGATGTAACGCAGCAGGGCGAAGATCGAGAAGCCGTTATATTTCGCCACCGCGCCGAGGATCACGACGACGAACAGGATCGCGGTGATGTAGAACGACAGGATAAGGAAGGCGAGGTTGGCAACCGAACCGATGCCGTATTTACCGATGGTGAAGGCCATGGCGCCGAAAGCGCCGATCGGGGCGGCCTTCATCAGGATTGCGACGAGGCGGAACATCGGGGCGGTGAGCGCAGTCAGGAAGTCGTAGACCGGCTTGCCCTTTTCGCCGACCATGCCGAGCGCGATGCCGAACAGGACGGAGAAGAACAGCACCTGCAGGATATCACCCTGCGAGAAGGCGCCGACGATCGTGTCCGGGATGATGTTCATCAGGAAGCCGGTGATCGTCGTCTCATGCGCCTTGGTGGCGTAGGCGGCGACTGCCTTGCCGTCGAGCGTTGCCGGATCGATGTTCATGCCGGCACCCGGCTGCAGCAGGTTGCCGACAATGAGGCCGACGATCAGGGCCAGCGTCGAGAAGGTCAGGAAGTAGAGCATCGCCTTGCCGGCAACGCGTCCAACCTTCTTGAGATCCGACATGCCGGCAATACCGGTGGCGACAGTCAGGAAGATCACCGGTGCGATGATCATCTTGACGAGCTTGATGAACGCGTCGCCGAGCGGCTTCAGGCTGGCGCCGAAATCAGGCCAGAAATGGCCGATCAGCATGCCGATGACGATAGCGGTCAGTACCTGAACATAAAGCTGGCGGTACAGCGGCAGCGGGGCACGCGGCTGCGTGGAATCGGGTATTGCAATCATTTTGTCCTCCATCGCACCACAACCAACCAGCTGGCTCTTCCCGGGCGCATTGATGTCGGAAGCAAGGCAGCAAGAGGTGTGCCAGTTTGCCGCCTGTGGCATAACGTCTTGATTGCAATCAATTAAATTGTGTTTCGCCATTTGTTGGTTGAGATTTGAGCGGATTTCCGCACGGTCATATTTGTATTGTGTGCGGATTTATGCTCAATTGCGCCCATGTCTACGCCTCAGATAGCCGAGCGCCTGCCGGCAACGCGCCGCACCTGGATTGTTTTCTGCCTGGTGGCCCTTGTCGCCTGTGCCGCGGTTTTCTACGTTGCGGGTGTTTATGGACGTGCGACGGCACTTGCCGGACTGTCTTTGCAGGGCCGGACGGAGGCGAGTCTGAAAGTGGCGCTGTTGCAGGCCGTACTCGAGCGGCCGCGCGCACTGCCCCTGCTCCTGGCGCAGGACCGCGATGTGGTCGACACGTTGTCTTCCAACGATCCTGCTGCCAGGATTACCCTCAGCCGCAAGCTTGAAGAGCTGATCGCGCCTACCAAGGCGGCGGTGATCTATGTCGTCGCAGCGGATGGTATCGCGGTTTCGGCCAGCAACTGGCGCGAGGAAAAGAGTTTTGTCGGCAACGACTATACATTCCGCAGCTATTTCTCCCGCGGCATGCAGGAGGGGGGAGCGGAACATTTTGCACTCGGTTCCGTCAGCAACCGGCCGGGTCTATATATTTCATACAGGGTAGGTTCGCCAGAAAAGCCGTTGGGCGTCGTCGTCGCCAAGATGGAATTCGATCAGCTGGAGGCCGATTGGGGCGATACGCAGCGACCGTCTTTCGTCACCGACAACAATCATGCCGTGCTGATTACGACCATACCCTCCTGGCGTTTCATGACGACGAAGCCACTTCCGCAATCGAGCCTCTCGTCCATTCGCGAAAGCCTGCAGTTCGGGGATGCACCGCTTCTCCCCCTGCCGATGACGCGGCTGGAAACCCTGGCGCCGGATGCGGACATCATACGGGTTCTTCTGCCGGGAGGCGGGCAGATCCGCTATTTGCAGATCTCTGTCCCCGTTGCCTCGACTGGCTGGCATTTCCAATATCTCCTGCCGATCGACGGAGCCGTTGCTGCGGATATGCGTGAATTCCGGCTGATTGCTGCGCTGGGGCTCCTGGTCTTACTTGCCGTGACGGCGGTCTGGATCCGTCGCCGGCAGATGGCGCAGGCGCAGATCATCGGTGCATTGGCTGCGCGCGAAGAGCTTGAACGGCGTGTCGATGAGCGGACGCGCGACCTCAGCCTGACGCGTGACAATCTGCAGGCGGAAATTTCCAACCGAAAATCGACAGAGGTAAAGCTACAGGCGGTGCAACAGGATCTGGTGCAGGCTAATCGTCTTGCAATCCTTGGGCAGGTTGCCGCCGGTGTCGCGCATGAAATCAACCAGCCGGTGGCCACCATTCGGGCTTATGCCGATAATTCCAAGATTTTTCTCGAGCGGCAGCAGATACAGCCGGTGAAGGAAAATCTGGATCTTATCGCCTCTCTCACGGAGCGGATCGGCGCGATTACCGATGACCTGAAGGCGCTGGCGCGGCGCGGTCGCACGGCAGCCGAGCCGGTTTTGCTGGCAGAGGTGCTTGAAGGTGCAGTGCTGCTGCTGCAGAGCCGGTTCACGGGGTCGCTTGACATGCTGACTATCGAACCGATTGCGGCCGATCTGGAAGTGATGGGAAGCCGGTTGAGGCTGGAGCAGATCTTCATCAATCTTCTGCAGAACGCGCTTGAAGCGGTGGAGGGACGCGAGAGGGGGCGGGTTACCGTTTCGACGGTGGCGACGGATGAGAAGGTATCCGTCGGCGTGGCGGATAATGGTCCGGGAATCGCTTCCGGCATTCTCGCCGAACTGTTCCAGCCGTTCAATTCTTCCAAGGAAAAGGGGCTGGGACTTGGGCTGGTCATCTGCAAGGACATCGTGGCGGACTACGGCGGTCAGCTTGATGTAGAGACGGGTGAGACCGGGACCCGATTTACCGTTCATCTGAAAAGAGCCTGAACATGACCGAAGCCGTTCCCGTTTTTCTTATCGATGACGACAAGGATCTGTTGAAGGCGACCGCCCAGACTTTGAGCCTTGCCGGTTTCGATGTCCGCTCGTTTTCGACGGGCATCGAGGCTCTGTCGCAACTCGGCGACGGCTTTCCCGGCGTGGTCGTCTCGGATATCCGCATGCCGGGGCTGGACGGATTGCAGCTTTTCGACCGGATCGCGGGCTTCGATCGTGAATTGCCGGTCATTCTGATGACCGGCCACGGCGACATACCAATGGCGGTGAAGGCTATCCAAAATGGCGTATATGACTTCATCGCCAAGCCGTTTGCGACCGAGCGGCTGATCCAATGTGTCCGGCATGCCGCGGAAAAGCGGAGCCTCGTGATGGAAAATCGGCGGCTGCGCGCTGCCGGTGCCGAAGCTGACGACGGTTTGCCGCTGATCGGCCAGACGTCTGTCATGGAGCGGTTGCGTCATATGCTTCGCCAGATCGCCGATACCGATGTCGATGTGCTGGTGACGGGAGAAACGGGCAGCGGCAAGGAAGTGGTCGCGAGCATGCTCCATTCATGGAGCCGGCGATCGACCGGCAATTTCGTTGCGCTGAATTGTGGTGCTCTTCCCGAACAGGTGATCGAGAGTGAGCTTTTCGGTCATGAAGCAGGGGCATTTACCGGGGCACAGAAGAAGCGGGTCGGCCGGATCGAGCATTCGAGCGGCGGTACGCTGTTTCTCGACGAGATCGAGAGCATGCCGCTTTCCGCCCAGGTGCAGATGTTGCGGGTCCTTGAAATGCGCGAGGTCACACCGCTTGGCACGAACGAGGTGCGCCCGGTGGATTTGCGCGTCGTGGCAGCCTCGAAGGTCGATCTCGGTCACCCTGACCAAAGGGCGGTCTTTCGCGAGGATCTTTATTACCGGCTGAATGTGGTGACGTTGACGATCCCACCACTCAGGGAACGGCGCGAAGACATTCCGCTCCTGTTCAACTACTTCACCAGAAAGGCCGGGCAGCGTTTCGGTCGCGAGGTTTCGGACCTGCCGCGCCAGGTGGTCGAGCATCTGCGGGATCATCCGTGGCCCGGTAATGTCCGCGAGCTTTCCCATTACGCTGAGCGATTCGTGCTCGGTCTTGAACCGTCTGCACCGCTGTCGGCGCCACTGGCCAAGGGCGAAGATGGTGCGGGCCTGCCAGAGCGGGTGGAGCGTTTCGAGGCTGATATCATTCGCGAAACGCTGACCGAGTTCGGCGGTGACGTTCAACAGACGATCACAGCGCTCGGCATCCCGCGCAAGACATTTTATGACAAGCTTCAACGTCATGGAATCGTTCGAAGCGACTACGCGGAACGCCGCTGAAAGCCCTGTATTTGTGAGGTTTCTACCGCTCCGCCTCGCGGGTTGATGGTGTGGTCCAATCTTCGTTCGCTCTAAAATGATGCGGAAAAGACCGGTCTCGGAAACACCTGGTTAAGGTTTTCTTTTTATTAACAGGGACCGGTGTGATCACGTTGTTTGATGGTTTCGCGTACATGCATTTTCCGCCTTCCCGCAAAGACATTTCCCCAGTCGAAGACGCCAATTGGAGTGACGAACAAGAGTTCGTGGCCGCCAATGACGCGGAGCAGCCTCTGCCGTTGCCGGAGCCGATACCGGCGGTCGAGCTGGATCCGGAAAAGCTTCCGACATGGCAGCGCGCTTTCATACTGGCGCCCAATGTGCGCTTTACCCGCACGCCCGGCCGCGGCCCTGCCAAGCAGGACGTCGTTACCGTCGAGGAGACCGGTCATACTGAGAGCGCGGCTCCAGCACAGGCGCGGCAACCAATCGCCATCTCCATGCCCGCGGGCGAGTCGGCTCCACATCATGCAAATTCAGGTTCCCAAGTGACTAATCTCCAGCGCCGCATCGGCCAGGCATTCGCACCATCCGCGCCTGCTGTTCCCGTTTCGCAGCCGATCGAGGCAGCCATGCAGCGGGTCGTCGAACAGCCGATCTATAGTCAGCCTGTCGCGGCTGCTCCTATGCCCGCGCAGCCGGAAAGCACGCCTGCGCAAAATGCACCCACCCGCCGCGTAACGTCGATCCCGGATCATTTGATCTGGGAAATGATGAGCCTTGGTGCTTCGGAGAATATCGAGCAGAAAGCTCCGTCACGAGAATTGGCTGCGCCTCAGGTCGCGCAGAAGCCTGTTCCTGCGGCGCTGAAGCCGACCGTTACCCGTTTCGTGCCGCCGGCACCGGTGCATATTCCTGTTTCGGCCGTTGTTGAGGCCGCACCGGTCATTGCTCCCGTCGTTCACGAAGCGCCGTCTGCGATCGATCTTTATCGCCAGATCGCGATCAGACAGGTTGCGCCTTCTCCGTTCGCCGCAGAGCCGCAGTCTGTGCCGTTTATAGAGCCCGCCGCTTATGCCACGCCGATCGAAGTGGTCGCTGAACAGCCAGTGCTGGTGGCGGAACCGGTCGAAATTCAGCCCGCCGCGCCGGTTGCCGTTCGCAAGCCGCGTGTGCTGCAATTTACTGAAGACTACACCTTCCCGGATATCGATCTCCTGCAGGTCGCCGAACCGCGCGAAGAGCAGACGATGAGCCAGGAGGCGCTGGAACAGAGCGCCGGACTGCTGGAAAGCATTCTCGAGGATTTCGGCGTCAAGGGCGAGATTATCGACGTTCGTCCCGGCCCGGTCGTTACGCTTTACGAATTTGCCCCGGCTCCGGGTGTAAAATCCTCGCGCGTCATGAACCTGTCGGACGATATCGCCCGTTCGATGTCTGCTCTGTCCGCCCGCGTCGCCGTAATCCCCGGCCGCAACGTCATCGGCATCGAATTGCCGAATGTCGAACGCGAGACCGTTTATCTACGTGAACTGGTCGAGAGCAATTCCTATATCGGCACCGATTACCGCTTGCCGCTTTGCCTCGGCAAGACGATCGGCGGTGAGCCGGTTATCGCCGAACTCGCCAAGATGCCCCATCTTCTGGTTGCCGGAACGACCGGTTCGGGCAAGTCGGTTGCGATCAACACGATGATCCTGTCGCTGCTCTACCATCTTCGCCCCGAAGAATGCCGGTTGATCATGGTCGACCCGAAGATGCTGGAACTCTCCGTTTATGACGGCATTCCGCATCTGCTGACGCCGGTGGTTACCGATCCGAAGAAGGCCGTTCTGGCGCTGAAATGGGCCGTGCGCGAGATGGAAGAGCGTTATCGCAAGATGTCGCGCCTCAACGTTCGCAATATCGATGGCTTTAATGCCCGCGTCGCCGAAGCCCGTAACAAGGGCGAGACGATCATGATCAGCGTGCCGGTCGGTTTCGACCGCTCGACCGGCGAGCAGGTGTTCGAGGAACAGGCTCTCGACCTGACGGCGCTGCCTTATATTGTGGTCATCGTCGACGAGATGGCCGATCTGATGATGGTCGCCGGCAAGGAAATCGAAGGCGCTATCCAGCGTCTGGCACAGATGGCACGTGCCGCGGGCATCCACCTGATCATGGCGACCCAGCGTCCGTCCGTCGATGTCATTACCGGCACGATCAAGGCGAACTTCCCGACCCGTATCTCCTTCCAGGTGACGTCGAAGATCGACAGCCGCACGATCCTCGGCGAGCAGGGTGCCGAACATCTTCTCGGTCAGGGCGACATGCTGCACATGAAGGGTGGCGGGCGGATTGCCCGTGTCCACGGCCCGTTCGTCTCCGATTACGAAGTCGAGAAGGTCGTCGCGCATCTGAAGACGCAAGGTCAGCCCTCTTATCTCGGCAGCGTGACCGAGGACGAGGAAGAAGACGACATCGAACAGGACGAGGACGCAGCCGTCTTCGACCAGACTTCGATGGGCGCGGAAGACAATGGCGACGATCTCTATGAGCGTGCCGTCAAGATCGTGCAGCGCGACAAGAAGTGCTCGACGTCCTACATCCAGCGTCGCCTGTCGATCGGCTATAACCGTGCCGCATCGCTGGTGGAGCGGATGGAAAAGGAAGGTCTCGTCGGTGCCCCGAACCATGTCGGCAAGCGCGAGATCCTCGGGCCGCAGCAGGTTCAGCCGCGAACCAGTGAAGAGTGAGATCTATCGGAGAGCCGTCTAGGCGGCTTTCCACTTCGTCAGCGATCGTTCCAGCATCGACAGAATATCGAAGACGAGGATTGCGAGGGCGGCGACGAGAAGCGCGCCCTGCAGGATGAAGGCGAGGTTGTTCGACTGCAGTCCTGCGATGATGACTTCACCGAGTGTCTTTGCCGCCACGGTGGAGCCAATCGTGGCGGTGCCGAAACCGATGACGGTCGAAATCTTGATGCCGCCGACGATCATCGGCAGGCTGAGCGGCAGTTCTATCTGGCGGAAAATCTGAGAGCGTGTCATTCCATTGCCTTTGGCGGCATCGATGATGTTCCGCGGCACGGTCGTCAGCGCCGTCATCGTGTTCTCGAAAATCGGCAGAAGCGCGTAGAGAAACAGCGCGACCAGCGTCGGTCCATTGCCGAAGCCCATGGCCGGGACGGCCAGTGCCAGCACGGCGACCGGAGGAAAGGTCTGGCCGATATTCACTATCGCTCGGGCAAGCGGCAGGAATTCGGCGCCGAAGGGGCGGGTGACGAGGATCGCCAGTGCGACGGCAATCACCGTGGCAAGCAGAGTTGCGAAGAACACCATGCGCGCATGTAGCAGCGTCAGAGCGGCAAGATCGCCCTGATTGTAGATTGCCGGTGCATTGGCCTGAACCAGGGGCTTGAAGGCGAAGTCGAAACTCTCCGGTGAGGCGAGAAAGCCAACCAGTAGGAAGAGAAGAATGATGCGGGGTGCAAGGCGAACAAGGCTCATTGCGGCCTGGCCGCCTGGCGCAAAAGTGTCTGCAACCGTACGCGACCGAGCGGCTTGCCGTCATCCGAGACGACGGGAAGCGTATCCGCGCCGCTCCACATCAGGGCAGCCAGGGCATCCTGTCGTGTTCGGTTCTCCTCGATCGGCTCTCCGTCGGCCTCTCCTGGTTCGATTATTCCAGCCAAGGTGTCGAGCGACAGAAGCCGGAACGGACGGTCGAATGTACCAACCAGTCCTTCGACAAAGGATGTTGCAGGTGCCTTCAGGAGATCGATGGGGCGGCCATATTGCAGGAGCCTGCCCTTGTCCATCACCGCAATCGTGTCGCCGAGATGGAAAGCCTCGTTGATATCGTGGGTGACGATGACGATTGTCGTGCCGAATCGCTTCTGGATCGCCAGAAGCTCGTCCTGCGCCTTGCTGCGCAGAACCGGGTCCAGCGCGCCAAAGGGTTCGTCCATCAGCAGGATTTTCGGTTCGGCCGCAAGCGCGCGGGCGACGCCGACACGTTGCTGCTGGCCACCGGAAAGCTGGTGCGGATAGCGGTTTGCAAAAGCTGCGGGATCGAGCTGGAAGAGATCGAGCAGTTCGGCAACCCGCGCGTCGATCCGCGATTTCTCCCATTTGAGCAGGCGCGGCACGGTTGCGATGTTTTCGGCGACAGTACGGTGGGGAAACAGGCCATGGCCCTGGATCGCATAACCGATACGCCGCCGCAGTTCGTGGCCGGGAATGTTGCGCGTGTCTTCCCCGCCGATCAGGATCGTGCCCTCGTCCTGCGAAACGAGCTGATTGATCATCCGCAGAAGTGTCGTCTTGCCGGAACCGGATGTGCCAACCAGTACGGCAATCGTGCCCTCGGGGACCGCGAACGAGACGCTGTCGACCACGGCCTTGCCGCCATAACGCTTGGTGACGGACTGGATATCGATCATGTGGCGCGGACCTCGCTGCCGGGTGCTCTGCTGAAATCCACCAGCGCATCGAGGACGATGGCGGCGACGAATGACATGGCGACGGTCGGCAATGCGCCGAGCAGAACGAGGTCCATCGCCGACTGACCTAGCCCCTGGAAGACGAAGACCCCCATGCCGCCGCCGCCGATCAGCGCCGCAATCGTCGCCATGCCAATATTCTGGATCAGGACGATGCGGATTGCTGCAAGCAGGCTCGGGAAGGTCAAGGGGAACTCGATCGAGACGAGCCGCTGAAAGTCGGTCATGCCGGCGCCGCGTGCGGCATCATTGGCCTCGCGCGGCACGTTTTCGAGACCGGCGACCGTGTTGGCGACGACCGGCAGGAGCGAATAAAGCACGAGTGCGACGAAGGCGGGTGCTGTCCCTATGCCGGAAATGCCGATTGCGGCGGCTCCGGGTATGTGCGCGGCCACCCAGCCGAGCGGCAGGATCAAAAGGCCGAAGAGGGCAATCGAGGGGATGGTCTGCAGGATATTGAGCGTGTTGAGTGCCGCCGCCCGCAGCCATGATATGCGATGGGAGATGACGCCGAGCGGCAGACCGATCAGGAAGGCGACCAGCATGGAGCCGAGCGCCAGCATCGCATGACGCGACATCTCGGCCCAGAATGCATCCGAGCGGTTCACATATTCCTTCATCACCGAGATATCGGCGAGGATGCCGGATGCGAATATGCCGCCGATCACAGTCGCCGCGATGACCAGCAGCAGCAGTCGTGCAGCCGGTGAAAGCCTGAGCCTGGCGACGACGTCGATGAAGGCGAGCGAGAGGCTGAACAGAAGCAGCCAGAAGCCCGAGCCGGGCGATACCCGGGCATAGGTATTGCCTGGTGGAAGTCCGGCATGCGCCGCTCCTCCGAGAGCCAGAATGGCGGCAAGCAGTCCGGCCGTCGCGATTGCCAGCCGCGCGAGAGGCGGCAGGCGAATGAGAAGACAGACGGCGACGATCACCATGGCTGCGGCCAGCGCGATGCCGGAGACGGACGGCAGCCCCTCGATCAGCGAGCGTCCCTGTCCCTGCAGGATACGGTTCGGCTTGACCACGATGAAGGGGAGCGCAAAGGTCGCAACCAGGATGAGGGCGCCCATCAGCACGCCCGTCTTTTCCAGCCCTCTGAGCAAGCCGCTGCCCTTTCTCTCGGTGTTAAAGCTATGCGGGACTTACTTGAGGAAGCCGTTTTTCTTCAAAAAGTCCTCGGCGACGGTCTTGGCCGGCTCGCCGCCCACCTGAACGCGGCCGTTCAAATCCTGAAGGGTCACGAGATCCAGTTTCTCGAAGACGGGCTTCAGCAACTCGGCAATCTTCGGGTTCTTTTCGAGCGTTGCCTTACGGATGATCGGGGCCGGTTGATAGACCGGCTGAACCTTCTTGTCGTCATCGAGCACCACGAGGCCGGAAGGCGCGATGCCGCCATCCGTGCCGTAGACCATGGCCGCATTGGCGCCATTCGTCTGGTTGGCTGCTGCTGCGATCGTTGCTGCCGTGTCGCCACCCGAAAGCGTGATCAGCTGCTCGGGCTTGAGCTTGAAGCCGTAGGTCGTCTGGAAAGCAGGAAGGGCGGCTGCCGAATTTACGAATTCGGCCGATGCGGCAAGAACGATATCGCCGCCGCCGGCGATGAACTTGCCGAAATCCGAGAGCGTTTTGAGCTTGTTTTCATCCGCAGCATCCTGACGCACGGCGATGCCCCAGGTATTGTTGGCGGGTGAGGGTGTCAGCCAGACAATCTTGTTTGCGTCGAGATCGAGCTTCTTCACCGTGTCATAGGCTTGTACCGGATCTTTCCATGCCGGATCATCGGCTTTTTCGAAGAAGAAGGCGCCGTTGCCGGTATATTCCGGATAGATGTCGATCTCGCCGGCCGTAATCGCCTTGCGCAGAACCGGCGTCGCACCGAGCTGGATGCGGTCGGTCGCCTCGATATTGTTGGCCTTCAGCACCGACAGGATGATGTTGCCGAGCACGCCGCCCTCGGTGTCGATCTTCGACGAGACGACGACCTGTGCCGATGCCGCCGTGGCGGAGAGGGACAAGGCGAGTATAAAGCCCGCAAACTTAGTGGTGAGCGACATCGGAGCTTCCCTGATTTCCTGGAACCGGCCGCAATGCCGGCGCGTTTGATGAAGTGGTTCGCAGGAAAGCTAGAGCGCCGGTCAAAAGTGTCGAGGACGATTCCACTAACGAATGCCCGGAAGTAGAAAAACCTTCGTTTTTTATCGAGTTAAGGCGAAAAGTAAGGCGCTGGAACGTTGTTTGTCGAAATCCGTCACAATGTCGGCACTCAGGTCGCCGTTAACTTGACATGAGGTGGCTCCGGCATAATGTCGCACCTGGTTCGTTCTTTTAGAATGGAGAAAAGTTCACAATGAATATGGACCTCTCGAGGCGCAGCTTTTTGAAGCTCACCGGGGCAGGGGTTGCGGCGACTTCCATGGGCGCGTTGGGTTTTAGCGAAGCTGAAGCTGCTGAAATCGCTCATGTGCGGCCATTCAAGCTGGCCACAACCACGGAAACCCGCCAGACCTGTCCTTACTGTTCCGTCGCTTGCGGCATCATCATCTATTCCAAGGGTGATGTGCGCAAGGGTGACAATGCGGAAGTTATGCACATCGAAGGCGATGTCGACCACCCCACCAATCGCGGGACGCTCTGTCCCAAGGGGGCGGCGCTAAAGGACTTTGTAAAGTCGCCGACTCGCCTCCTCTACCCGATGCATCGCAAGCCCGGTTCGGACAAATTCGAACGCATGTCCTGGGACGAGGCTCTCGACCGCATCGCGCGGCTGATGAAGGACGACCGCGACGCCAACTTTCTCGCCAAGAACGAGAAGGGACTGGATGTCAATCGCTGGACGACGACGGGTATGCTCGCAGCGTCGGCCACCTCCAACGAAACGGCTTGGGCAACTTTCAAGTTCGCCAAGTCCATAGGTATAGTCGGTTTCGATAATCAGGCACGCGTCTGACACGGCCCCACGGTGTCCAGTTTGGGCCCAACTTTTGGCCGTGGTTCAATGACGAATGCTTGGACCGACATCAAGAATACCGACCTCGTCGTCGTCATGGGCGGCAACGCGGCGGAAGCGCATCCCTGTGGATTTAAATGGGTGACGGAAGCAAAGGCCCATCGCGGCGCCAAGCTGATCGTCGTTGACCCGCGCTATACCCGTACGGCCTCCGTATCGGATTATTATGCGCCGATCCGCCAGGGTTCCGACATCGCCTTCCTCAATGGTGTGATGAAATATTGCATCGATAACGGCAAGGTGCAGTGGGAATACATGAAGGCGTTCACCAACGCCTCGTTCATCGTGAAAGACGGTTTCGGCTACAAGGATGGCCTGTTTACCGGCTATGACGAAGAAAAGCGCGACTACGACAAATCCACCTGGGATTATGTCATGGGCGATGACGGCTTTGCCGTGACCGACCCGACGCTTGAGCATCCCCGTTGCGTCTGGAACCTCTTGAAGGAGCATCTCGCCCCTTACACGCCGGAACTGGTCGAACAGGTCTGCGGCACGCCGAAGGAGAAATTCCTGAAGGTTGCCGAGATGATCTCGGAATGCTCTAAACCGACCAAGACAATGACGTCGATGTATGCGCTAGGCTGGACCCAGCATTCCAAGGGTTCGCAGAACATCCGCGCCATGGCGATGCTGCAGCTGATCCTTGGCAATATCGGTGTACGCGGTGGCGGCATGAACGCGCTTCGTGGCCACTCGAATATCCAGGGTCTGACGGACCTCGGCCTGATGTCCCATCTCCTCACCGGTTATCTGACGATGCCGACTGAGAAGGACACCGACTTCGAGACCTACATGTCGACGCGCCAGTTCAAGCCGCTTCGTCCGGGGCAGACCAGCTACTGGCAGAACTACAAGAAGTTCATGGTCTCGTTCCAGAAGGCCATGTGGGGCGACGCTGCGACGGCCGAAAATGGCTGGGCGTTCAACTACATACCGAAACTCGACGTTCCGGCATACGATGTCCTTCGCATGTTCGAACTGATGAACAGCGGCAAGGTCAACGGCTATATCTGCCAGGGTTTCAACCCGATCCTCGCCTTCCCCAACCGGGCCAAGATCACGTCTTCTCTGTCGAAGCTGAAGTTCATGGTCACCATGGACCCGCTGGAAACCGAGACCTCACGGTTCTGGGAAAACCACGGCGACTTCAACGACGTGGACACCGCATCCATCAACACCGAAGTGTTCCAGCTGCCGTCGACCTGCTTTGCCGAGGAAGACGGATCGCTCACCAATTCGGGCCGCTGGCTGCAGTGGCACTGGCAGGCAAGCTCGCCTCCGGGCGAAGCCAAGCACGACAGCTGGATCATAGCCCAGATCTTCCTGCGCATGCGGGAACTGTATCGCAAGGAAGGCGGTGCTTTCCCCGATCCTATCCTCAACCTGTCTTGGGCTTACGAAGACGAGAACGAACCGACGGCGGAAGAGCTGGCGAAGGAGATCAACGGCCGCGCGCTGAGCGATCTCATGGACCCGACCGATCCGAGCAAGGTTCTGGTTGCTGCCGGCAAGCAGGTGGTCAACTTCTCGCAGCTTCGCGACGACGGCTCGACCATGGCCGGCTGCTGGATCTATTCCGGCTGCTGGAACGAGCAGGGCAATAATATGGGTCGTCGTGACAACCACGATCCGGACGATACCGGCGCCTATCTGGGCTGGACTTTCGCCTGGCCGCTGAACCGCCGCACGCTCTACAACCGTGCATCCGCGGATATTAACGGCAAGCCTTGGGATCCGACCCGCAAGCTGCTCGAATGGGATGGTTCCAAGTGGACGGGTTATGACGTTCCCGACATTTCGCCGACGGCGAAACCGCAGGATGTCGGCCCGTTCATAATGAACCAGGAAGGTGTTTCGCGTCTGTTCGCTCGCGGCATGATGCGTGACGGTCCGTTCCCGGCACACATGGAGCCGTTCGAAAGCCCGGTCGAAAACGTCTTCAATCGCAAGATGCGCGGCAACCCGGTTGCCCGCGTGTTCAAGTCGGACGCCGAACAGCTCGGTACGTCGGCGGAGTTCCCCTATGCGGCGACCTCCTACCGTCTGACCGAACATTTCCACTACTGGACGAAGCACAACCGGGTGAACTCGGCGCTTCAGCCGGAATTCTTCGTGGAAATCTCGGAAGAGCTGGCTGCGGAAAAGAAAATCGAGCATGGCGGCTGGGTCCGGGTATGGTCCAAACGTGGTTCGATCAAGGCCAAGGCCGTGGTGACGAAGCGCATCCGGCCGCTCATCTGCGACGGAAAGCCGGTGCATATCGTCGGTATTCCGCTGCACTGGGGCTTTACCGGTTCGGCGAAGAAGGGTTTCGGCCCGAATTCGCTCGCGGCCTTTGTCGGTGACGCCAATATCGAAACTCCGGAATCGAAGGCGTTCCTCGTCAATATCGAACCTTCGACCGCACCCAAGGACAAGGAGGCAAGCGTCTGATGGCCAATACCATGGACAGCCCGCGCACCGCCGTCAGCAATCCGCCGGTGCAGCCGATGGAAACCAACCTGACGCAGCGTGACCTCATCCGTCGCTCTGCCACATCCGAGCTGCCGCAACCTGAGCGGCAGCTCACTCCCGTCGCAAAGCTCATCGACGTTTCAAAATGCATCGGCTGCAAGGCCTGCCAATCGGCCTGCGTTGAGTGGAACGACACCAATCCGGCTATCGGCGAAAACGTCGGGGTCTATACGAACCCGCACGATCTTTCCGCCGACATGTTCACGCTCATGCGGTTTACCGAATGGGTGAACCCGGAGACCGACAATCTGGAATGGCTGATTCGCAAGGACGGCTGCATGCATTGTGCCGATCCGGGCTGTCTGAAGGCCTGCCCGTCGCCGGGCGCGATCGTGCAGTATTCGAACGGCATCGTCGACTTCGTGCATGAGAATTGCATCGGCTGCGGTTATTGCGTGAAGGGCTGTCCCTTCAACATTCCCCGCATCTCGAAGACGGATCACAGGGCTTACAAATGCACGCTCTGTTCCGACCGCGTTGCCGTGGGCCAAGGCCCGGCCTGCGCCAAGGCCTGTCCCACACAGGCGATCGTCTTCGGCACCAAGGAAGACATGAAGAAACATGCGGAAGGCCGGATCGCAGATCTGAAGTCGCGCGGTTATGCCAACGCCGGTCTATACGACCCACCGGGCGTCGGCGGCACGCACGTCATGTATGTGCTGCACCATAACGACAAGCCGCATATCTATGCGGACCTGCCGGACAACCCTGCCATTTCCGCCGTCGTGCAGACGTGGAAGGGTGCGACCAAATATGCCGGTCTCGCAGTGATGGGGCTTGCTGCGGCAGGCACGATCCTGCACGGCCTGTTCGCCAAGGCCAACCGCGTGTCGAAACACGAGGAACAGGAAGCGCAGGAAGCCGTTGATCACGCCGACAAGCGTGAGGAGGACGCCTGATGAGCAGTCTAGCGGATAACACCTCTGCCAACGTCGCAGCTGCCAAGGCGGGTGCCGAAGACACGATCCGACGTGGCCCGCCGGTCGAAGTCGTTCGCTACGGCATCGGCAAACGCATCAATCACTGGGTCACTGCGATCAGCCTGATCCTGCTGCTGTTGTCCGGCCTTGCCATGTTCCACCCGTCGCTGTTTTTCCTGACCGACCTCTTCGGCGGGGGGCAGATGACGCGCTGGATCCACCCGTGGATCGGCATCGTGCTTTTCATCTCCTTCTTCATCCTGTTCGCGCAGTTGTGGAAGCTGAACCTGCCCAACCGGGATGACGTGAAATGGGCCTCGCAGATCGGTGACGTGATCGGCGGACATGAGGAGCGATTGCCGGAACTCGGCAAATACAATGCCGGCCAGAAGTTCATTTTCTGGGGCATGGCGGCGCTCATTATCGTGCTGATTGCCACCGGCATCATGGCCTGGGAACAGTATTTTGGTTTGCTGACCAGCATACCGACCCAGCGTGTGGCACTTCTGGTCCACTCACTTGCCGCCGTTGCCATTATCCTGGTCTTCATCCTGCATGTCTATGCGGCTATCTGGACACGCGGCACGATCAGCGCCATGACGCGCGGAACCGTGACCGGCGGCTGGGCCTGGCGCCACCATCGCAAGTGGTTCAAGGACATGGCTGGACGCGGCAGGATCGATCCGGCAGAATAACAAGGAAGGGCGTTGCGCGCCCATGCGTGCGACGCCCCTTAGGTTTCAACGACGCATCTGTTCTTCGAGGCTGTCTGCCTTCGAAACAACGCGCGACAGGAAGCTGTGGCCGGTCGGCCCCGCGAGGTAGAATGTCCGTATCATCCCTACAGCCCGATCCATCTATGATCGGGGGCATTTCCAAGGCGCCTTTTGCCCTGATGCCGCACCCGGCCCGCTTGTTCAAGGAACGGGCTACACGCTTCGAGGTGTTGGCCGAAACCAGCAATCTCGCTCCTTATCTCAAATTTCTTGCCGGTATCGCGCGCATTCAGGCCGATCTCGTTTCCGAGCTGGCGCCTTTAGAGCCGATCGAAACCGGGCAAGCTGCGCGTGCTCGCGAAGGTGCCATGCCGCCGATCGATCGTTCAGCGATGATCCTGTCGGACGATTATCGCAAGACCGTGAGGCTTTTCCTCGATCGTGCGCAGGCTCTGGAAATGCCGGCAGCTGCGGCGGAAGCGCTGAAAGCGGTTCGTTCCGCCGATGACGATACGCTTGCCTGGATGGCAGAGAACGTGATCACTGACAGCCTGCCGGTGGAAAGCCTTGCGCATCACCTCTATGTCGCCGCCGCGACGCAGGTTCATGCGGCACGCCTTGCCGCCACGCTTGATGGCAAGGCGCTGGTACCGGTATCCGTCGGTGTCTGCCCATCCTGTGGCGGCAAACCGGCCGGATCCATGGTGATCGGCGTGCAGGGGGCGGAAGGAGCGCGTTACGCCTGCTGCTCCTGCTGCGCGACGATGTGGAACGAAGTTCGGGTGAAATGCCTCGCCTGCGGCTCGACCAAGGGTGTTGGCTATCGCGCGGTTGAAATCGATGGTGGCGAGGACTCCGTGATCAAGGCCGAAACCTGCGATAGCTGTAACAGCTGGAGCAAGATCCTCTATCAGAACAAGAACCCGACGCTGGAAGTGATTGCCGACGATGTTTCAAGCCTCGGCCTCGACATTTTGATGAAGGAAACCGATTATCGCCGTGCGGGCTTCAATCCCTTCCTGATCGGATACTGAGCCGATGCCGGGATTAGCCGATCTTCGCCATCTGCCATCCGTCGACCGGATGATGAACCTGCCTTCAATTGCGCCTCTGATCGAGCGCCATGGCCGCGGCGTGGTGA
Source organism: Rhizobium sp. ZW T2_16 (assembly GCF_044987325.1). NCBI lineage: Bacteria > Pseudomonadati > Pseudomonadota > Alphaproteobacteria > Hyphomicrobiales > Rhizobiaceae > Rhizobium > Rhizobium sp. ZW T2_16. The sequence goes on from NZ_JBJDRG010000005.1 coordinate 261,713, forward strand.
CCGACGAGTTGAGGGGCGTGCTTGTCGATATCCGGGAAGCGGTGAAGGCCGGCGCCGAGGTTCCCGATGAGGCGGGTGTGCTCGCCTCGCTCATCAGCCGCCTCGGTTATCTGGAAAAGTCCAATCTGCGGCCTCTCTTCAATCTCACAGGCACGGTGCTTCATACCAATCTCGGTCGCGCGCTGCTTGCAGAAGAAGCAATCGCCGCGGCAGTCGACGCGATGCGGGATGCGGCAGCGCTCGAATTCGATCTCGATACCGGCAGGCGCGGTGAACGAGACAGCCATTTGCGCGAGCTTCTTTGCGAACTGACCGGAGCCGAGGACGCGACGATCGTCAACAACAATGCGGCGGCCGTGCTGATTTCGCTCAATGCGATCGGTGCCGGGCGTCAGGCGATCGTTTCACGCGGTGAGCTGATCGAGATCGGCGGCGCATTCCGAATGCCCGACATCATGGAGCGCGCTGGCGTTGAGCTAGTAGAAGTCGGCACGACCAACCGCACGCATCCGCGCGACTATATCAAGGCGGTCGGGCCTGAGACTGCGCTGATCCTCAAGGTTCACACTTCCAACTACCGGATCGAAGGGTTTACGGCGGAGGTCGAGGGTGCCGAGCTTGCGAGGATCGCCAGGGATCTGGGGGTTGCGCTGCTGAACGATCTCGGATCCGGCACGCTGGTCGATCTTTCTCGCTACGGGCTCGCCAAGGAGCCAACCGTGCGCGAGGCTATAGTGGAAGGCGCCGATCTCGTGACGTTTTCCGGCGACAAGCTGCTTGGCGGGCCGCAGGCGGGCTTCATCGTCGGCCGCAAGCACCTGATCGCCGAAATCAACCGCAACCCGCTGAAGCGGGCACTGCGGGTCGACAAGATCCGCATCGCAGCGCTTGCCGCAACGCTGAAACTCTATCGTGATCCGGATCGACTGGGCGAACGCCTGCCGACGCTGCGCATGCTGTCACGCAAGCAGCCGGAAATCCGGGCGCAAGCGGAGCGTCTGTTGCCACAAGTCACATCGCTGCTGCAGCGACAAGGTTACGGTGTCGAGATCTGTCCGTGCTCGAGCCAGATCGGCTCCGGGGCGCTGCCGGTCGATACTGTCCCGAGTGCCGGGTTGCGGATCACTGCCGCATCAGGCAGTGCGCTGGAAGCACTGGCATCACTGTTCCGCTCGTTGCCGCGGCCGATCCTTGGACGGTTGCAGGATGGCGCCATGGTGCTGGATCTGCGTTGCCTTACCGATGAAAATTCCTTCATCGCGAGCCTTTCCGAGGGGACCGGTCATGCGTTGGCTTGACCGGCTGCGCGGCAAGGCGGCGGAAACTGCGGCTGATACGGTTTCTGTCGAGATGGAGCGTGCTCTGGCTGCGGCCAATGCCGGCGATTACGAAACGGCGTTGGCGCTTTGGGAGCCGCTCGCTCGTGCGGGCAATGCCCGTGCCCAGAACAATATCGGGGCCTGTTTTGCCGAAGGTCTCGGTGTGGCATCCGACCGGCCGCTGGCGCTGAAATGGCTGACATTGTCAGCTGAAGCCGGCGATCCTGTTGGCCAGCGTAACTGCGCGGCCTTCTACATGCAGGGTTCCGACGCAATCGGGTCTGATGCGGATCCGGCAAGGGCAGCAAAGCTTTATCGCCTTGCCGCGGAACAGGGAGATGCCCCGGCTCAGGATATGCTGAGCTGGCTTCTGCTCGAAGGCGAGATCATCCCGTCCGATCCTGCAGAGGCAAAGTCATGGGCCGAACAGGCAGCCGAAGCCGGCATCGCGGCCTCTATGACCCGCCTCGGCATGCTCTACCACAATGCGCTCGGTGTCGAACGTGATCCGGCACAGGCCGTCTACTGGTGGCGCAAGGGAGCCGCGGGTGATGATGCGGATGCGCAGGCCATGCTGGGAGCTGCCTACCATATGGGTGCAGGAATGCCGGCCGACCGCGTTGATGCACTCGCATGGCTGCTTCGTGCCCTGAATGGCGGCAGCGCTCTTGCCCAGCCGTTTCTGAACGCGGCTCGCGAAAACCTCACGTTGGCCGAGACGACGGAAGCTGAACGCCGCGCGAAACTGCCGCTCTCGGAGATTATCGCCGCGCGAGGCAAGTCATGATCATCGGAACCGCAGGCCATATCGATCACGGCAAGACGGCGCTTGTTAAGGCGCTGACCGGTACCGACGCCGACCGGCTGAAGGAAGAAAAGGCGCGCGGCATCACCATTGATCTTGGTTTTGCCTATGCCAAGTTTTCAGGCGATGTCGTCACCGGTTTTATCGACGTGCCCGGCCATGAGCGTTTCATCCACACCATGCTGGCGGGTGCAGGTGGAATTGACTACGCGCTGTTGGTGGTGGCGGCCGATGACGGGATCATGCCGCAGACCCGAGAACATCTCGCCATTCTGGACCTGCTCGGTATCGACCGTGGTATCGTTGCGCTGACCAAGGCTGATCTGGCGGATGAAGAGCGGACCGCCACGGTTTCCAATGAGATCCAGGCCCTGCTTGCCCCCACGCGCCTGAGCGGTATCGATATCCTGCCGGTCTCTGCGCTGACGGGCCAAGGTATCGAGGAGCTTAAGTCGATCCTTGCCGAGGCCGAGCGGGCAACTGTCGAGACTGCGATTGACGGCCGCTTCCGTCTTGCCATCGATCGTTCTTTCACGCTTTCGGGTGCCGGCACCGTCGTCACTGGCACGGTTCTTTCCGGTTCGGTTGCGATCGGCGATGCGGTTACCGTCTCGCCTTCGGGCCTGTCGGCCCGTATCCGCTCCATCCACGCGCAAAACCAGAAGGTCGAGCGCGGGTTTGCCGGACAACGCTGCGCGCTCAATCTCGCCGGTGAGGCGATCGCCAAGGATGCAATTCATCGCGGCGACATGGTGGTCGACCCTCTCCTGCACGCTCCGACTGACCGGATCGATGCCGAGCTCTCGGTGCTGGCGAACGAGCCCAAGGCGATCGGCCAGTGGTTTTCGGCGCGTTTTCATCATGAAAGCGTCGAGACCGGAGTGCGCATAGTGCCGCTCGAAGGGCCGGTGGCGCCGGGCACGACCGCTCGCGTGCAGCTTGTGCTCGATCGTGCGATTGCAGCAGCGGTTAGAGATCGTTTCATCCTGCGCGATGTTTCGGCTCAACGCACCATAGGTGGTGGATCTCTCATCGACCTGAGGCCGCCCGCCAGAAAACGGCGCACGCCTGAGCGGCTAGAACAGTTGGCGGCCGCGAGCAGGCCCACTGCAGCCGAACAGCTTGCCGCATTGCTGGATACCGCGCCCTACCTGGTCGATCTCGACGCATTTGCCCGCGACCGTGCGATGGCACCACCGCAATTGACGACCGTGACGGACGCAGCCGGTATCGTGTTGGTCGAAGCTGGAGGTGTCGGTTACGCCATGTCGGCCGCCCATCGCGGGGCCTTTTCCACGCAACTGATCGAACTGTTGACGACCTTCCACGCGGAAAACCCGGAGTTGCAGGGCCAAGGCCGCGAGCGGCTGCGCATGGCTATGACGCCGCGCCTTCCAGCACCTGCTTTCCTCGCCGTCATGCGTGTCGAAGCCGCGATCGGCAATATCGTGCTTGAGGGCGCGTTTCTACGCTTGCCCACCCATGTGGCGCAGTTGGGGGAGGAGGAAGAAGCACTCTATTCCGAAATTCTGCCGTATCTGACCGGTGAAAACCGTTTCCGCCCGCCGCGCGTGCGCGATCTTGTCGAACTGATCGGCGTCGAAGAGCGCGAGATACGGCGTGTGCTGAAACTTTGTGCCCGGCTCGGTCGTGTCGACCAGATCCGCCACGACCACTTCTTCACCCGCGAAACCACGGCGGAGATGGTGCGGATCGTGCGCGAGCTGGCGGCCGTGGCGGAACATGGGGAATTCGTTGCCGGATCCTTCCGGGACCGGGTCAACAACGGTAGAAAGGTCGCGATCGAAATCCTCGAGTTTTTCGATCGCCATGGTGTAACCTTGCGGCGCGGTGATCTTCGCCGTATCAACCCGCATCGGCTCGACCTGTTCGGCCTGTCCGGTCCTGATGCCGAAAATGGAAGAGAATCGTCCCCGGTGGGGCGTCCGGACTTCAAATCCGGGTGGGGCAGCGACGCTGTCTTGGGTGGGTTCGACTCCCATTCTCTTCCGCCATCAGGAGAAAGTCATGAGTAGTCCTCCCGCCGATAGCGATTTCGACGACTGGGTGATCGACACCTATGCCGAGACCGGCTCTTTCACCATGCTCTTCATTCTGGTCTCGATCAGGGAAACCAAGGTGGAACTGCTGCGCTCCGCATATCTGCATGTGGTGGGCGACGAGTTGCGCTGGCCCGACATGACGAACCTTTTTAGAGGCGCTGGTGTCAACTGGTCCGGCGCCGTGTTCTACCGTGCCGGTCGTGAGGGGCTTGTAGAAGATCCGGAGGCCAAGGCGCGTCTGGCTTCACTGGGGCGTAAGCTGGAAGAGGACCGGTCGTTGATCCGAGATGGCGAGTTTTTCAATGAAGATGGGCTTCGGCTAATGATCGAGGAAATCAAACCGCACTGATCGCAGCATACCCCTCCCATAAAAAACCACCCGCAAAGGCGGCTTTTTATGGGATCAAACGACCAGTATCAGCCCGTGATTTCCTTGGAGGAAATCGAATAGGCGAATGTCTTCGGGCTCAGGCAATCCACTTCGCCGCGCGACGTGAAGGCTGCGGGATACATGAAGAAATTCTGGCGGATTTCGTTGCCAGGCAGGGTGATGTCACGGGCTGTGTTGTAACCAATCCAGTTCATTTCCCAGTTGCCGAAAGCCTTCTGGCGGAAAGCCTGGACGGCATCGTTGTCGAGTGGCAATTTCTCCTCCAGCACAACCTTGCGGACGTCTGCCGGGTCGACCGGAATCCAGCCCTGGCCTTCAAGATAGACTTCGGCGCGACAGTGCTGTGCACCGGTAATGTCGCCGGCGCGGCCGAGTGCCTTGAATTGTTCCGATGTCGCCACGCGAACACCAAAGACGTCACGGGCAGGAAGGCCAGCGGCACGGGCAAGCGCCGTGTACAGGCTGTTGATGTCGGCGCACTTACCGCCGAAATAACCGCTTTCCAGCATGTCCTTCACATTACCGACGCCGCAGCCGGCGACATTGGCGTCGCGGAAGGTGTTCTCGACAACCCAGTCATAGATTGCGCGGGCCTTGTCCTCGTCTTTCTCACGGGCGCCGATGATCTTCATCGCCGTATCCTTGACGATGCCGTCGATCGGCGCGCTCGGCGTGGCGACGAGAGCGGCATCAAGTTCGGCCTGTGATACCGCAACGCCGTCGGCGATGCGATTGCGTGTCTGGACCATCTGGGTGAATTCGATGCTTCGTTTTCCGTCAGCCTGCCACTCGACAGATAGAATATCAGCGCCTGATATGGCATCCTTCTTGATTGCGATCTGCTTCGAATCGGACGTCCAGTGCGGCGCAGATGCCTTCTGGTATTCGCCAGCCGACTGGGCAACAGGCAGCCACAGCTTTGCCGGGCCTGTCGTGTCCGTGAGGTCTACCTTGGTCGTTACCTCGAATGTGCGCCATGCGGCGATATCAGCCGCTTTGTCGGCAGCGAAAACCTGGTTTGCGCCGCGGGAAACGAAAGCGGCGGCAAGAGAGGCTGTTGCGGCCTGGCTGAGAAAACGGCGACGGTTCAACATACTGGGTCCAACTCCTGTCGGCTGCGCATCACGCTGACCCATAACGGTTTCAGTACGTACAATGCGCGGCTCAAATTGCGATATAATGTCGCTTGGACTTACGCCTTTGCAGCAGTCGGCGAAACAGGAATTGTAGTTTTCAAGCTTTTTTGAGCGGTTCCCTCGGAAATCAGCAACCCTGTCTGGCCTCTGCCGCACCGACTGCGGGCTGCTCGCTGGGTACTGCCATGGCGAGATCAAGACCGCGCGCAGTTGGTGGCTGCCAGGTTCTGGATTCGGGCAGCGCGCCTTGGGGATTGGTTCCCATATGGGCGCCACCTGTGCCGCCGGTCCAGCCGGTCGAACCTATATTTCCGGGCGCGGTGCCATCGGCACTCCGGCGATCCGGCGCGGTTGCCGCTTCGGCCTTATTGGCTGAATTGCAGTCGCCTTTGCCTTCAAGGCTCTGGGCGGAAGGCGGAGAGCCGCTATTTTGCGTTTGGGCTGCCACCGGAACAACTGCCATCATCATGGCAGAGACGGCAAGAGAGGTCAGAAATCTGGCGTGAAAGACGGGCATCATGGGAACTCCTTCCATCGCCCACAACGTATGTGCACAAAGGCGAGTTCCCTTGGATAATCCGGTTGGATGACCGGATCAGACGAAGTCGATCAGCCGTTGACGACGATCCCGGCTGCGCCGTCTTCGACCGTGCCGACAATGGTTGCCAGCGGATAACCCGCATCCCGCGCCTGCTTTACCATCGCATCCGCCTTATCGGCAGCAACGGCAACCAGCAGGCCGCCAGAGGTTTGCGGATCTGCGAGCAACATCCTCTGCCATTCGGGCATATTTTCCGGCAGCGTAATCGCATCGCCATAGCTCGCCCAGTTGCGGACGGACGCCCCGGTAATGAAGCCCTGTTGCGCCAGTTCCTCGGCCTTCGCCAGAAACGGGATGTCGGCAAGGTTCAGCCGCAAGGTCAACCCGGAGGCACGCGCCATTTCCAAACCGTGGCCGAGAATGCCAAAGCCGGTAACGTCGGTGATGGCGTGAACGTCAATATCGGCGGCAAGCGTTGTGCCGACCTTGTTGAGCAGTGTCGTCGAGGCGATCATCTCGTCATACGCCTTTTTCGGCAGAGCATTCTTCTTGATAGCAGAGGAATAGATGCCAATGCCGATGCCCTTGGTGAGGATGAGCTTGTCGCCGGCCTTTGCTCCGCCATTGCGGCGCACTTGACTGGGGTGACAGATGCCGATCACGGCAAGACCATAGATCGGCTCGACGCTGTCGATGGAATGACCGCCCGCAACCGGGATACCGGCTTCAGCGCAGATCGATGCGCCACCTTCGAGGATTTTCGAGATCTTCTCCGGCTCCAGCTTGTTGATCGGCATACCCAGGATCGCAAGCGCCATGATCGGCTTGCCGCCCATGGCATAGACATCGGAAATGGCGTTGGTGGCGGCGATGCGGCCAAAATCGTAGGGGTCGTCCACCATCGGCATGAAGAAGTCTGTGGTGGCAATCACGCATGTATTGTCGTCGATCTGCCAGACAGCGGCGTCGTCTGACATCTCGTTTCCGACCAGAAGTTGTGCAAACGGCTGCGCGGCCGGCTGGCCTGCCAGCAATTTCTGCAGGACGGCGGGCGCAAGCTTGCAGCCGCAACCGCCGCCATGGGCAAGCTCGGTCAGACGAGGAGACGACATATCCATAGTATTCCTCCTTCGGATCGTGCCGTGATCATGGTTCGCGTGGCACGGGTTATGGAGGTGATAACGCCTTGATAACCGCGCGTCTATCACGTTAGGCCGATGTCATAGTTCAATCACTGAGTGGTGAGAGGGCCGGGTGTGGGCGGGGCGAGACAGCCGGCATCCGGTTTCCCGACAGGATTGTTCTTACAGCACGCTTCATTCGCTATGATGATCGTAACGATTCTGGGATCGGTAAATAGCATGCGCTACAATTTCGCAGATCTGCCGTTGCATCGGCTGATGGAGCCGGTCTGCCGGGCGACTGCCGCGATCACGCGTCTTGATGAACGTGTCTTTCGATCGACGGTAGGGCAAGGTTGGATCGAACGTTCGCATTTCGTCGATTCGGTCGCGTCGCTCTGGATCGATGGCGAGCTTGTACATCTGGAAGATCTGGTGTTGCACGATGCGGCGATGGGCATTCGCGCACCGACGCATGAGCTGACGATTGCGTACGATATCCTGCGCACCAGACGGCGCATTATCGAAAACGAGCCCGGTTGGGCTCTGAGCCGGGAAGGGCTCAGCCAATTGCGGGGAAAGGCGGCAGAGCTTCAGCCTGCCATTCCGATCGAGAGCCCGCTCGAAACCAAATCCGCCGAGCTGCGGGATGAAGAGGATCCGCTGGCGCACTATCTGGCGGAGATCGACGCAGTCGTCGCTCGAAGCGAGGCCGCACTGTTGCAGGTCATGAGGCCATCCGAGCCGACTTACCCGAAGGAACGGGCTGCACTTCTTTATGAGCCGGATTGGGACGAGGATGAGCGGCTTGCCGAATGGCAGGATGTGGTCGAAAGAAGTGCGAACCTGCCGCCGGTCCTCAGGGCCGTGCTTTTGCTGGATGCCTGGAACCAGTTGCAGGTGTTGCAGCACGCTCCATGGCTGGGTCGGTTGCTGGCCGCATCGCTTATGAGGAAGGAGGGTGTCACAACGGCGCATCTGGCGGCTTTCAATCTGGGGCTGAAACAGGTCGGGCGAGAACTGAGGACAAGTCCCAGGCAGGAGGTTCGTATTCTGGCCTTTCTCGAGGCGATCACCGAAGCCAGCCTGACAGGCTTGAAGGAACATGACCGCCTTGTGCTGGCGCAGCAGCAGATGCAGCACCGGATCGCCGGACGACGTCAGTCATCGAAACTGCCGCAACTTGTCGACCTCGTGTTATCCCGACCGATGGTGTCTTCGGGCATGATCGCAAAGTCTCTTTCGGTGACGCCGCAAGGCGCGCTGAAGATCGCTTCGGAATTGCATCTGAGAGAGCTGACGGGACGAGGACGGTTTCGTGCCTGGGGCATCATCTGATGCCATATCCTGTCTGCCGGAAGGCTGGCGGCCAAGGGCGTGGATCAAGGGCGCCGGTCAGCCGGCACCCTCGACACTTCGGTGTCATTTCAGAAAGTCGTTGGCGTAATAGCCCTTAAAATCCGGTTTCGCTTCGAGAGGCTTGCCGCCGGCGGCCTTAAGGATGCCGGCCTGATAGGCGTAAGCGCCGATCGCTTCGAATTTCGAAGGATCGATCGTGCCGATCACGCCCTCGGCGCTTTGCAGATATTTGCCGTCGATCAGCGCCTTGAGCGACGCGCGGATCAGGGCGCGATCGGTCAATGCATCCTTGTTGGCCGAAATCAGCAGGTCGGTCGCCTCGTCCGGATTTTCGATGGCGAACTTATAGCCCTTGCGGGTCGCCTGAAGGAAGGCTGCAGCCTCCTTGGGGTTGCCGTCCAGGAATTTGCGGCTGGAGCCGATCAGGGTCGTGTGCTCGTCCGGCACGCCATAATCGGCATAACGGAACGCGCCCTGCTTCAAGCCTTCGAGTTCAGCCTTTACGCCTTCCCAGGTATAGACTTCCAGCGTGAAATCGACGGCGCCGTTTTCCAGGGCTTGATAGGCGGACGTGCCGAGAGTGATCGTCTCGAATTCCCCCTTGCCGCCGTCATGGCGGATGATCGAGGATATCAGCGCATTTTCCCAGGCGGAGCCGAAACCGCCATAGGTCTTGCCATCGAGATCCTTCGGGCGGGTGATGTCGGAACGGCCTCCCTTGAGCACCAGGCGGCCCGTTTCGGTCTGCACGATGGCATAGGTGCCGACGAGATCGGCACCCGCCGTGCGTTGGGTAAGAAGGGCGATCGAGCCGAGAATGCCGAAGTCGGCCACGTGATTGGCAACCAGCGTTCCGGCCGAGGTGTCCGTGTAGGGGAGGATTTCGACGTTGATACCCTCGTCCTTGTAGAAGCCTTTATCGCGGGCGATGAAAAGGCCGATGTGATTGGTGTTCGGGGTCCAGTCGAGGGCGACCGTAACCTTTGACGCGGCCTGGGACCGGGCAGGCAGCGCCGGCAGGGCGAGGGTGGCGAGTGCCGCGAGCGTGGCGCGGCGGCTCAGCAGTAATTGGTTCATGGCAAGTGTCCTTCCTGATCATTGATCTGGGGAGAGAGAAGAAAATCGAGTATCGACGTTTCGATGGTTGCAGCCTCGGCACGGGCCGTGGAGTGGCTGAAGCGTGCACGCGGCAGGGGAACCGCGATCGTCTGCTCAACGCGTGCAGGGCGCGGCGACAGCAGGTGGATCCTGTCGGAAAGCATCACGGCCTCCCGTACATCATGGGTAATCAGGATGATCGTCCAGCGATGTCTGAGCCACATAGCCTCGAGCCAGATCTGCATCTGGTTGCGGGTGAGCGCATCCAGCGCCCCGAACGGCTCATCGAGCAGCAGGACCGGCTTTTCCTGAACGACGGTGCGCAGCAGTGCCGCGCGCTGGCGCATGCCGCCGGAGAGCGCTTGCGGGTAATGCTGCTCGAAGCCGCCGAGGCCGAATTCCTCAAACAATGGCGCGACACGCTTTCGCGCCTCTTTTCGCGGCATTCCCTGAACTTCGAGGCCAAGCATCGTGTTGTCGATGATCCGCCGCCAGGGCATGAGTGCATCGCGTTGTGGCATGAAGGCGAATGGTCGATCTGTCGGCAGAAGCGGCTTGCCGGCAAAGCGGATCTCGCCGCTGTCGGCATTCGCCGCGCCGGTGAGAAGCTTGAATATGGTCGATTTTCCCGCCCCCGAAGGCCCGAGGATCGAGACGAATTCGCCGGGCATGACATCCAGCGAGATATCGTGCAGCACATCGATATCACCGTAGCTCAGCGAAACCTTGTCGAGGCAAAGCAGCGGTTCGGTCATGGGCGTCGCCCCGCTCCACTGTCGATCCACGGTGCGGCCAGCCGCTGCACGGCCCAAGTGGCGCTGAACAGAAGCAGTGTCAGCAGCGAACTGACCAGCACGGCGGCGAGCACGAGGTCCGGCCGGAAATTGTTCTTCGCATTGAGCATGTAGATGCCGAGGCCTTTCGCCGCTCCCGCATATTCAGCGAAGATGGCCGCGACGACGGCATAGGTAATCGAGATGCGCAATCCGGCGAAGAAATAGGGGAGCGCTGAGGGCAGGCGGGCAAGCAGGAAGCGCTTCCAGCGGGATGCGCCCATCGAGACAAGCAGGTCTTCGACTTCGTTTTCGGTGGCGGCATACCCTTCGGCCAAGGCGACCAGCATCGGAAAGAAGGTGACGAGCGCCACGAGCAGGATTTTCGGCAAAAGGCCGAAACCGAACCACAGCACGACCAGCGGTGCGATTGCCACCAGCGGCAAAGTCTGGCTGGCGATGAAGATCGGAAAAAGCGCCCGCCGCATTAGGGTGGAGAAATCGATCGCCATTGATAGTAGGAACGCGAGAACCAGCGATAGCGAGAAGCCCAGCAGGGTGGCACGCAGCGTTGGCACGGTATTGGCCCACAGGGCGTCGCGATTGAGCCATGCCTGAAGAAGCACCTGGGATGGTGCGGGCAGCGTCGTCTCAGAAATGCCTGAGGAGCGGCAATAGATCTCCCATGCGAACAGCATACAGCTCGCGGCAACGAGAGCCGGCAAGGCCCGGAAGGCATGGGTGCGGAGCATAGGTCCGCGCATGGGCGAAGTGCTCGACGACATCGGCTTGTCCGTAAGGGCGTTAGATGGCGCTCGGGCTGTTGGCTGAAACGGTCAGATCAATCGTCACATGGCCCTGCGGTGGCCCGAAACGAACGAAGGCCTCTCCCATGGTTGCAAAAACCGGAGCGGCATCGCCACGCAGTTTCGTGCAGAAGTTTTTCGACTTGTCGAACACGCCTGACGACTTGATGAAATCGATGCAGCCATAGATCTCGTCCATGTGCTGGCCGATGCCGAGTGTGTAGAGAGAAAATTGCGCGGCAGTCGGCTGTCCGGCAAGCGGGATGGAGGAGACGGCAGTCAATGCCTGCGCCTTGCGCTCATCCAGCGGGGCGAGCGGCCCGGTCATCTCGGGAACATGGCAGATCGGATCGTCCGGCTCGCCGGGGCAGCCGCGCGACAGCGTTGCATGCATGACGCAATGCTTGCCGGATTTTGCGGCGGCAACGAAGAGATCGCGCATCGCGGCCATGACAATATCGGGCGTACCGACAAGAAGCGTCGAAATATCGTCGGTTTCGATCCTCAACTGATCCCGATAGGGATCAAGCGCGGACAAGGCACCGAGGATGACGTCGACGAAATCGTCGGACATCGGGTAAAGGGAAATCTGCGCGCCGGAAAACATCTTATACCTCGCTCCGCTGGCATTATCCAGATCAGCTTAAGGGTCCACGGTCATGACGACCGAATCTCAACCCCGGCAATACGGAGCACCCCTGTTCGGCCCCTGATAGATCAGATGATGCAGGACTTGCAAGAGGGCAGTGTTGAATGACCGTTTCAAGCGGAGTACGAGACGGGTATGAATTCGCTCCGGCCGGTGGAGCTCCGGAGTTACGTTTCCATGTCTGCCAGACCGCAACAGCGCCGAAAAAACGATCCCGAACGAACGAAGGCGGACATTCTCGATGCTGCGACCGAAGAGTTCGCGACACATGGTTTGGCCGGTGGCCGCATCGATGCGATCGCCGAGAAGACGCGCACGTCCAAGCGGATGATCTATTATTACTTCGGCGGCAAGGAAGATCTCTACCTCGCTGTGTTGGAACGTTCCTACAGACAGATCAGAACGCTGGAGGCGGATCTTCAGCTTGATGATCTTTCAGCCGAAGATGCATTGCGCGTGCTCATTTCCGAAACGTTTGACTATGACGAAGCGCATCCCGATTTCATCCGCCTCGTCAGCAGCGAGAACATCAATTGCGCCGCTCATATGCGCAGGTCGGAAACGCTTCTCGATCTGAACATATCAATCATCGAGATGTTGGAAAAAATCATCGACAGGGGCGGGCGAGATGGTGTTTTCCTGCGCCGCACGGATGCAATCGATGTTCACATGCTGATCAGCGCCTTCTGTTTCTTCCGTGTCTCCAATCGCTACACGTTCGGCGCGATTTTCAGGCGCGATCTTTCCGAGGAGGGGTTAATGGCGCGCCACAAGCAGATGATTTCGGATGCGGTCGTCAGCTATCTGAAAACGCCGGACGTGTCTTCCGGCGAAAGATGATCGATCAGCCTGTGGCATATCGGCCGCAGATAGTGTTGATACGCTGCCGGTGTAAGTCTTCGCGCATTGACTCACTTTCTGGTGACCGATAATTCCTGATTTATCAATCATATTTTTTGGCTTTGCGTTTGATGCTGCGAAGCCTCTGATTTTGCTCGCGTATGCTCAAGGAGCACTTTTATGTCTGGCTCTACCGTTTTCAATGCTTTCGCAAAAAAGACCGGCAATCGCGGTCGTTTTCTCGTGCTTTTGTCCAGCTGCGCCATTGTTCTGCCGCTGCAAGCTCTTGCTCAGAATGCCGAAGAGACCGATGCCGGCACGATGTTGAAGCCGATTATCCTGCAGGGCGATGGTTCGCCGGTCGGGCCCGATTCGACGATCGTTGCAAAAAAGCTCGCGCACGAGTTCGAAGACCGACACGCCGATCCTCGATTCAGCGGCAGCCGTTTCGGTCGTCACTGAGAAGGAACTTGAGGAGCGTGGCGTGAAGACGCTCGATGAAGCGCTTTCCTATACGCCGGGCGTGCTGACCGACGTCTATGGATCAGACAACCGATATGATCACTATCTGATCCGCGGGTTCTATTCGACTGGGCAGAGCACATTCCTCGATGGATTGCCGGTACGTAGTATCAATTTTACGGGCAGTCGCATGGAGCCGTATGGGATGCAGCGGATGGAGGTTTTGAAGGGCGCAAACTCGACGCTCTTTGGCATCTCGCAGCCCGGCGGCATCGTCAACGCCATCAGCAAGCGGCCGCAAGACTACAAGTTTGGTGAGGTCTACACGACCTTCGGCGAGGATCACATCGAAACGGGTACAGATTTCGGTGGTCCGATCGACCCGGATGGAGTCTGGTCCTATCGTCAGACCGCCAAGTGGCAGGACGCGAAGCAGGGTATTGATTACAGCCAGGATGACAGAGTTTATATTGCCCCGGCGCTGACCTTCAGTCCTTCTGCTGATACGGACTTCACGCTGCTGACCAGCTACAACAAGCGGAATGGCAGCACATCTCACAGCGTTCCCTATAGCCTGAGAGACGAAATCGATTCGGAAACCTATCTGGGTGAACCGGATTTCGACAATATGGACACGATTGAGCGAAACATCGGTTATGACTTTCGCCAGAATCTCGGAAATGGTTTGGAGTTCCGGCAGAATGCCCGCTACACCAATCTCGATCTGACTTATGAAGGCGTTTACGCGACCTCAGCCGATCCTGCGGCAGATCGCGGCGCGCTCGGTGTTTATGGAGAAGCCAAGCGCTTCGATATAGATAACCAGCTCCAATATGACGCGAGCTTCGGTCTTTTTGATAGCCGCACTCTCCTCGGTGTAAGTTATGAGCATGACAAGCTTCGGGAGCGTCGTCTTGATGGCGTACTGCCGGCGATCGATCCATTTGATCCGGTCTATTCTGGGGCGGGCAGTATCGGATTCTATCCTGCGTCAATAACCGAAGGCACTCAGGCGACGAAGAGCATCTATCTTCAGGAGGAGTTGACGTTCGACAAGCGTTGGATACTCACCCTCGGTGGGCGTTACGATCATGCCGATACTGATTCAGGCAGCGACAGTGCTGTTGACGAAGCCTTCACCCCACGGGCGGGACTGACATTCAAGGCGACGGATGAGCTCTCGTTCTATGGTAGCTACGTGGAATCTTTCCAGCCGATCGGCGCGAGCCGTTCTACGCTGGTGGGCGAGGCCAAAGCACAGGAAGGAACCCAGTACGAGATTGGTGCAAAATACCAGCCGCTGGGCACCGACATACTCTTTACGGCTGCGCTGTTTGATTTGACTCAAAAGAATGTCCTCCAGTATGGCTCCGCGCCAACTTATTTCCAGTATCAGATCGGCAAGATAAACGTCCGCGGTCTGGAATTAGAGGGTAAGGTCGCTCTTTCTGATACTCTAAACTTGACGGCTGGTTACTCCTATTGGGATGCAGAAATTGAGGAGGATCTTGTTGCTGCGAATGTCGGAAAGCGGCCGGCGCGCGTTCCAAAGAACATGGTCTCTCTCTGGGCTGACTATACGATCCCTGGAAACGGTATTCTCGGTGACTTGAGCCTTGCTCTCGGCATGCGTTACCTCGGCCCGACTTACGCCGACGATGCAAACACCATCGCATTGGCATCACGCACACTGTTCGATGCTGCCATCCGCTACAAGGTGAAGGACGACGTGACGCTTTCGATCAACGCGACGAACCTGTTCGACAAGGAATATGTCACACACGTAGACACTTCCAGCATGTCGGCCTTCTATGGCGATCGCCGCAAGGTTTTGGCGACGTTGAAATATACCTGGTAAATTGGCTCAAGTTCAGGCATTCCTCGGCGCGGTCGAGGGATGCCTTTATTTTTGCGATGTGATTTTGGTGTTGCTGCCAAAGGGGATGATCACGTCGCGGCAAATGATGATAGGAAGAGCGATGCGAAGGGTCGGTTTTGGCGAAGTTTCTGTGGACGCCATCAACGAGGTGAAACGCCGTGAGTTCCTGATCCGTATGGCCGCAGGCGTATCCGGAGCGGTTGCCATGAGCGCGGGTCTTCCCCCCTTCTTTTCTTCTGCCCGCACCGCATTTGCTGCCGGTGAGGAACTGCGTTTCGAACATGTTTATGGCGAGACCGTTCTGGCGAAGCCGGCGGAACGGGTGGTATCCTTGGGATACAACGTCCACGATGCGCTTCTGGCGCTTGATGTCGTGCCTGTCGGCATCCGGCAGTGGTTCGGCAATCAGCCTTACGGTGTATGGCCATGGGCGCAATCCCATCTCGGTGATGCCAAGCCCCAGCTGATTTCCGGCGAAGTCTCGATGGAAGTGGTGGCTAGCCTGCAGCCCGATCTGATTGTTGCTGTCGGGGCCGGCATATCTAAGGACGAATATGATGTCCTGTCGCAGATCGCGCCCGTGCTGATGCAGCCGAAGGGCAGGCCAGCTTATGGTACGACCTGGGATGAACTGACCCGGATGGTTGGCAAGGCCGTAGGTAAAACGGACCTTGCCGAACAACGCATTGCGGAGGTTGACGCGAAATTTCAGACGGTGCGTGCCGCGCATCCTGAATGGAGTGGAATGACCGCGGTATGCGCCTATAATTTTGGTGGAGAGACCGGAGCCTTCATCGGTTCCGATACCCGCGCGACGTTCCTGGCCGAGCTCGGTTTCAAGCCGACACAGAAGATCCAGTCGCTTTCCGAAACGCAGGGTTTCTATGCACGCCTGTCGCCTGAGGATTTGTCGCCGCTTGATGCGGACCTGCTGATCTGGGTGTCTACCACGGACAAGGTGCCCGATATTCAAGCACTGCCGCTGCGCAAGAGCCTTCGTGCTCATATTGAGGGGCGCGAGGTCTTTGCCGGTGAAGTGATGGCCGCGGCGTTGAGCTTCGGCAGCATCCTCTCTTTGCCCTATGCTCTCGATGGCTTGCAGGATGATATAGTTCTGGCGCTCGATGGCGACGCGAAAACGCCGGTTGCCTCAAGTACTGCGGCGGGGCTGGCGCCTTGAAGGCTGTTGTCGGGCTTGCGCTCCTGTTGTTCATTGCGATGGCATTGACGCTGGTCGTGGGAGTTCGTGATGCCGGGATTTCCGATCTCTGGAATGCGTTTTTTGCTTTCGACGCCAACGATCCCACGCATGCCGTGATCCGCTCCGTTCGTGTGCCTCGCCTTGTTGCCGGTCTTATCGCCGGTGCAGGTCTCGGAATGGCGGGCACGGTGATGCAGGCCGTAACACGCAATCCGCTGGCTGATCCCGGCCTGCTCGGTGTCAATGCCGGTGCCGCATTCGCGGTCGTTGTCGGGGCGCTGCTGACCGGTTATGCCGACAGCGGCATGATGGCAGCTCTCGCCTTTCCGGGAGCCGCGATTGCCTCTGTCGCCGTATTCCTTGTCGGTGGCGCTCGAAGCGGCGCAGGCAGTCCCGTGCGCTTGACGCTGGCGGGCGTCGCGATCAACGCGCTGCTGCTTTCTCTCGTGTCGGCGATCATTCTTTCCCGCAACGAGACACTCGAGATTTTTCGCTTCTGGGTTACCGGTTCGCTCGCGCAGGCGAATACCCGTCCGCTCGAAGCGATGTTCGTCGCGCTTGTTCTGGGTGCTGCCATAGCCGTGATCATCGCACCACGCATCGAAGCGCTTGCCCTCGGTTCCTCTCTGGCGCGCGGTCTTGGAACCAAGCCGGGCGCCGTGCAGCTTTGCGCGCTTTTGGCAATCATGCTGATGACTGGAGCTGCGGTGGCCGTGGCCGGGCCAATTGGCTTTGTCGGCCTGGTCGTGCCTCCATTGGCCAGGCGTATCGGGCGACACGTGCTGCGTCACGAGCTTGCCGTGTCTGCGGTTCTTGGAGGATCGATGATGATGCTCGCGGATACAGCCGGTCGGCTCGTGGTTGCGCCTGCAGAAATTCGCGTGGGGATTATGACCGCACTCGTCGGGGCACCTGTGTTCATCTTTGTCGTACGCCGCCTTAGACCCGGAGCACTGACATGAGTGACGAAGGTTCCGCGAGAAAGGTCGTGGGAGGATGGTTGCTGCTCGGCGGCCTTCTGGCTGTTGCCATTCTTCTGTCGCTGATGGTCGGACAGATCATGATAACACCGGCCGAGCTTCTGCGCGGGTTGATGACCGGAACCGGACCGGGTTCGCTGACGCTGAGAGTATTGCGCGGTCCCTCCACCTTGACAGCCGTTGGAGCCGGGGCGGTGCTGGGCGTGTCGGGAGCGATTTTCCAGATCCTGCTGCGCAATCCACTGGCAGCCCCGGATGTGATGGGCTTCATGTCCGGGGCAGGCTGTGCCGTGGTTGCGGGTGTTGCCTTCGGACTGCTCATTCCCTTGCCCATCCTTGCTGCAATCGGAGGGCTTGTCGCGGCTCTGCTGGTTGCTGGACTGGCGTTTCACCGAAGTGGCAGGCAGTCGCCGCTGACATTGATCCTGGTCGGTATCGGCATCGGTTTCTTCGCGTCGGCGGTGAGCAGTTTCTTGGTGCTTCGGATGCCGCCTCAGGAGGCCGCTGATGCGCAGCGCTGGCTCGCCGGTTCTCTGACGGCACGCAATTGGGGTCATGTCCTGCAGGTATTCGGGCTGGGGGCGCTGCTCTTTGTGGTGCTCGCATTGCAGGTTCGGGCCATGGCGCTTCTTGAGCTTGGCGATGAACTCGCCGCAGGTCTTGGTGCGCATGTCGAGCGAGCCCGATACGGGCTCATCTGCACTGGCGTTCTGCTTGCTGCTGTTGGTGTCGCAGTTGCGGGGCCTGTGCCATTCGTCGCGATGATGGCCGGACCGCTCGGCATGCGGATTGCCGGTGTCAGACATCCGGCTTCGCGCCTCACGGCGGCAGCCATCGCGGGGGCAACGATCACAGTTCTTGCGGAGGTCATCTCACGTTCGGCAATTCCCGGACTGCAATTGCCCGTCGGCGTCATGACCGGAATAATGGGGGCGCCATATCTGCTGTGGCTCCTCTGGAAAGAAGTGGAGGCAGGAGAACTATGACCGGAAACGGGCTGACCACCACATCCCTCACCCTTGGTTATCGCGAGCGGGTGGTTATCCGTGAGCTTTCGATTGCGGTGCCTGATCAGCGGGTGACGTCCATCCTCGGACCCAACGGTTGCGGCAAGTCGACCTTTCTCAAGGCCCTCGCGCGGCTTATTGCTCCGGCTTCCGGTCATGTGCGTCTTTCAGGACACGATATCGGCAAGATCGATACACGTACACTGGCGCGCCGTCTGTCCATCCTGCCGCAATCGCCCAAGGCGCCGGAAGGTATTACCGTCTCGGATCTTGTCAGACGCGGCCGCACACCCTGGCGCGGGCTGCTTGCGCCATGGAGCGAGGAGGACGCCGCGATCTGCGCGCAGGCACTGGAACAGGTCGGGCTGAGCGATCTGGCCGAGCGGCCTATCGACGAATTGTCCGGCGGCCAGCGCCAACGGGCATGGATCGCGCTCGTGCTGGCACAGAACACGCCTTATCTCCTGCTCGACGAGCCAACGACCTGGCTTGACCTTACGCATCAGCTGGAAGTCCTTTCCCTGTTGCAAAAACGTAATCGCGATCATGGAACGACCGTTGTCACCGTTCTCCATGATCTTAATCTGGCCGTGCGGTTTTCCGACCATCTTGTTCTTTTCGGTGGGAATGGATTGGTGGCGGAAGGCACTCCGGAAGTTGTCATCACGCCGGACAATCTGCAAGCTGCTTTCGGGCTGAAAGCTTTGGTCATGCCGGATCCGTTAACCGGGCGGCCGATGATCGTGCCCTACTGATCCACGTCCCGGCTCACTGCAGGGGCAACGTCATTCCCGCGATAGTCGCGGTCGCGAAGTTTAGGAACCAAAGATGGTTTCGGGAATTCTGATACCTGAACGTGAGGGCTAGGCGGAATGTTACCTGCTTTTTTTTCCGGGCCAGTGGGGGCGGTGAAAGATGTTACACGCGTTCTCATTGCCGAAGATGAATTTCTCCTTCGCCTTGATGCCGCCGACAGCATGCGGCGGCTGGGCTGGGAAGTCGTGGAAGTATCTTCCGCTGACGAGGCTATGGAACTGCTGCGCTACAGAGTGACCTTTGATCTTCTTGTGACCGACATCGATATGCCGGGACAGGCAGACGGGCTGGATTTGGCGCGTTATGTGCGATCAGCACACTCTGAAATGAAAATAGTGATCATGTCGGAAGATCGTGGCGATCGGCCGATAGACCCGCATTTGTTTGAACTCATGGTGGTAAAGCCACTTTGGAATGTGGGTGATACTCTGATTAAGCTGATGGAGGCAGACCGAAATGCAGGCTGACGAAGTCGAGACGATCCTGGTTGCGAGCAGCGATGCCCTGCAGCGCTCGATTATCGCGAAATATCTGCGTGAATGCGGCTATAGCGTCATCGAGGCGACTGGTTTTGACGATGCGAAAATCGCGATCGGACATTACGAGGTCGATGTCGTTGTTTCCGATACCCAGATGCAGGATGGGACCGGCTTCGATCTTTCTACCTATATCCGTTCAAGACACCTAAATATCGAGATCATTCTGACGCAATCTCTGATTAAAACTGCGCAGGTCGCCGGCGATCTCTGCGAACAGGGACCGCTGGATCAACCTTATCATCCGCAGCGTCTGGTCGATGAGATCAAGCGGCTGCGTGCGTTTCGCTGAGCGGTTCGGCAGACCGTCCGCCAAAATGACTGCTGAATATCGCTGGCTTACACAGCATCAAGACCTGCAATCGCTCTGACCACGTCTGCGCGGCTTACAATGCCGACGAGGCGTTGGTCACGAAGGACCGGTAGGCGTTTGATATCATGCTGCGACATTATTTCGGCGAGCTCGCTGAGTTCGGTCTCTTCTTCGGTCGTCCTCACCGGGTGTGTCATCAAAAGGGCTGCACGATGCTGGTCGACACCGATCAGCGTTTCGAACTGGGGCTCAAGATCATTGCCTTGGGCAAGGGCTGAAATCCACCAGTCCCGGCGCTGGGCGATAGTCTTGCCAAAGGGGCGCAGAAGATCACGTTCGCTGATGATGCCGACAACCCGTCCAGCTTCGTCGCAGACCGGGACAGAGCTGACGGAGTGCTTCACGAGAAGCCCCGCGATCTCCTTCAACGTAGCGTCCGGCGGGACCGTGACCACGTTCCGCGTCATGATATCCTTGACTCGAACACCCATTTTTTCCTCCTGTAGCGTACCTCTTCAACAGTAACTTTGTAGCATGCGCCTGAGATGGCTACGATGCGCACTTCGTCGCTACGGCTCGC
Organism: Rhizobium sp. ZW T2_16; assembly: GCF_044987325.1. Lineage (NCBI taxonomy): Bacteria > Pseudomonadati > Pseudomonadota > Alphaproteobacteria > Hyphomicrobiales > Rhizobiaceae > Rhizobium > Rhizobium sp. ZW T2_16. Next base: position 282,388 of record NZ_JBJDRG010000005.1, read on the forward strand.
CGAGCGACATGTCGAAGCCGCCTGCCGATTGCACTGCAAGGCTCCCCGATTGGATGCCGGCTGTCAGGCAGGAGAGCAGAGGTTTGCCGTCCAGCCATGCATGAATAAACCCGGCGTTGAATGCATCGCCGGCGCCGGTTGTGTCCACCACAGGTACCGCTTCGGCCTCCGCATGAAGTATCACGCCGTCCGATATGCTCCATGCCCCTTGCGCGCCACCCTTCAGGGCGACGTGTGGAAAAGTGGCGGAGAGCATGAGCATTGCTTTTTCCGGAGAGGCCGAGCCCGTGATGGCTTCCGCCTCTTCTAGGTTGGGCAGAAAAAGATCGACACCGGTGCAGGCCTGAAGCAGGCTCTTGTCATAGATCAGCGCAGCGTCCCAGCTCGGATCGAGCGAGACGCTGAGGCCTCTGTCTTTTGCCAAACGGACAAGTGCAGGGATTTCATGCAGCGTTGCGTATTCGGCGATGTGCAGGTGCTTCGCTTCAGGCCAGTTCAGGGCTTCATCCAGTGTTGAAGGCATGGCTGTGCCCGCCCGACGGGTTAGAAACGCCCGTTCCTCGTCAATGACAGCTGCCACCGTCACCTGTGGACCCGCGTCAGCGGAATGTTCGACAAAACGCAGATCCACACCACTTGCCTGGATTTGTCTGCCTGCATCGGAAGAAAGCGCGTCGGTTCCAAGCCTCGCCACGAGCGCGGCCTTACGTCCGGCATTAGCGAGATGGGCGGCCGAAATGAAGGCGCCACCACCGGCTGCTATCCTCATGTCGTCGGCAAAGAGCTCGCGCCCGAGCACTGGAAGCTCCTCGAGACCGGTGAAGATGAGGTCGCAATAGATCCGCCCGATGCTCAACACCGCGGACCGCTTGTCTGTATCGGTCATCATGAGCGGCTCAGGAGTTTCTCTGTCTTGGCGTCGAAGAGGTAAAGGCTACCGCGTGCGGCCGTGCAGGTGAGGGTGCTGCCCACCGCCGGCATGAACTTGTCCTTTGCCGTTGCGATGACTGCCGTGCCATCGATGTCCAGATGAACCAGCGTCTCGGGACCGAGCGGCTCGACTGCGGTAACCGTTCCCGTCAAATTAAGGTCCGTCTTCTCGTCCGATGCTGTCGCGCGGGCGATAAGGTCATGCGGGCGAACGCCGATAAGGATGTCGCGTTCCGTTGCTGCTGAGGCCATTGCGGAACCCTTGCTGCTCGGCAGCAGGTTCATCGACGGACTGCCGATGAAGCGGGCGGTAAACACGTCGACCGGGCTCTCGTAAAGCTCTGTGGGCGTGCCGACCTGCAGGATATGTCCGTCTCTCATCACCACGATCCGGTCGGCCATTGTCATTGCCTCGACCTGGTCGTGGGTCACGTAGACAGTGGTTGTTTTCAGCCGCTGATGCAGACGCTTTATCTCGATGCGCATCTGCGAGCGGAGCTGCGCATCGAGGTTGGAAAGCGGCTCATCGAAGAGAAAAGCCGATGGATTGCGCACCATGGCGCGGCCGATCGCGACGCGCTGTCGCTGGCCGCCTGAGAGTGCCGCAGGGCGGCGATCGAGCAGGGCCTCCAGCCCCAGAATGCGCCCAGCCTCCTCGATCCGCCGGTTCTTCTCGGCCTTGTCGAGCTTGGATGTGTAAAGGCCGAAGCCGATATTCTGGCGCACCGTCATATGCGGATAGATCGCGTAATTCTGGAAGACCATGGCGATGTTGCGCTGCTTCGGCTCGCGCTCGTTGACCACTTCGTCGCCGATCTTCAGCGTGCCGTGGGAGATTTCCTCAAGCCCGGCAATCATTCTGAGCGTCGTCGACTTGCCGCAGCCGGACGGTCCGACGAAGACGACAAATTCGCCATCGGCGATGACAAGGTCTATGCCCTTGACTGCTTCGACCTTGCCGTAGCGCTTGATCAGTTTTGTCAGTTCAATCGTCGACATCAGCGGTCTCCCATCAGAGCGGCGAATTTCTCTTCAAGTTCGGCGGCAGCGGCGGCCTCGTCACGCTCGATCTGTTTCGCCTCCGTCTCGAAGGACAACAGGCGCTCGCGATAGGCGGCAAGCGCTGCCTGCATCGGCTCGGGCGCCGGGCCGCCGAAGCGGTTGCGAACGGCGACGAAATGCTCTGGCGAGACGATTTCTTCGAATTTACCGGGGGAGAGGGATGGCTTACGGCCAGTCGAATGTTCGAAGGCTGCCGTGAACGGAGCGTAGCCATCCTCCACCAGACTGCCCTTCGCCGCGACGACGCTTTTGGCCGTGGCTGCGGCGATTTCATGTGCCTCACGGAAGGACAGGCCTTCGATGCGAACCAGAGAGTCGGCAAGTTCGGTGATGGTAATACAGGATCGGCGGATGTTCTGGTCCACCCGCTCCGGGTCGATGCTGATCTGGGCGATCAGTGCGGCTAGAAGGTCGAGCACGCGGGCGGCGGAGGCGAAGGCTTCGTAGCCCATGCCCTGGGTCTCGCCCTCGCTGTCGTTCATGTCGGTGAATGGCGTGTTATGCATCACGTCGAGCACGGTTCGGGCGCGACCGAAGGTCTGGCTAGCCAGGTGCCGCAGATGCTCGATCGGGACCGGATTGCGCTTTTGCGGCATGATCGAGGAAATCTGCACCAGTGCGTTCGGCACGTAGATCTGGCCGACCTCGAAGCTCGTCCAGAACTGGAAGTCCTGAATGAGACGGCCGAGATGCAGGAACATCAGCTCGATCGCCGAATAGGTCGATGTCGTGTAGTCCACCGCCGCGATGCAGGAATAGGAATTGCGCAAGGGTGCGGAAAAGCCGAGCAGTTGCGCTACCCGCGCCCGGTCGATCGGAAAGCCCGAGGTGGTGATTGCTGCAGCACCCATAGGCGACAGATCGACAATGCGACGTGCGTCTGCAAATCGCTCGATATCGCGGATCAGCACCTCGATTGCGGCGGAAAGATAGTGTCCGAACGTCGTCGGCTGCGCCGGCTGACCGTGGGTATAGGCAACAATAAGTGTCGATTTCTGCCGGTCCGCCGCATCGATCATCGCGGCCAGAAGTGTCCTTGCCTTCGACATCAGCACATCGATCTTCTCTTTCAGGCCGATCTTGAAGAGCGTGTGGTCGATATCGTTGCGCGAGCGGGCAGTATGCAGGCGACCGGCGATATCGACGCCGATGCGCGCTTTAAGCTCCTTCTCGATCAGGAAGAAGAAGTCTTCGACTTCGCCGGTATAGACCAGCTTCGCCGGGTCGACCTCTTTGTCTATTGCAATAAGGGCTTCAGCGATCTTCGCTGTGATTGCCCGATCAAGGATGCCGGTTTCGGCAAGCATCACCAGATGGGCGCGATCGATGCGACGAAAGCCGTCGACATGATGGTTCTTGGCGCCATCGAAGAGGGGGCGCAGTACCGTTTCCTTGTAGACCGGATCGGGAAACTTGCTGGTGTCGGAAAGGCGCGGGTCTTTGTCCGCCATGGCTTTATCCTTTCAGGCCGGCGAGCATCACACCGCGGACGATGTAGCGCTGCAGGACGAGGAAGACGATGAGGGTGGGAAGGGTGGCGATCGCAGCACCCGTCATGATCATTTCCCACTGGATTGACTGTTCGACGGCGAAGCTCGAGAGGCCGACCGGCAGAGTATAGAGTTCCTTGCTGGTGGTGACGATCAACGGCCAGAAGAAGGCGGTCCAGTTGCCGAGGAAGGTGAAGATGGCAAGCGCCGAGAGTGCCGGCGTCACCAGAGGCATCGCCACTTTCCACCAGATCTGGAATTCATTGAGGCCGTCGACGCGCGCAGCCTCGATGAAATCATTGGGAACGGTCTCGAAGAACTGCTTCATCAGGAACGTGCCGAACGCGGTCATCATGCCGGGAAACATGATGCCCCAATAGCTGTCCAGCCAGCCTAGCTGACTGGACATCAGGTACCACGGAATGACCAGCATCTCGGTCGGGATCATCAACGTCGAGAGAATGGCGATGAAGACGAAATAACGGCCACGAAACTCGAATTTTGCAAGCGTGTAGCCGACAAGACTGTCGAAGAAGCAGTTGGAAATGGTGACGGTGACGGCCACAAACATGGAATTGAGAAACCAGCGCATGAACCGGCCATCGGCCAGCACCGAAATATAGTTCGCAAGCGTCGGCGCAGCTGGAATCAGCCGGAGGTCATAGACCTGATCGGCGGTCTTCAACGAGGTGGAGAACATGAACAGCAATGGCGAGATCATGATCAGCCCGCCGATGAAGAGCAGCGTCCAGGTGATGATCCGCCCCGGTCGGATATTGGCGTGGGAAAGTGCTGGCGTATCGGTCATTTCTTTTCCCTCAGAATCCAGAGCTGCAGTAGCGACACGATCAGCAGGATGGTGAAGAGCACGACCGTTTGTGCAGCCGCATAACCCATGGCGTAGGAACCGAAGGCAGTCTGGTAGATCATCAGCACCAGCGGTTTGGTCGAGCCGAGCGGACCGCCGGGATCGTTCGTGGTCATGTTGTAGACCTGATCGAAAATCCGCAGGAACGCGATCGAGGAAAAGACCACGAGGAAAACGGTGGTGGGTTTCAGAAGCGGCAGGGTGATCTTACGCAGGATCGCCCATTCACCGAGGCCATCGATCCGGGCTGCTTCGTAGAAGGTTGTCGGAATGGCGCGCAGTCCGGCCATGAAGATGATGACTTGGAAACCGAGCCCGGCCCAGATCGCCGTGACCATGATGGAGAACAGCGCCTGGTCGGTCGATCGGATGAAGGGCTGTTGCGGAATGCCGATCAGAGCCAAGAGGTCGTTGATCACGCCGATCGGTGGAGGCTGGTAGAACCAGCGCCATACCCAGGCCATGGCCGCGGCGGTGGTCAGGTAAGGCAGGAAATACAGAGCCCGGATGAAATTGTGCATGAACCGCACCCGGTCGAGGAAGAACGCGACTGTGAACGCAATCAGCAGGCTGAGTGGCGTGCCGATGATGAGATAGGTGAAGGTGTTGCGAAACACCTTCCAGAATTGCGGATCCTTGAACAGTTTGACGTAATTGGCAAAGCCAACAAATTTTGCCGGCCGCACCAGATCCCAATTGGTCATCGACAGGTAGAAGGCCTGAAATGTCGGATAAAAGCGGATGACGGCGTAAAACAGGACAGGGATTGCCAGAAATCCCCATACCCAGAGCAGCCTTTTAGTGCGCATCGAGAGCGGGTCTGCCGGCATGGCCGCCGCAGTCCCGCCGGGGCGGCCGCTCGCCGCCCCCTGCAGATTGTCCGTATCCATCATCAACTCCGCTTTCTCTGATCGGCGCTTATGGCATTGCCGCGTCGATCATTTCCTGCTCGGCTTCTGCCGCCTGCTTGAGAGAATCCTCGGGCGATTGCCCTTCGAGGAGAACGCGGTTGACCATGTCGATGGCGTTCTGGCGTTGGCCTAGCTCATCCTTGAACATCGTCGTATGAGCGTAATCCAGCCCCTTCAGGAACGGTCCGTAGATCGGGTCCTTGAGGTTGGCGTCCGTCAAGGCCGCCGAGCGCAGGGCCGGCAGTTCGCCGACAACCTTTAGCCAGATGGCCATCGCTTCCGGCGAGGTGAGATAGGTGAGGAATTTCTTCGAGGCTTCCAGCTCTTCCCCGCTCGTCTTGGCGCCGATGCCATTGGCGAAATAGCTGGCATAGTTGGAACGCAAACCGTCCTTGTTGGCCGGCAGTTCGGTCACGCCCCACTCGAAATCCTTGATCGTCGAGAAGGCGCCAAGACGGAAGGTGCCGTCGATCGTCATACCGGCCTTGCCGGCTCGGAACGCGGCCTGCCCCTCGTCCATAAAGCCAGCCGCGCCGATCTTCTTTTCCGTCTGCAAGCTGGTGTAGAATTTCAGCGCCTGAACACCTGCATCGCTGTTGTAGGCGACCTTTGTATCGTTGTCGGTATAAGGTTCTCCACCGAACTGACGGACCAGCACTTCGCGCCACCACTGGTGATCCTGGCCGGTCATGTCCAGCGTTGAACCGGCAACGGTGACATTGCCTGTTGCATCGTGCTTGGCGATCTTCTCGGCCGCGGCAACGAATTCATCAAGTGTCTGCGGCGGCTTGTTAGGGTCAAGACCGGCTTCGGTAAACAGCTTCTTGTTATAGAAGACTGCGAGCGAGCGCACGGCGGTCGGCAGGCCGTAATAGTTGTCGTCGCGCTTCATCGCGCTGACGATCGGGAAGAAATCCTTCTCGATCTTGTCATGCGGGAACGTATCTGCCGGCAGGGGCTGAAGAATGCCGCCGGCCACGAACTTGTCGAGCCAGCCATAGAAAAGCTGCATCACATCCGGGCCATTGCTGGCCATGTTGGCGGCAATAACGCGCGTCTGGTAGTCGGCATAGGGGAAGGTAACCTGCTTGACCGTTATGTCAGGGTTCTTGGTCTGGAAGTCGGCTATGAGCTGATCCATCGCCTTTACGCGTGTCTCGAAAACATACTGCCAGTATTCGATTTCCACTGCCTGTGCCGCGTTGAACGCGAAAGTGCTGAATCCGGCAACGAGCCCGGCCAGCAGAACTGACTTGCGCATGTGAGCCTCCATTTACCCCACCGGTTCTTCCGGTTTTCGGGGTTTGATTGTTCCCTGCATTCGGCCGCGTTACGGCCGATGCGTTGTCATCTGTGCGGACGGATCCAACAGGTCATCCTGTATCGCGGGGACTGCCCCGGCTGCCGTAAAGCTTCCCTGAGCGGCTGGGTTTGTCAATAAGATAATTTACTTGAGTTATTGTATTTGCGGTGGCGTCGGCGGAGATCCTGTGGTTTGAAAGCGGAAGAGGTTGCAGAAATGACGATTCACACAATCGGCGCTCATCCAGTGGCCATCGGGAAAAATCCCGAGCGAAGCCGCGATCACAATCGCCGGGTGGTGCTCGATATTGTGCGTCGTCACGGCTCGCTTGGTCGAGCTCACATCGCCAAACTTACGCAACTGACGCCGCAGGCTGTCGCTAACATAGTCGATGAGCTGATGGGCGAGGGCCTTCTGATGGAGACCGGCCGGCTGCGTTCCGGCCGAGGTCAGCCGCCGATCCAGTTTGCGGTCAATCCGGATGGTGGTGTCACGATCGGTGTGGAGATCGCGGCAGACCATATGGTGACGGTCGCACTCGATTTTGCCGGCCGGCTCCGCGGACAGCGAATTGCGCCACTCAAGGACACGACGCCCGGCTCCATCATATCTGCCTTCTCGCGAGAGTTCTCTGGGTTGGCAGGATCGCTTGGTAGCAAATTACTTGGTGTCGGTGCGGTCATGCCTGGTCCCTTCGAGATCGACGGCATGACTTCCGTCGGGCCGACCACGCTTTCAGGTTGGGCAGGTGTCGATGCCGCTGAGGCGCTTAGCCAAGCTTGCGGCCATGCCGTTGTGGTGGAGAATGATGCGACGGCTGCAGCAGTCGGCGAACGGCTGTTCGGATCCGGTCTCTCGATTTCCAATTTCTGCATGATCTATTTCGGTGTCGGCCTCGGTCTTGGCATCATCCAGGACGGTGCGCCTTATCGCGGCGCCTTTGGCAATGCCGGAGAAATCGGTCACGTGACCGTTGTGCCGAAAGGGCGGCTGTGCCCGTCCTGCGGCCAGTGTGGTTGTCTTGAAGCCTATGCCTCGGTCTATGTGCTCAAGCAGCAGCTGGCTGCGGTCGGGATCGCCGATAGCGAATTCTCCGACCTTGAGCGACTGCACGCGGAAGGCCATCCGACCCTCATGGCATGGATAGAGGACGCAGCCACCTATTTCGGTCCGATGGTTGCCATGCTGGAAAACATTCTCGACCCGCAGACCGTCATTCTCGGGGGCGCTTTGCCTGATGCGATCATCGACGAGATCGTGGTTCGCATGGGGTCGCTTCCGACATCCGTAGCCAGCCGCAGGCAGCGCGAACTGCCGCGCGTCATGCGCGGAAAAACCGGGCAATTGACAGCGGCCCTCGGCGCCGCAGCCATTCCCCTGTTCGACATCGTCACACCGAAACTCGAAATTTCACCCGGAAACACGATTTTAGCCTGAACGTATAATGAGGTGATAGCCCAATGCTGAGCGCGCGCGAACGTATCGAAAAACAGATGGCCGCTCCCGCTCTGGTCCGGCTCCACCGCAAGCTTTCCCGGTTGAAATCGACTGTCACGGTGATGAATACCGGCGCCCATCCTGACGACGAGCAGAACGGCCTGCTCGCCTTTTTGCGACTCGAACACGGCATGCGGGTGATCGTTGCCTGCTCGACGCGTGGCGAGGGAGGGCAGAATGCACTCGGATCGGAGCGACGTGGTGCTCTCGGCGTCCTGCGCTCGCGCGAGATGGAGGAGGCGGCGCGGATCATTGATGCAGATGTCGCCTGGCTTGGGCATGGTCCGGACGATACGATCCACGACTTCGGGTTTTCCAAGGACGGGGATGCGACCTTCGCCCGTTGGGGTGAGGCGCGTATCGTCGAGCGCCTGGTGCGAGCTTATCGCAAAGAGCGGCCGGATATCGTCATCCCGACCTTTCTCGACGTACCAGGACAGCACGGCCACCATAGGGCTATGACCCGCGCAGCCGAGGCCGCCATTGTGCTTGCTGCGGATGCGACCGCGTTTCCCGAACATCTCGCTGAAGGCCTAAAACCCTGGAGGGTCGCCAAATACTATCTGCCAGCATGGTCCGGCGGGGGCGGGACATATGACGATGTGCTGCCGCCACCTGATGCGACCATTACTGTGGAGGCTTGCAGTCGCGATAAGGCTACCGGTGCGGAATATGGCCGGATCGGCGAGTGGTCACGTTATTTTCACGCGTCGCAGGGCATGGGCGATTGGCCAATGCAGGCAAAATCAGTCTGGCCACTACACCTCAAGCTGACTTCGATTGCCGCTAACGAAGAGCAGTTCATTTCCGATGGACTGCCAAATTCCTTTGAGCAGCTTGCGGCGTTTCCTGACCTGCCGGACGAGGTCGCGGCGGCGCTCATTTCCGCGGACACTGCAATAGCCGCAGCCATCGAGGCTTTCCCACATCGTGAAACCATCGTTTCCATGTTGACACATGCGGCCGGGCACCTCGAGAACGTCGTCGCGAATGCTTCCGAAGAGTTTCTGGCATTGCACGGCCATCGCATCGAACGCAAACGCATCGAGATAGACGCCGCGATCCTGGAGGCGGCCTCCATATTCGAATTTGTGTCTGTCGGTCACCCTTCCATTGCTCCGGGTGGAAGCACGGTGCTGACCGCGGAACTGGGGGAAGGAGCTCGCAGATACAATGTCGATATCTCGCTTGTCCTGCCATCCGGCGTGAGCGCGGAACACACATCATACGGCTCATCGCGAACTTTTCTGCTGACCGCATCCGCCAATGCCAGGCTTTCCGATCAATTTCTGCCTGATTGGTCATGCCTTGGAGGCAACGGTCATGCTTCTGTTCGGGCTTCTGCAGAGATAGAGGGGCGTAGCGTTACCGGGGTGTTTGATCTGGAGGAGCCGTTTATCGTTTCTGCCGCGCACGCGATAAAGCTTCGCCCCGATGCCCTGCTTGTACCGCTCGACACGCGATGCCGGGGATGGCAGGTCAAGGCTGATTTGACAGGGGAAGCGGCAACGCTTTCGTTCGATTCACCTGCCGGCTGGGCTATGGTGGCTTCTGGCGAAGATTGGACCCTGACGGCCCCGGAGAGAATTGCACCTGGCTTTACCGGTGTCGGGGTTAGCGTTGGCGGTCATCCGGCATTCGAGGTCGAGACCATGTCTTATCCGCATATCAGCCGGGCAGAATTCCGCCGACCAGCGGCGCTCAATATACTGGCGCTGGATTTGCAACTGCCGGAAGGAGCCCGCATTGCCTATGTCGGTGGTGGTGCCGACAAGGTTGGTCTCTGGCTAGCCCGCATGGGGCTTGATGTAGTCGACCTCGATGCCGTCGGTCTTGCGAGAGATCTTTCGCAATTCACCACAATCGTCGTCGGCATATTCGCCTTCGGCCTTCGCAAGGATCTGGCAGCGATAACGCAGCGGCTGCATCAGTTCGTGGAAAACGGTGGGCACCTGGTTACGCTGTACCATCGTCCCTCTGACGGCTGGCATCCTGATGAGACACCGGTTCTTCGTCTGCAGATCGGATCTCCTTCCGTCCGTTGGCGGGTTACCGACCCCCGCGCCGAAGTTACGGTGCTTTCGCCTGACCATTTGCTGCTCTCCGGCCCGAACCTTATCCACCCTGAAGATTGGGAGGGATGGAACAAGGAGCGCGGTCTCTATTTTGCGTCGAGCTGGGACGAGTGCTACGAGCCGCTTCTCTCCATGCATGATGTCAATGAACAACCACTGAAAGGCGCACTGCTTTCCGCCGAGATTGGCAAGGGCAGGCACACGCATGTCAGTCTGACCTTGCATCACCAGATGGATCGCCTCGTTCCGGGCGCGTTCCGGCTCATGGCCAATCTTGTTCAGCCCGCTTGAGATGCTGTTTAGGACCTGGCAACCTCTTAGCAAGCGCGAAGGAGAGGTGGTTTGCCGATTGATGAATCGGGGAGGTGCGCTTAAACCGTAGTCAGCATAATCAGGAAACAGACATGACTGACAGCAAGTATTTCAGTGCGGTGGGCGGACTGCCGCCTCAGACGCAACTTCTCTCCAGCAAGGCCGTTTTCACCACTGCCTACGCGGTCATTCCGAAGACGGTGATGAGCGACATCGTCACCAGCGTTCTGCCGCATTGGGAAAAGACGCGGGCGTGGATCATCAGTCGTCCGCTGTCCGGTTTTGCCGAGACATTCTCGCAATATATCGTCGAGGTTTTGCCCGGTGGTGGCAGCCTGCGCCCTGAGCCGGATATCCGGGCCTCCGCAGCTATATTCGTGGTAACCGGCGATCTGACGATCGACTTCGAGGGCGTCTCGCATCGTCTGCGCGAGGGATCATTCGCCTATCTTCCTGCCGGTTCGAAATGGACCTTGCACGGTGAAGGCGACAAGCCCTGCCGTTTTCACTGGGTGCGCAAGGCATTCAAGGTGGTGGAAGGGCTGGAGGCGCCTCCGGCTATCTTCACGCATGAGGACGAATGCGTCATGGATCCGATGCCGGATACCGAGGGCCGCTGGGCGACGACGCGTTTCATCGATCCGTCGGATGTTCGGTACGACATGCACCTGAACATCGTTACATTCGAGCCTGGCGCCGTCATTCCGTTCATGGAAACCCATATCATGGAACACGGTCTCTATGTCCTCGAAGGCAAGGCGGTCTATCGACTCAACCAGGATTGGGTAGAGGTCGAGGCCGGGGATTATATGTGGCTGAGATCCTTCTGCCCGCAGGCATGTTACGCCGGTGGTCCCGGCCGTTTCCGTTACCTCCTCTACAAGGACGTGAACCGCCACGCCGATCTCTGGTAGGAGGCAAGCCCTACTGCCCGCATGAATTTAAGGCGTCAATGATAAACTTGTTGACGCCATACCTCCCACTTGTAGTATGTATTTGGCTGTCATGTATGACAACGCCGATAAAGTGTCGGTGATGCCTGTCCTGGGGAGGATATATGCTGAAGAAATTGTTGCTGACGGGCGCCGCGGGTGGTGTCGGTCAGAACATCCGCCCGCTGCTGTCGCAGTTGGCGGAAGAGGTCGTATTGTCAGACCTTGGTGACGTCTTTGACCTCGGACCAAAGGAAACATTCGTCAGATGCAATCTAGCTGATGCCCAAGGGGTTTTGCGACTCCTTGAAGGCGTGGACGGCGTCATTCATCTTGGCGGAGTATCCGTCGAGCGGTCCTTCGATATTGTTCTTCAGGGCAATATTATCGGTCTCTACAACCTATATGAGGCCGCCAGGCATCAGGGCAAACCGCGCATCGTGTTTGCCAGTTCCAACCACGTCGTCGGTTACTACCGCCAGGATGAAAAGATCGACAACACGGTCTACCCGCGTCCCGATTCACTCTATGGCGTTTCCAAGGTTTTCGGCGAGGCTGTCGCCAGCATGTATTACGACAAGTTCGGGCAGGAGACGCTGTCATTGCGCATCGGCTCCTGCTTCGACAGGCCGCTCAATCCGCGCATGATGGCAAGCTGGCTGAGTTATCGCGATTTCGTTTCCTTGTGCGAGAGGGCGTTCCTCACCCCGAAACTGGCGCACACGATCGTCTATGGCGCATCCGCGAACCAGCAGACGTGGTGGGACAATAGCAACGTCGATTTTCTCGGCTGGGAGCCGCAGGACAGTTCGGAAAAGTGGCGCGCAGAAGTCGAGGCTGCGACCGGCGAGCAAGATCCGAACGACCCTATGGTGATCTACCAGGGCGGGGCATTCGCCGGCGCTGGTCATCCCGACGACAATTGATAACATCGCATCAAGGATGCCCTCCATTCATATGTTGCGGCCATATCCGCTGGATTGAAAAGCCGCTTGGGAAGGAAAAAGCATGACCATCCATCAAAATCTCATCGCCGGCGAGTGGGTCGGCAGCACGGGCTCGGAAAACGTCAACCCGTCCGATACCAATGACATTGTCGGGCTTTACGCGCAGGCAACGGCCGATGACGTCAGCCAAGCGATTGCTGCAGCAAAGGCTGCTTTTCCGGCATGGTCCCGATCCGGAATTCTTGAGCGTCATGCGATCCTGAAAAAGACCGCCGACGAAATCCTGGCGCGCAAGCAGGAACTCGGCACGCTTCTCTCCCGCGAGGAAGGCAAGACGCTGGCAGAGGGGATCGGCGAAGTCACGCGTGCCGCTCAGATCTTCGACTTCTTTGCCGGTGAGACGCTGAGGCTGGCTGGCGAAGTCCTGCCATCGGCAAGGCCCGGCATCGGGGTCGAGATCACGCGCGAACCGCTCGGCGTCATCGGCATCATCACCCCGTGGAATTTTCCGATCGCCATTCCGGCCTGGAAGATTGCGCCGGCGCTCTGCTACGGCAACACGGTGGTATTCAAGCCGGCGGAACTCGTGCCCGGCTGCTCCTGGGCGATCGTCGACATCCTGCACCGCGCCGGCCTTCCCAAGGGCGTGCTCAATCTGGTGATGGGACCGGGTTCGGTTGTCGGCCAGACGATGCTCGACAGCCCGGACATTGCCGGCATCACTTTCACCGGCTCTACAGGCACGGGCAAGCGTGTGGCGGCGGCCTCGATCGAGCATAACCGCAAGTTCCAGCTGGAAATGGGCGGCAAGAACCCCATGATCGTTCTCGACGACGCGGATCTCGGTGTCGCCGTGGAGGCCGCGGCAAACTCCGGCTTCTTCTCGACCGGCCAGCGCTGCACGGCGTCTTCCCGCCTGATCGTCACCGAAGGCATCCATGACAAGTTCGTCGACGCGCTGACCGAACGGATGAAGAGCATTCAGGTAGGGCATGCGCTGAGGCCCGAAACCCATATCGGCCCGGTTGTCGACGTGCGTCAGCTGAAGCAGGACACTGACTATATCGAGATCGGCGTCAAGGAAGGTGCCAAGCTCGCTTTCGGCGGCGAGCGTCTGGAGCGTGACACGCCCGGTTTTTTCCTGCAGCCGACGCTATTTACCGAAGCGACCAACCAGATGCGCATCAGCCGTGAGGAAATCTTCGGCCCGGTCGTCAGCCTCATTCGCGTCAAGGATTATGACGAGGCGCTGGCAATGGCCAATGATACGCCTTTCGGCCTCTCGGCCGGCATTGCGACGACAAGCCTGAAATACGCGACGCATTTCAAGCGCAACTCGGAAGCCGGCATGGTGATGGTCAACCTGCCGACGGCGGGTGTCGATTTCCACGTGCCCTTCGGCGGACGCAAGGCTTCGTCGTTTGGTTCGCGCGAGCAGGGCAAATATGCCGCCGAATTCTTTACCGTGGTGAAGACTGCCTACACTCAGGCCTGATGATGGCCGCAAATGTTGCGGCTGTAGAAATGTAAAAGACCTGTGAGCGGTCCGTCTGCAGAGTAAGACCTGTAGACGGATCGGTTTTACGCGTTATCTCTGTCTGCGGAAAAACGTTCAGATGCAGGATGGGATATTCGTGGTTCAGCGTGTCAGCTTTTATATTCTGCTTGTCTTTGTGACGCTGGCATTCATCGCAATCCTCATCCCGTTCTATTCTGCGGTTTTCTGGGCGGTAATCTTCGCTATCATCTTTTTCCCGCTCTATGCCAAGCTGGAAGAAGCGCTTGGCGGGCGGCGTAATAGTGCCGCCGTTCTCTCCGTGCTGATCTGCCTCTGCCTCGTGATCCTGCCGGGTCTGGCCATCCTGGCTTCGCTCATTCAGGAGGGAACCGGTCTCTATCAGAGGGTCTCGAGCGGACAGATCGATCTCAACCGGATGCTTAACGAGGTCGTGACGGCTCTTCCCGCCTTCATGCAGGACTGGCTGCAGACCATCGAGACTGGAGGCTTCGCTGCCCTCCGCGATCGCTTTTCGTCATCGCTCATGCAAGGCGGAAGCTTCTTTGCTGGGCGGGCATTGAATTTTGGCCAGAGCACTGCAGAGTTTTTCATTGCCTTTGGTCTGATGCTCTATTTGCTTTTCTTCCTGTTTCGTGATGGACGCTCGCTGGCGGCTGCAATCCGAAGCGCGGCGCCTCTAAGCGATGAGCACACGACGCAGTTCATGGCAAAATTTGCCTCGGTCGTGCGGGCGACGGTTCGTGGTAATATCATCATCGCCATCATTCAAGGCGTCATTGGAGGCGTTACCTTTTGGTTGCTGGGCGTGCAGCCGGCACTTCTCTGGGGCGTCCTGATGGTCATCTTGTCCCTGGTGCCTGCCGTTGGCGCTGCCCTCGTCTGGGTGCCGACGGCGATCTATCTTGCCGTCGCGGGAGAGGTTTTGAAGGCTGCTGTCATCGTTGCAGTCGGTGTGTTCGTGATCGGTCTCATCGACAATATCCTTCGACCACCGCTGGTCGGCAAGGAAACGAAGCTTCCGGACTATGTCGTGCTGATCTCGACCGTTGGCGGGATTTCTCTTTTCGGCGTCAACGGTTTTGTCATCGGCCCCCTGATTGCAGCGCTCTTCATTGCGGCATGGTCGCTTTTTGAAAAGGAGCAGGGCGGCGGTGGGAATGCAGTTGATTGAAACGCGATATCTGTAAACATGGTTGGACCATGGTCCAATTCGGGCATTCGCAAAGGTCTCATGGCGGAACTATGGCTGGGCTCAAATGTTGAATGCTAGTAGGGTGCAGTTACTGACGCTTGTCCGATGGAGGTTGCCATTCGCTCCCGCCGACAGATTATTTCAGGCCTGATGCTTGCCTTTCTCCCGGGTGTTGTGTCGTTTGGCGCGAAGTCCGCGATGGCACGTAATGGCGGACAGGGTGGTGGAAACGGAGGAGGCGGAGGCGGCCGTGAAGGCGGCGGCAGTTCCGGTAATTCCGGCAGGAGCGGTGGTGCTGAGAGCCGAGAGGGTAATGGTGGCCGGGGCAATCGCGATCGCAGCGCCGATACCGCGGCGGAGGCGAGAACAACGGATAGCCGCTCTCAAAAAGACGCCGTCAATGTCGACAATCGTGGCATCCGGGTGAGGCACGGCAGCGGTATTGCCGAAGAGGTGAATGATCGAGGCCGTTATGTCATGCGCGATCGAAGTGGCAGGACGATCGTCAATCGCGCCGCCACGAAATCCGATCTCGACAGATTGCGCTCATTGATAAAGTGAGTGATCTGCGAGCCATCATTTCCGGACGGCCCGCCGGATTGCTGGTTTCGCCTACGAGGAGAGCGTACGCCCGGAGATTTCTCGTGCCGCCTCATTCCAGGCGATTGCCGCGGCGGTTCTGTTGGTCACGTTAAGCTTGGCGAAGATGCGCGTCATGTGATGCTTGACCGTCTTCTCATGCAGATCGAGCTCGATGGCGATTGCCTTGTTGCTCAGGCCTTCGGCCGCGAGACCCAAGACCTCGCGTTCGCGTATCGTCAGGTCGCGCATGGCAGCGGAGAGGCTGTCCTCGTTGGCCGAGGCCGGCGGCTCTGCCAGGAGCTTGGCGGAAAGCGCCGGCGCCACATATCCTTCACCGGCGGCAACAGAGCGGAGGATTTCCGCAAGCGAGCCTGATCCGATCCCTTTGAGCACATAACCCTTTGCGCCGTCCTGTAGCGCCTGGCGGATATCATCGCTGGTTTCCGATACCGTCAGCATCACGATGTTCTGGTCGGGCCGCTCGGCAAGGATGGGGCCGATTGCACCAAGGCCGCCACCCGGCATCGAGATATCCATCAGCAGAATGTCGGGCTGGTGCCGCTGGGCGATTTCGATTGCATCGTCGCGGCTTCCCCCCTCAGCCACGATGTCGAAGCCGAGTTCGGTCAATGTGCGCGCAACGCCTTCCCTGAAAAGAGGGTGATCGTCGCATACGGCAACCCGCAGATCCGTCATCAAGTTTTCTCCGTTTCGCAAATCTTCAAAGTCATCGTCACTGTCGTACCGCTGCTATTCGAAACGATCTCGAACCGCCCTCCGAGGCTCTCGATCCGTTCCCTCAGACCGGCGATGCCAAGGCTCGTCGGCTTGATCTGTGTCGGATCGAAACCGGGGCCGGTGTCGATGACATCCACCACAACGCAATGCTCTTCCAAACGTTGCAGCACTTTCTGGCCCGATCCTCCCGCATGCCGCCAGCCATTGTTAAGCGTCTCCTGAACAAAGCGGTAGACGCAGATTTTTTCCGCAGGGCTTGGCTGCCACTCGACTGCGGCCATTGTAAGGGCAATCGAAACGCCGGTCCGTTCCCGGTGGCGCTGAACTGCCTGCAGGATCACATCCTGGAAGTTCGCGGTCTCGATCTCTGGAAGGATGAGATCGTGACAAATGCTGCGGATTTCCCTCATCGCTTCCTGCAGGCTCTTCTTGATCGAGGTGACCTCTGCCTCGCGCGTTTCGCGAAGTGCCTGGGCGCCGAGAATGGCGGGGCTGTCGATCCGAAGGGATGCATAGGCAATAAGCTGCGCCGGCCCGTCGTGGAGATCGGCTCCCAGCCGCCTTAGAAAACGTTCGTTAATGGCGGTCGTTTGCTGGCTTGCCTTCTGAACGCGCGAGTGCAGTTCCCGGTTCTGCTTGAGAAGATGCGAAAGCTCACCGACCCGGGCATTGAGAAGGCCGCGTTGCAGCTCGATGAGCCGGCTGCCGCGAAAGACGATCAGCGACAGCAGCGAGAAGATCGCCGCGATCACCGCAATGACCGCCAGCCAGGTGCGTAGTCTTGCGCTCTGGAGGCTGCGCTCGAAATCGGTTGCCACTTCATAGAATTCCGATACCGCCACGACTTCGCCTGACCATGGCTGCAACACGGGATTATAGATTTCGAGGAGTGGTCGCGTCTGGTTACCCAGCGCTTCCGCTTCCTCCGGATCGATTTGGTTGAATTCTGACACCATCTTACCGGAAAACGCCGCCTTCAGGTCTTCGCTTGGAGCAAGTTTCTTCCCCATAAGCGTCTTGTCATTGGCGTACAGGATCGTGCCGTCCTTGCGCCATAGGCGGAAGGAAATGAGGCGTTGACCGAGCGCTCCCTGTGACAGTGTCTCGTCGAGCACGCGTTCTATCGACTCATCGAGCTTTTCCGTGGTCGTCATGTCCGGCAAAATCGGAGCGATGATGCTGTCGACGTAAAGAGCAGTCGATGCGGCGGAGTTCCGCGTCACGGCCTCTTCAATGAGGCTGGCAACGAAAGTACCCACGATCAATGTCGCGATAATCGAGATTAACCCGCCGGCAAGCAGAAACTGGCGGGCGAGCGACTGTCCGGTCCAAAAAGCAATAACGTTGGGTAGGCGCACGAAAGCCTCGGTGGCTGCATCAGAAGAAGATAATTAAGGCTCGGCTTCACGGCGTCAATGGGGTCGCATGACCACTAATGTGTCCGGCGGGACCAAAGTCGCATCCTCAAACGCAAAGGTCCCGTATGGGAACGGCTCCGCATTCTTCACGTTTTCCTGCCATCGCAAGCAAGGAGTTCTGTGATGAAAAAGATGATCCTGGTATCCGCTGCCATTGCAGCCTTCGCCACCGGTGCCCTGGCCCAGCAGAGCACTGTAAACGGTGCCGTCGGTGGTGCCGTCACCGGCGCAATCGTCGGCGGCCCGGTCGGCGCTGCGGTTGGCGGCATCGTTGGCGCTGCAGCCGGCACGGCAATCGACCCGCCGCCGGAACGCGTCGTGCGTTACGTAGAGACCCAGCCGATGCCGGCACAGTCGGTCGTCGTCCAGGAACAGGTGGTGGTCGGTCGCCCCATTCCGCAGCAGGTGGTGTTGACGCCTGTGCCGGAAGATCCGACCTATGCCTATGCGGTGGTCAACCAGCAACGCGTTATCGTAGATCCGCAGACGCACACGGTCGTTCGCATTCTCAACTGATATTAGGTCGAAGATCGAGAAGGCGCCCGTGACATCGCGGGCGCCTTTTCTTATGTCTTTCCTCAACCCTTCTGGCGGGCCGCAGCGTGGCGATTGGCGGGCATTGAAAGGCCGAGATTTTCGCGAAGTGTTGAGCCCTCGTACTCTTCACGGAAAAGCCCGCGGCGGCGAAGTTCCGGCAAGACGAGTTTGGTAAAGTCGGTCAGGCTTGCCGGCAATGTCGGGAACATCAGAATGAAGCCGTCGGCGGCGCGCGCCTCGAACCATTCTTCCATGAAATCGGCGATTTCCTTTGGCGTGCCGGTAATACCGTTGCCGGTGCTCTTTTCCGCATAGTGGTGGATCAGATGGCGCAGCGTGTGGCCCTGTTTGATGAAGTCGGTCAGTTCCTCGAACAATGCCTTCGAGCCCTTCGGCTGCTGCGGCAGGCGTTCCATTGGGAAGGGCTTGTCGAGTTCTGCGCCGGAAAGATCCGTTTCCAGAAATTCGCCCAGCATCCAGCGGCCGACATCAGGGTGAAGGTTGTTGATCAGGAAATCGACCTTGGCTTGGGCTTCCGCTTTCGTTTCTCCGACATTGACGACAATGCCCGGCATCATCTTCAGGTCATCCTCGATGCGGCCATACTTCGCCATGCGGCTTTTGACATTGCGATAGAATGAACCGTTGCGCTCGATGCTGGAGGCCAGGCTGAAGACGATTTCCGAGGTTCGGGCAGCAAGCTCCATCCCCGCTTCCGAGCCGCCTGCCTGGGCGATGACAGGTCGCCCTTGTGGGGTCGAGGCGATATTCAACGGTCCGCGAACCTGGAAATGCTTGCCCTTGTGGTTCAGCGTGTGCAGCTTGTCCTTGTCGTAATAGACGCCGCCCTGACGATCGAGCAGCAGGGCGTCCGGCTCGAAACTGTCCCAGAGGCCGAAAACGACATCGACGAATTCCTCGCCGCGCTCATAGCGGATCGCATGCGGATCGAGCCCCTCGCGATTGAAATTATAGCCGGTTTCGTCGTGGTCGGAGGTGACGACGTTCCAGCAGGCCCGGCCACCGCTTAAATGATCGATGGACGAAAATATGCGGGCGATGTTGTAAGGCTCATAGTAGCTGGTCGAGGCTGTCGCCACGAATCCGAGCTTCTCCGTCATGGCCGCAAGGGCCGTGATCAGCGTCAGGGGTTCGAACCGGTTCATCTTTGTCGGCGAGCGGGATAGAGCTTCCGGATCGCCGATCGCGGCGGCCGGTGAGTCCGCCACGAACATGAAGTCGAGCTTGGCCTCTTCCGAAATGCGGGCGACATTAAGCAGGTGGTCGATTTTGTTTGCACCATTGACATCGGCTGCAGGATGCAGCCAGCTCGCCGGGTTGAAGCCGAACGTATAGACAAAGGTTCCAAGTTTCAGCTTGTCTTCGCGGGCCATGGTTCCTCGACTCCTCTTGATAGTCTTCGTGTTTCAGCCCGCCTGAGATGGGGTGAAGCGGGCGGTGAGCGTGTGGCTTTTGCCGGGATAGGTCAGCCGAACCGAAGTCACCGACTGATCGAGCCGCCATGTCTGACGCTCGACAACCATGACAGGGCTGCCGATAGGGATGGCGAGATAGTCAGCTTCCGCGGAGCCGGCGCCGCGGGCCGCAATCCGGTGCTCGGCGGCGCTCCATGGCACATGATCGAGAAGCCAGGGACCGGGAGAGAGGGTTTCGAATGTTTCTCCTCTGGCATCCGGCACGACTTCCAGATTTATCAGACGCTGCTCGAGGCAGAAGGGATGTGCGCCCGCATAGTGAAGGCAGGTAATATCGGCGATCGCTCTCTTACGCGGGATGTCGAGGCGCTCGGCCTCTTCACTGTTCGCCGGCCTTACCGTGCGGCCCAGAATCCGGTGGCTATAGATTTCACCTTTCGCCTTCACCTCTTCGCGAATGTCGTAGATTTCGAGAATTGCGCTTTGCGCCTTCTGGGGGAGAACGACACTGCCGACCTTGCGCTTCCGCTGTATCAGCCCGGCGCGTGCCAGCTGTGTCACGACCTTGTTCACGGTCATGCGCGAACAGCCGTATTGCAAGGCCAGTTGCTGTTCCGATGCGATCTTGAAGCCGGGTTGCCAGCGGCCAGTCAGGATATTCTGCTCGATATCGAGAAGTATTCGCTGATGAAGCGAAAGCGGCGTCTCGGGAATAGTGTCGGCAGTAATATCCGCGTCAATCATGCGAGCATGCTGGCGCCGCGATCGAGATAGGTGTCGAGAAATTGCTCCAGGCGTGGGTGGCGCGGTTTGGCAAAGATTTCCGCTGGCGGTCCTGAGAACAACAGCCTTCCGTGATCGAGAAAGCTGATCTGCTGGCCGACGCTGGCGGCAAAGCCGATCTCGTGGGTGACGACCACCATCGTCATGCCCTCGCTCGCCAAGTCCCGCATGACGTTGAGCACTTCACCGGTCAATTCCGGGTCGAGCGCGGAGGTCGGCTCGTCGAACAGCATGATTTTCGGTTCCAGCGCGAGCGCCCGGGCAATCGCCACGCGTTGCTGCTGGCCGCCGGAAAGCTGCGACGGGTAATGTCCGGCGCGGTTTTCCAGCCCGACCTTGCGCAACTGCACCATGGCGCGTTCCTCCGCCTCAGCTTTCGGCACCTTGCGGACGAGCTTCAGGGCTTCGCTAACATTGCCGAGCGCGGTCATATGCGGCCAGAGATTGAATTGCTGGAAGACCATGCCTGTCTTCGTGCGAACCGCACGGATCTGGTTGGCGGGCAGGCGCTCGCGGCGGCCATTGGCGTCCTCGAAAAAGCCCAGGGCCTCTCCGTTGATGGTGATCATGCCGCTGGTTGCTTCTTCCAGAAAAGCGAGGCAGCGCAGCAATGTGCTCTTGCCTGAACCAGACGGACCGATGAGGCAGGAAACCTTGCCTTCCGGGATTTCCAGATCGATGTCCTGCAGCACGGTGGTTTCTCCGAACCGCTTTACGAGTTTGCGGATGGCGATGGCTGGTACACTCATGCTTTCGAAAACCTCAGTCGGGAGAGACGATTTTCGGCCACGCGGCCGAGCCGGTCTGTGAGTTCAACGATGATCCAGTAGACGATCGCCAGGATGAAGATCGCTTCGAGGAAGGCGTATTGCTGCGAGCCGATGGCGCTGACGGTGGCGGTCAGTTCCGGCACCGTGATGATCGACAAGACGGCGGACTCCTTGAGCAGTATGATCGCGAGGTTGATGGCGGGCGGCAGAACTATCAGCGCCATTTCCGGCACCTGGATCCGGCTGATCGTCTGGAACCGCGTCATGCCCAGGCAGGCTGCGGCTTCGACATGGCCGACCGGGACCGAAGCATAACCGGCGCGGAACACCTCGCTGTAATAGGCCGCGCTATAGACGGTAAGCCCGATCAATCCGCAGGGGATGGGATCGAGCATCAGGCCGACGAACGGGCCGCCGAAATAGAGAAGAAAAATCTGGATCAGGAACGGGGTGCCGCGCAGCACTTCCACGATCGTGCCGAGCACCGCGTTGACGATCTTGCCGCCGAAACGCCGCGCGGTAGCGACGATGAAGCCTGCCACGACCCCGCCGAGCACGCCGGCGATCCAGAGCCAAAGGGTGACGAACAGCCCGCTGCCGATTTCCGGCAGTTTCTCAATGATGACTTGCGGGTCGAACATCATGCCGAGGCTCCCTTCAGGGAACGTTCGGCATAGCGGCCAAGAAGCGCGATTGCGGAGTTGATGACGAAATAGATGAGGGCCGCGGAAGCAAAGATCGGGATCGGCTGATAGGTGCTGGAGGCAAGATCCTGAGCCATCTTGGTGATCTCGATAATCCCCACCACCGACACGAGCGAGGAGGATTTGAGGATCATGATCGCCTCATTCACCAGTGCCGGAAATGTTAGCCTAAGAGCGATGGGCGCGCGGATGCGGATGAATGTCTGGGCACCAGTAAAGCCTGCGACATCGGCGGCTTCAATCAGACCAGGCGGAACGCTGGCAAATCCGCCACGCAGGTTTTCAGCCTGATAGGCAGCCGTGCAGAGTGACAGGCCGACGATCGCGGCGACAATTCCGGGAACATTGATGCCGATCACCGGCAACAGCGTATAGATGAGCAGAAGCTGGACCAGCAGCGGCACGCCGCGGAAAAAGCTGATGAACAGCCTTGCCGGCAGGATATAGATCGACTTGCCCGACAGCAGCGCGGCAGAGAGCAGCATGGCGATCACGAACCCGATCGCGATCGACACCAGGCTGATGCCAAGGGTCGAGAGAGCCGCCTCCAGAAGCAGCGTGAAAAGTTTTGGCGTCATCGGCTACGCTTCGTTGGTCGCCGGCGCGGTGCGCAGGGCGAAACGGAAGGAACGAGGGATCAGGGGACGCGCTAAGCACATCCCCGTAATCGACTGAGGATCAGAATGCCGGCTCAGGCACCGAGTCCGGCGTATCGAACGTCGTGCCGAACCACTTTTCCTGCAGCTTGCCCAGGCGGCCGTCCTTCTTCATCGCAAGAATTTCGGTGTCGATGTAATCGAGCAGCGACTTGTGGTCGTCATCCTTGGTACCGATGAAGCCGAAATAGGTCTTCTTGCCGAAAGCCGGGGTCACGACTTCGAAGGCGCCGTTGCGCTGCTTGGCAACGAAGGCGATGTTCGGAAGGGAGTTCGCGACAGCAACGACACGGCCGGTGGCAAGGTCCGCATAAGCGTCGTTGAACGAGACATATTCGCGAACGTTGACCTTTTCCGGAAGCGTCGCGGAATATTCCTGCAACTGCGCGAGCTGTGCGGTCGCCTTGCCGACGCCGACGGCCTTGCCGGCAATATCGGCCGGCTTCGTGATCGAAGTGTCGCCGGCCTTCTTCAGGATCGCGACGGAGGCTTCGGCAACCGGGGCACTCATGCGGTAACGCGCAATGCGGGCCTTGGTGATGGTCGCCGGACCGGCAACGACATCGAACTTGCCGGCTTCAAGGCTTGGCAGAACGCTATCCCACGGCAGTTCGACCCATTCGATCTTGACGCCAAGGTCCTTTCCGAGCGCCTCGAAGAAATCGACGTTCAGGCCCTTGTGCTCGCCGGCGTCGATGAAGTCGAAGGGAGCGAATGCTGTTTCCGTGCCGACCTTCAACACGCCTGCGGCCTTGGCCTTGGCCAGCACGTCTTCAGCATAGGCCGAAAACGACGTGGCAAGCAGAAGGGCGCCAGCGGCGACAGCCTTCATCATTTGTCTTTTGAGCATTGGTGATTTCTCCGCGTTGTTCTACCTTAAGGACCGCAGTTCGGCTGTTCCCACCGTGTGACAGCGAATTTTATCGCTGTTCTTTTTATTGCCTATACAAATGACCGATGTTTTCGGAGCCGTCAACGGCTTCAGTCGGGCTTTCCCACGTGTCGCGTCGGGGCTGATGATCGCCGCAATCGGTCGGCCGATTTCCGATCAAATCAGCTTGCCTTGCCTGGTTTCGTGAACCTATCTTCTCTGGATACTCATCGAGGAGAGAGCGAAGCCAGGTGCCGAGTCGGCGCGGATGCAGCGCTCGATCTACTGCCAGCATTTCATTTCAGGATCATGCCATATGACTTCCAATCTCGTCGTCAATGCCGGCCGTATCGCGGCAGATATCGACGCTCTGGCCAATATCACCGAACCCGACAGACCATGGACGCGTCGCGCATTCACGCCGATGTTCCTCAAGGGACGCGCCTATGTGGAAAAGGCATTTCGTGATGCGGGTCTTGAGACGCGTATCGATGCTGGCGGTAACCTGATTGGTCGTCGAAAGGGAAAGACGGGTGGCGGCACGCTGATGCTGGGCTCGCATACAGATACGGTGCCAAATGGCGGTCGTTTCGACGGGATCGCCGGCGTGATTGCGGCGCTTGAAGTGGCGCGCGCGCTCAGCGATGCGGGGATCGAACTGGAACACGATCTGGAAATCGTCGATTTTCTGGCGGAAGAAGTCTCGATTTTCGGCGTCTCCTGCATCGGCAGCCGAGGCATGACCGGTGTTCGTCCTGGCGAGTGGCTGGAGCGCACGGCCGAGGCCGAGGGAAGGCGTATAGATCTGGCCGAAGGGATTCGCGAGGTCGGTGGCGACCCGGCGCAAATCGGCGGGCGCGATGATATCAGGGCCTTTCTGGAATTGCATATCGAGCAGGGTACAGTGCTTGAGCGGGAGGGAATCGATATCGGTATCGTCGGGGCGATTACCGGGATTTCCCGCTTCGAGATCCTGGTCGAAGGCCGTGCCGACCATGCTGGCACCACACCGATGAATGCGCGTTACGACGCCTTGGGGGCCGCATCCTACCTTGTGCTCGGCATTGAACGTATCGCCAACGAGTTGGCTCTCGGATCGAGTTATTTTGCAGGCACCGTTGGTGAGTTTTCGATGGAGCCGAATGCCGCGAATGTCATTCCATTCCATGTTCGGATGCTGATCGATGCCCGGGCCGTCGATCCTGCTCTCATGGACGAATTCGTAGCGGCCTTGTCTGCGCTTTGTGCGCAGACGGCTGCGAAACGGAATGTGAAGATTGCGGAACCGCGCAGGGTTTCCAATGCGGCCCCGACACCTATGTCCGGGATGGTGACGGATGTTCTGGCCTCGAGCGCTGCGCGGATCGGCGCTACCACCCGGCCGATGGTGTCTGGCGCCGGCCATGACGCCGCCTTCCTTTCAAAGGTGGCGCCTGCTGCGATGATCTTCATCGCCAGCAAGGACGGGCGCAGCCATGCTTCGGAAGAATGGTCGGAAAATGATGCGATCACTCTCGGTGCGGCCGTTCTTTACGAGGCAATTCTGGATCTGGATAAAAGATAGGGAGACGGCATGGGGCGCATACTGACGGAGAAGGATGTCGAGGCGGCCGTTCGCGGCGGTTCCGTTTATGCGGCCGGCGGCGGCGGCTGGTCCGATCATGGCCGCATGCTGGGCTATGCCGCGGTCAGCATCGGCAAGCCGGAACTGATCACGATCGACGAACTGGATGATGACGACTGGGTGGCAACGGCGGCGGCCATCGGTGCACCCGCTTCCACGACCGCATGGGAAATGCAGGGTGTCGATTACGTCAAGGCCGTTCAGCTTCTGCAGGATGCGTTGGGAGAAAAGATTTCGGCCCTGATGATCGGCCAGAACGGCAAGTCATCGACGCTGAACGGTTGGCTTCCGTCCGCAATTCTTGGCACCAAGGTGCTCGATGCTGTCGGTGACGTGCGTGCCCATCCGACCGGCGACATGGGGTCGATCGGCATGGCCAATTCGCCGGAACAAATGATCCAGACAGCAGTTGGCGGCAATCGTGCCGAGAACCGCTATATCGAACTGGTTATTCGCGGCGCGACCGCCAAGGTCTCGCCGGTGCTTCGCACGGCATCCGACATGTCGGGCGGATTTATCGCCTCCTGCCGCAATCCGCTGCGGGCCTCTTATGTTCGCCGCAATGCGGCGCTTGGCGGTATCAGTCTCGCGTTGAAGCTCGGCGAAGCGATCATCGAGGCGGATGCCAGGGGAGGGCATGCGATCATTGACGCGATCGTCAAGACGACAGGCGGGTCGATCATCGCCGAGGGCGAGGTCAGCTCAAAATCGGTTGTCTATACGAACGAGGCTTTCGATGTCGGCACGATCACGGTCGGTCGCGGCGACAAGGCCGTGACGCTGCATGTGATGAACGAATACATGGCGGTGGATGATGCCGGCGGCAACCGGCTCGCAACTTTTCCGGACATCATCTCGACCTTGTCGCCGGAAGGCGAGCCAATGAGCGTTGGACAGTTGCAGGTCGGAATGCCGGTGTTTCTGCTGCATGTGCCGAAGACGATCATTCCGCTTTCGTCGAGCGTCAAGGATCCGTCAGTCTACCCGACCGTCGAGAAGGCGCTCGGGATCAGCATCGCCGATTACGCATTGGGGTGAGGAGAACACCGTGTCTAAGCCGAACCCGCGCCATCCGAAATTTCCGATCCCCGGCGGACCGAAGCTGCGCGCCAAAGGCTGGCGGCAGGAGGCGTTGCTGAGGCTTCTTGAAAACGTTCTCTCGGTTGGCGAGGATCCCGACAATCTCATCGTTTATGCGGCGCTCGGGAAGGCTGCGCGTAACTGGGCCGCGCATGATGCGATTGTCAGGGCCTTGAAGGAGATGGACGAGGATCAGACGCTGATCATCCAGTCCGGCAAGCCGGTCGGGTTGCTGAAGACACATGCAAAGGCGCCACTGGTGATCATGGCGAACTGCAATATCGTCGGCCAATGGGCGAAGGCGGAATATTTCTACC
Source organism: Rhizobium sp. ZW T2_16 (assembly GCF_044987325.1). Classification (NCBI taxonomy): domain Bacteria; kingdom Pseudomonadati; phylum Pseudomonadota; class Alphaproteobacteria; order Hyphomicrobiales; family Rhizobiaceae; genus Rhizobium; species Rhizobium sp. ZW T2_16. Next base: position 308,942 of record NZ_JBJDRG010000005.1, read on the forward strand.
AGCTGCAGAAAAAGGGGCTGATCTGCTGGGGCGGGCTGACGGCCGGCGCCTGGCAGTATATCGGCAGCCAGGGCGTGATCCAGGGGACCTATGAGATCTTCATGCGGATCGCCGAAAAGCGCTTCGGCGGTACGCTTGCAGGGCGGTTCGTGCTGACTGCCGGGCTGGGCGGCATGGGCGGTGCGCAGCCACTTGCCGGCCGCATGGCGGGGGCGGCGATCCTGGTCGTCGATATCGATCCCGAACGTGTCGCCAAGCGCAAGGCTATCGGTTTTCTCGATGAGGTCGCGTCCGATCTCGATACCGCGCTGGCGATGATCGATGCGGCGGTGAATGAAAAGCAAGCAGTGTCGATCGGCCTCGTCGGCAATGCGGCTGATATCTATCCGCAGATCGTCAAGCGCGGGATCGTGCCGGACGTTGTCTCCGACCAGACTTCCGCACATGATCTCGTCTATGGCTATGTTCCGAAAGGCATGAGCCTCGAGGAAGTACGACGGCTTCGAAAGGAAGGGCAGGGGCAACTGATGGCGGCGAGCCGTGCCTCGATCGCCGATCATGTCCGCGCCATGCTGACCCTGCAGGAAAGAGGGGCGGAGGTTTTCGACAATGGTAACCTCATTCGCACCCAAGCCAGAGAGGGCGGCGTCGAAAACGCCTTCGATATCCCGATCTTTACCGAGGCCTATCTGAGGCCGCTTTTCTGCCGCGCAATCGGTCCCTTCCGCTGGATGGCGCTATCCGGTGAAGAGAGCGATATCGCGCGTATCGACGATCTCGTTCTGGAGCTATTCCCGGACAATCATATCGTCACCAACTGGATCAGGCTGGCGCGCGAAAATGTGCCGTTCGAGGGGCTTCCGGCACGGATTGCCTGGCTTGGTCATGGCGAACGCACGAAACTGGCGCTGGCGGTCAATGAACTGGTTGGGAAAGGCGAGCTGAAAGGGCCGATTGCCTTCTCGCGGGACCATCTCGATGCCGGGGCGATGGCGCATCCGAACATAATGACCGAGAACATGAAGGATGGCTCGGATGCGATTGCCGACTGGCCGCTGATCAACGCCATGACGCTTTGCTCGTCGATGGCCGATCTCGTCGTCATCCATTCCGGAGGCGGCGGTTATGCCGGTTACATGACCAGCGCCGGGGTGACGATCGTGGCCGACGGGACGGAATCTGCGGCAGAGCGGCTCGACATGTCAATTACCAACGATACGTCGCTCGGCATCATCCGGTATGCCGACGCAGGTTATGAGGATGCGATCGAGGCAGCCGAGCGGGGCGAGGTTGCGCATATACGGCTGGGTTGAGACCCAGCCGTATGCATCGGACGGTCAGCCCTTCTTGAAGGCCGAATAGGCGACGGCCATCTTGGCTGCGAGCGTCGCGTTGTTTTTCACCAGCTCGATATTGGCCTTCAGGCTTTCGCCCTTGGAAAGTTCGTTGATGCGGGCAAGCAGGAAGGGTGTCAGTTCCTTGCGGCCGATACCGCGTTCATCGGCTTCGCGAACCGCGTCGGCAATCGTCCCGTCGATGAATTTCGGCGTGAGAGCCGCCGCTTCCGGGATCGGGTTGGCGATCAGAAGACCGGTGCCGGTTCCGAGCTGGTGATGCAGCCACATCGCCTTGGCGATCTCGGCGGCGCTGTCAAGCTTGTGATCGGCCTTGTAGCCGCTCTTGCGGGTGAAGAAGGCCGGGAATTCGTCGGTTCCATAGGCAATGACGGGAACACGCTGGGTTTCCAGATATTCAAGCGTCTTGGCGATATCGAGGATCGACTTGACGCCGGCGCAGACGACGGCGGTTTTCGTGCGGCCGAGCTCGGTCAGGTCGGCAGAGATGTCGAAGGTCTGCTCGGCACCGCGGTGGACGCCGCCGACGCCGCCGGTGGCAAAGATCTCGATGCCGGCGAGATCAGCCAGCAGCATCGTTGCGGAAACGGTCGTGCCGGCCGTCTGCTTGCGTACCATGGCGACGGCAAGGTCGCGGCCGGAGGCCTTTACGACATCCTTGGCCTGGGCGAGTTTTTCGAGTTCGTCGGCGTCGATACCGGCGCGCAGCTCGCCATCGATGACGGCGATCGTTGCCGGGACGGCGCCGTTGGCACGCACGACATCCTCGACCGCCTTGGCGGTTTCGAGATTGGCCGGGTAGGGCATGCCATGGGTGATGATGGTGGATTCGAGCGCCACGACCGGTCCACCCTTCGCAATCGCGTCGGCGACTTCCTTGTTGAGCTTAGGCTTCAGCAGTTGCATGTCGTCTTGTCCTTTCAGTTCGTCAGCCTGTGCCGATTGGCTTCGATAAGCTCGGCAGACAGGTCGGGGAGCACGCTGGCATTACATTCGGTGGTGAGTGTGGCGGCAAGCGCCCCGGTGCGGGCCGCATCGAAAATCTCGTCGCCTTCGAGCAGCCGATGAAGTGTCGCGGCGATCATCGCATCGCCCGCGCCGGTCATGTCGACGGGGGCAGCCCTGACGGCATTGACGAAGTCCACGGTTTCCCGTCCGGCAACCGCCATGCCCTGAGCCCCGGCGCTGACCACGGCCATGCCGGCGCCTGCTTTTTGCAGCGCCAATGCGGACTGTTTCGCGCCTTCGGAGGTGTGCGGGTTCGTCTGGCCGAGGATGGCGTTCGCCTCGTCGATATTCATGAACAGGAGGTCGATCCCGTTCAGGTCTTTCGGCAGGCGCATGACCTTGTGGGTCGACACCGCATCGATCGCCAGATGACAGGACGCATTTTTGCAACGGTCTATCAGCGCGAAAAGCGCTTCAGCGGGAAGATTGCAGTCTGCAAATACCCAGTTCGAGGCTGCGAGATGAGGCCAGGCACGCTCGATATGATCCGGCTGGAACAGGTCAAAAATGTTCATGTCGGCTATGCCGAGAACCAAGTCTCCGGCTGCATCAAGAATTGCCGCATATTCGGCCGTCGGGCGTTCGTTGGTCGTAACGACCTGACTGACGTCGATCCCGATTTCGCGCATATATTTGAGCAGGGCCTGCCCGCCGTCATCATCACCGACGATCGATATGAAGCCGGTCGCGGAACCGAGCCGGGCAAGATTTTCCGCAACATTGCGGGCAACGCCGCCGAGGCTACGGGTACTTTCGACGGGATTGGATGTTTCCAGAACGATCTTGGTGCGGGCGTGATATTTGCGGTCCAGCACGGCGCCGCCGATGCAGAAAGCGCGGACTTCGGACGAGAGAACATAACCCCGTCCAAGGATATATCCCTTGTTCATCAATTGAACGATATGAGCGGCAACCGTCGAGCGGGCCAGCCCCAGAGCGGTGGCAATTTCCTGCTGTCCGACGAAAGGGTTTTCGCGGATCAAGGCCAGAACGGCGCTTTCCTGTGGTGCAAGCGGATGGGTCATTGCATGGGCTCCTTGCGAAACCCATGCAGACAATTGTTTATCGTGTCAACAGATGTTTTAGGTCTGTTTATTGGGAGTCTTACTTGCCATGCGGCTTTTCGACGTGGCCGCCAAAGGACTTGCGCATCAGCGACAGCATCTTGTTGGCGTATTCGGCATTACCCTGGCTGTCGAAACGACTGAACACGGCGGCAGACAGAACCGGCACCGGAACGCCCATGTCGATCGCGGCCTTCATCGTCCAGCGTCCTTCGCCGGAATCCGAAACGCGTCCACCGAAGCTGCTGAGCGACGGGTCCACCTTCAGAGCGTCCGCCGTGAGGTCGAGCAGCCACGAGCCGATAACGCTGCCGTGGCGCCAGACTTCGCTGATCGCCTCGATATCCATGTCGAACTGGTAATATTGCTTGTCCGGTAGCGGCGTCGTTTCCGCATCCGCCTCGCGATGGGCGTTGCCGACATTTGCCTGTTTCAGCACATTGAAGCCTTCGGCATAGGCCTGCATCATTCCGTATTCGATGCCGTTATGGACCATTTTGACGAAATGGCCGGCGCCGCTCGGGCCGCAATGCAGATAACCGCGCTCCGCAGGACGAAGCAACGGATCCAGATCCGCTCCCGGCGCAAGCGTCGCGAAGATCGGGTCCAGATGTTTGACCGCCTCGTCCGGGCCGCCGATCATCAGGCAAAAGCCGCGCTCAAGACCCCAGACGCCGCCGCTCGTTCCGACGTCGATGTAGGAAATACCCTTCTCGGCAAGCTTGGCGCTCTGATCGACCGCGTCACGGTAGTTGGAATTGCCGCCGTCGATGATCATGTCGCCGGGCTGCATGAAGGCTGCCAGCTTGTCGACGATGCCGGGCGTGATCGCTGCCGGAAGCATGATCCATACGGCACGCGGGGGCGCCAATTTTTCGAGGAACTGTTCGATGGACGAGATGCCGATGGCGCCCTCGCCGACAAGCGCCTCGACTGCCGCCGGGTTGACGTCGTATGCGACGCATTCATGGCCCGCACGCATCAGGCGCCTTGCCATGTTGCCGCCCATGCGGCCCAGTCCCATCATTCCGATCTGCATGTGTAAGCCTCTCGATGCAGTTTTAGAATCGTCAGGATAACTAGGACTATGTGTCGCAGGCCTCAAGCTATTTAAATCGATTTATTTTTGGCTATGGTCACGTTTTCGGCAGGATAAGAAAAACTGGTGTAGAATCTTCAAGGATTGGCGATCCGGCCGCCGGTCTGCGCTTCTGGAACGCCGGTCGTTGTCGGGAAGCTGATCGGCAGGCCACGCAAAGCGCGCACGGCGAGGAATGCAAAACATTCGGCCTCGACGGCATCACCACGCCAGCCGAAACCATCGGCTGAAACAGCCTGAACCTTTGCCCTCTCTTCGATCATCGACATGATCGTGGGGTTGCGCCGCCCGCCGCCGCTGACGATCAGGCGCTTGGGCCTGTGCGGCAGAAGGTCGAGCGCCTTGCCGACGGCGGATGCGGTGAAGGCGGAAAGGGTGGCCGCGCCATCGGCAGGGTTCAGACCATCTGCCATGGCGGCGGTAAAATCGAACCGGTCCAGCGATTTCGGGTAGGCTGCGGTCAGATATGGATGCTGCAGAAGGCGTTCGAGCCGCACTTCGTCCACCGTGCCTGATGCGCCGAGCGCGCCGTCGCGATCCATCTCGCCAAGACTAAGCCCCTTGATGAAATCGTTGAGCGGCGCATTGGCCGGCCCGGTGTCGAAAGCGACCACAAGTTCCTCGCCATCCCACCAAGTTATATTGCCGACGCCGCCGAGATTGAGGATGGCGGTGTCGCCGCTTCGATCGACCTCACGCAATAGAGCGGTGTGATAAATGGCGGCCAGCGGAGCGCCTTGGCCGCCGGCTCGCACATCGGCTGTTCGGAAATCATAAACGACTTTTGTTCCGAGAAAATCGGCCATCATCTGGCCGTCGCCGAGCTGTCGGGTATCGCCCAGGCGCGCCTTGGTCGGAGCGCGATGCAGCACGGTCTGCCCATGGAAACCGACGGCACCGATCTCCTCTATGGTCAGTCCGGCGCCTTTGACAAGCTCGTGAACGGCGGTGGACTGGGCGCGCGTCAGCGCTGCTTCCGCATCCTTGAAAATCAGAGGTTCCGGACCTTCAAAATTCCAGCCTCGCGCCTGACGCAATGTTTCTTCGAGCAAAAGGCGGGTATCTTCCGCATAGGGCGCAAGCGTGTAGGCGCCGAAGGTTTCGACGCTTTCTCCGTCCGTCTTGATGAGCGCGACGTCGATATTGCCGTCGAGTACCGTTCCGGTCATCAGTCCGACCGCCCAGATAGGCTTCATTGCTTGTCTCCAATCGCGATTGACCGAATCAGATCATTTTATACGCACTCTTTCGGCAAAGGACGCCGGTTGTTCCTTTAGTAGAAATTCCTTGACGCGAATCACTCATGCAAGCACCTTGTAACGGTGCCTTCAGAATTTTCCGATATTCGGCGTAACTGTCGGGGTTTGGTGTAGATTTGACGAAAAGGCGTATTGAGCTGCCGAGCCGAGTTGTATTCGCAGTTGACCGTAACCGTGAATGTCGCTCCCGTAGGCAGCATCAGGGAGAGTTTGAGGATGGCCGGATCGGCTGAAAAAATTCGGAACTCGAAAGGCGATCTCGCGCGGGAAACGCGAGAGCTTGCCGACGAGGCCATCGCAAACGATGCGCGCGCGCTTTCCGAGCAGCTCAAGGCGATGCGTGAGCGGCTTTTTCCGCCGCTCGCAAGCAAGACACTGCGTAGCTTCTCTTCCGGCGAGGCAGCCAAGCTCATTGGTGTGTCCGATGGTTATCTGCGCCAGCTGTCCCTGGCAGGCGAAGGGCCGCAGCCCGACACGGGTGCGGGCGGACGCCGATTCTACTCGCTCTCGGACATCAATGCCTTGCGCAGTCATCTTGCAGAACAGGCGGTAGCCAAGGGCAATGTCGCCAAGGCGAAGTCCTACCTGCCGCGCCGGGATGCGGCGCAGAACGAGCATCTGCAGGTCATCTCTGTCACGAATTTCAAGGGTGGTTCAGGCAAAACCACCTCTGCGGCGCATCTCGCCCAGTATCTGGCCCTGACGGGGCATCGGGTGCTTGCGATCGATCTCGACCCGCAGGCTTCGCTTTCGGCGCTTTTCGGTTACCAGCCGGAACTGGACCTTACCGGGAATGACACGCTCTATGGCGCCATCCGGTACGACGACGAACAGCGCCCGCTTTCGGAGGTCATTCGCGGAACATATTTTCCGGGTCTGGATCTCGTTCCCGGGAATATAGAGTTGCAGGAATTCGAGCACGTTACCCCGCAGGCGCTGGCGAACCGCCAGAGCGGCAAGGATAGCGGTCCGCTGTTTTTCGCGCGGATTCAGGCCGTACTGACGACCGTGGAGCAGGATTACGATGTCGTTGTCATCGATTGCCCGCCGCAACTCGGTTACCTGACCTTGTCGGCTCTTTGTGCATCAACGTCGGTTGTCGTGACAGTGCATCCGCAGATGCTGGACGTCGCGTCCATGAATCAATTCCTTTTCATGACGTCTGATCTTCTGTCGGTTGTCCGCGAGGCAGGCGGCACGCTCAATTTCGATTTCCTGCGGTATCTCGTGACCCGTTATGAGCCGAATGACGGTCCTCAGGCGCAGATCGTCGGTTTCATGCGCTCGCTCTTCGGGGATCGAGTTCTGACCGCGCCGATGTTGAAATCCACCGCGGTTTCCGATGCCGGTCTGACCAAGCAGACCCTTTATGAGGTCGGACGCGAGAACTTTACACGTTCAACCTATGACCGCGCAGTAGAGGCTATGAATGCCGTCAACAGCGAGGTGGAGGCTCTGATCCACGCGGCCTGGGGCCGCTAGGACAGAAGGAAAGGTTTCAGATCATGGTAGGTAGCCGGAAAAACGAATTGAGAGCGCTGTTCGGAGGCGGGCTTGCGCCCGGTGCTGCACCTGCGCTCGAGGCGCAATCGGCACCGAAGCCGGCGATTGAAGTGCCTGCTCCCGCGGCCAATCCGACGGGACGTAGCGCCGCCGGCGCGGTAAAGGCAATGGGCCTTTCGCTCAATGCCATGACCCGTGAAGCCGAAGAAGCTCGCCTGCTGCGCCAAGCGCTCAGCGAAGGCGAGCGGGTCGTCTCGATCCATCCTGAGAAGATCGATTCGTCCTTCGTCGAAGACCGGTTGCGACTGGACGATCAGGACGACGAGGACCTCGCGACCCTTATCGAAAGCATGCGCGAGAGCGGACAGCAGGTGCCTGTGCTGTTGCGCAATCATCCGGAAAGGCCAGGCCGATACCAGACGGCCTATGGCCATCGCCGCATTCGCGCTGCTTCGCGCCTCGGGATCGAGGTCAAGGCAATCGTTCGGTCGTTGTCCGATGACGAATTGGTTTTGGCTCAGGGCAAGGAAAATGCCGAGCGCCGCAACCTCTCCTTCATCGAGCGCGCTGTGTTTGCCAAAAACCTTCTCGCCGGCGGTTTTGACCGGAAGGTGATCGGTGAAGCACTGTCGGTTCAGAAAAGCGAGTTGTCGCGGCTGCTGCAGGTGGTCGAGGCTGTGCCGGATACGCTCATTCGGGCGATTGGCGCAGCTCCGAAGGCTGGCCGTGATCGCTGGATGAAACTTGGTGAACTTCTCTCCTCGAAGGCAGCTCAGGCTTCGGCTGTGGCCGAGATATCCGGTGCCGATTTCCAGTCATCCGTGAGCGATGACCGGTTCCAGCTCGTCTTCAATCATCTCTCCCAGCCCGAAAAACGCCAGCCTGCAGAGCCTGTGCTGTTGAAGGACAACAAGGGAAAGATTTTCGCGCAGCTACATACCGATGGCAAGAAAAGCCGGATCGAGTTTGCAGCGGGGATCGATCGTGGGTTCGTCGATGCTGCCATGAAGACCCTCATTCAGCAGTATGACGCGTTTATCTCCGCTCAGTCATCGAAGGGATAAAAGCGCTGACAGCTCTTCCAGACGACAGTGAAAACGAGAAGCAGAGTAGATAAGCCGGCCTTGTTCGGCATGGAAAAGTCGTCGAAAGAATGGGCATATCGAAACTGATTTTTTCAACCGTCCGGAACTCATGTCATGAACGCCAATCCTCTGGTCAAAGGTTTCTACGACGAGCGCACCGGCAGCATTCAGTATGTGGTGAGCGATCCGGAAACGAGAGATTGCGCGATCATCGACCCGGTGCTCGATTACGATGAGAAATCGGGGAGCACGAAGACATCGAGCGCGGATGCGATCCTCGCCTATGTCGAAGGTGAGCAGCTTACGGCGCAATGGATACTGGATACGCATCCTCATGCGGATCATTTTTCCGCGGCGACCTATTTGAAGACAAAGACGGGCGCCCCGACCGCGATCGGCGCCAAAGTGGTCGATATTCAAAAACTCTGGCAGAAAATCTACAACGTGCCGGAAATGAAGACGGATGGATCGCAATGGGATCGGCTTTTCGCCGATGGCGAGAACTTCCGGATCGGCAACATGGTCTGCAGGGTCATCCATTCGCCGGGCCACACGCTGGCATCGGTGACCTATGTCGTCGGCGATGCGGCTTTTATTCACGACACTTTGTTCATGCCGGATAGCGGCAGTGCCCGTGCAGATTTTCCCGGCGGCAGTGCCGCAAGTCTTTGGTCTTCGGTCGACGCGATTCTTGCTCTTCCCGACGATACGCGGCTGTTCACCGGGCACGACTACCGTCCGGGCGGACGCGAGGCCCTGTGGGAGAGCACGGTTGGCCAGCAGAAGGCGGAAAACCCGCATGTTGGTGAAGGGCGGGAGGCATTTATCCGACTGCGCGAGGGGCGGGATGCGACCTTGCCATTTCCGCGCCTGATGCTGCATGCCTTGCAGATCAACCTTAATGCCGGGCGGATGCCGGTTCCCGAAGCCAATGGCACGAGCTACCTGAAAATCCCGCTTGACGCATTCGCCATCAACGCCTGGTAGGCGGCCGCTGCCGAACTGCCGAGTTTTACCGGTTGCTTAAAATCTATTCGGCCGAAGTTGGAAGATCGCGATCCCAGCGGGGTGCAGGTGCGAATTTGCCGGCCAGGAAATCGATGAAGGCGCGCACCTTTGCCGGCGGTCGCCGGTTGCTTGCATAGATGGCGAACACGCCAGGCAATTCCATCAGAGGTTCGTCGAGCGTGACCGACACCAGCCGGCCGGCGCGGATATCATCGCCGACCAGAAAGGTCGGCTGGTAGATCATGCCCTGACCCGCCAAAGCGGCCGCCACCAGGGCGTCACCGTTATTGGCATGGAGGTTTCCCGTAACCGGAACGATGATTGAGCCATCGAGGCCAAATCGCCAACGATCGGGACCAACCGAGCTGGACAGGGTGTAACCGAGGCAGTTATGCGATCCCAGTTCCGATACCGATGTGGGGATCGATCGCCTCGCAAGATAGGCGGGAGATGCGGCGACGAGCATGCGACAGCGTGCGATCTTGCGGGCTATCAGGCTCTGGTCTTCGATCCTGCCGATACGGATGGCGACGTCCCAACCTTCTTCGACGAGATCGACGGTACGATCGCTCAGGCCCAGATCGACACTCAATGCCGGGTGCAGTTCGGCGAACTCCGCCAATAACGGTACGATTTCCCGAACGCCGAATGAAACCGGCACATTGACGCGAAGCGTTCCGCTGACTTCCATTCGCTCCGCAGCTGCCGTTGCATCGGCTTCCGAAAGTTCGGAGAGAATACGCTCGACACTTTCCAGATAGCGCCGCCCGGCTTCGTTCAGGGTTATCTTGCGGGTGGTGCGATGCAGAAGTTTTACGCCGAGTCGATCTTCGAGCGCTGCCATGTGCTTGGTGGCCATGGTTGGCGACATGCCGAGCGCTCTTGCGGCTCCGGACAGGCTGCCGATTGCGGCGATCCTGGCGAAAACCTCCATTCCGGCGATGCGATCCAGCATGATTATCTCACTCTCAAGGTGTGAGCTGTAATGCTCGGATAGTTGATTATCATGTTACTGGAGCGAATGCATAGTGGGGCCGGTGATGGCTTCGCGCCGTCGGTGTAACTATGTTGGGAAAAGACCGTGCTCGTAGATGGCAAATGGACTGCTGACTGGCAACCGGTACAGGCCAAGGATGCGAAAGGCGGATTCGTACGCCAGACATCCAGCTTCCGGAACTGGATCACGCCGGATGGATCGGCCGGGCCGACCGGAGCGGGCGGATTCACAGCTGAAGCAGGCCGCTATCATCTCTATGTCGCACTGATCTGCCCCTGGGCTTCGCGAACGTTGATCGCCCGCAAGCTCAAGAAGCTCGATGACCTCGTCTCCGTCTCGGTAGTGAAGCCGGCGCTGACAAAGGAAGGCTGGCAGTTCGGCACCTATCCCGGCTCTACCGAGGATACGGTGAACGGCGCCCGTTATATGCACGAACTCTACACACGGGTGGATCCGCATATTACCGGCCGCGCGACGGTTCCCGTTCTATGGGACAAGAAGACAGGCACGATCGTCAACAATGAATCGGCCGACATCGTGCGGATGTTCAACAGCGGTTTCGGCTCTCTGGCCGACGAGAGTGTCGATCTTTATCCGGAAGCTCTTCGCCATGAGATAGATGCCCTGAACGAGCGCATTTATCCGCGCCTCAACAATGGCGTTTATCGCGCGGGCTTCGCCACCACGCAGGAAGCCTATGAAGAGGCTTTTCATGACGTATTCGGCATGCTTGACGAATTGGAGAGGCTGCTGTCGGCGAAGACCTTCCTCGTCGGCGAGCGCCTGACCGAGTCCGATATTCGCCTCTTTGTTACGCTCGTGCGCTTTGACGCCGCCTATCACGGGCAGTTCAAATGCAATCTGCGGCGTATCTCGGATTATTCTAACCTCAGCCACTATCTGCGCCGCATCCTATCCGTTCCGGGCATCGCGGAGACGGTCAGCATCGATCACATCAAACGTGGCTATTACTCGATCGAAAGCCTTAATCCGAACGGGATCATACCCGTTGGCCCGGCTCTGGAGTTCGCGGATCTGCTGCCTTGGCTACCAGCTGCGATCTAGGCAAACCGCTCAAGACATTCTCTGAAATCGGCAAATATTCGGGATCGATACGCATGCTGACCCAAATTCTTCTGACTTCCGTCCTGTTGCCGCTTGTTCTCGGTGCGGTGATTGCACTGGCCGGCAAGGGTGCAACTTCTCGAGCCGTTCTGCTGACGGCACTGCTGATACCAGTTGCCGCTGCCATCGCGAGCGTTTCGATCGAAGGCCTTCCGCCATTCCCGCCGATTGCGGCGAAACAGAAGCTGCCCTTGTTGCTGGTTATCGGTGGCGTTGTCTTTGCAGTGCTTGGCGTTCTGTTGCGACAATTCGTGAACCGATGGATCGTGGCGCTGGTCGGCGTCGTCTCGCTTGCAGCTCCGGCATGGTGGCTCGGCAAGAACGTTCTCGCGGCCAATGCGACGAAAGCGGCGACGCTCGCCATCGTGCTCGTCATCGTCGCGATCGAGATTGCAGCCGTGTCGGGGCGGCAGGCCAAGCGGTCTTCTCCAGCCGCCTTGCCGGCTGCGCTGCTCGCAACCGCGATCGGAACGGCGCTCACCGCGATCATGGGCGGCTATATCGGCATGGCGCAGATGAACGGCGCGCTGGCCGCCCTGTTCGGTGGCTGGCTGCTGGTTCGCTACATTTCCTATATCCGAGGCGATGATGCAGCCTTCGTTCTTGGGAAATTTGCAGCACTTTCCTTCATCTGGACCGCTGCTATGGGCGCTACGATGACTGTGCTGCTGTCGCCGAGCGCTGCGCCGACTGCGCTTGTTCTTTCGGTTCTGCCTGTCGCCATCTTCGCGGTTCTCAACTGGCGAGAATTTGGTTTTGTGAACCGCGCGCGGTTCCTACAGCCGCTGATCATCGGCGCTCTGACCGCAATTCCTGCAATCGCTGCCATCCTTGTCGCCATGCTTGCCGGCGGTTGAGCTCAAAGTTTCACCAATCCGGCTTGCCGGACACCATCCCATCACGAACACCATCAACATATGTAAGGAAAAACCATGAAACGCCTAATTCTCACCACTGCCCTTGCCGGCATGTTCATGACCGGTGCGGTATTCGCAGCTGACAGCTATGAAGTCGATCCGACGCATGCATGGGTCGGCTTCAAGACGAGCCATGCCGGCTGGGCAAAGGCCCACGGCGCATTCAAGGCTGTTTCCGGCACCATCTCCTTCGACAAGGATGATGTCACCAAGAGCACGGTTGAAATCGCTCTCGAAGCTGCAAGCATCGACACAAATGACGAGAAGCGTAACACGCACCTGAAGAGCCCGGACTTCCTCAACGCCGAAGAATTCCCACAGGTCACCTTCAAGAGCACCTCGATTGAAAAGACCGGCGACAAGACCGCAAAGGTAACCGGTGACCTGACCCTGCTCGGCACGTCCAAGTCGGTAGTTCTCGACGTTACCTGGAATGGGGAATCCCCGCTGCCTTGGGATGCAAACACGATCAAGACCGGCTTTTCCGCGACCGGTTCGTTTAACGGCGTCGACTTCGGTATCACCAAGATGACCGATTTCGGTATCGGTCCGGAAATCGCGCTCGATATCGACGTCGAAGCCATCAAGAAGTAATCACAGCCTCACATGTTGAGCTGAAAATGGCGCGACCGGCCGAATATCCGGTCGCGCTTGTCGTTTTACGACAGAACGATCCTTGCCTCGAATCCGTCATCCCTGCCACTCGCGGGTGATAGCAGCACGAGATGGCCGTTCATCTGCCCGAGCAATCTTTCGACAATCGAGAGGCCAAGCCCTGACCCTGCGGCTTCCGTCTTGCCGCGGCTGAAGCGCCTGCGGATCGAGGCAAGTTCGGTTTCCGTCATTGCAGGTGCAGCATTGACGATGCGCACAGGCCCGCCGTCTTCGAGAAACACTTCGACCGGTTCTTCCGGTCTGCCATGTACCAGCGCGTTTTCGATCAGGTTTCGCAGGACAATGGCAAAGGCGTCTTCGCTGAACGGACCTGTCAGCTGCGCATCGGGTGCGCGATGGAATATCAGGCGCGAAGGGTTGGCCATGCCACGCCAGAAATCGGTCAAAACCATTTCCAATATGCGACCGAGATCAGCCGGTTTGTCGGCAATGCCTATACCCGCCTCGGCACGCGACAGCTGAAGCAGCTTTTCGGCAAGGTGGCTGAGACGTGTCAGCGATGCCTCGATCTGGCTTGCACGATGACGGCTGGAACTGTCGGTCAATTCGGCGATCAGCATCTGCGTTTGCGCCAGAGCGCCGGCGATCGGCGTGCGCAACTCGTGCGCGCTGTTGGAGGTGAACTCCCGCTCGGCATCGAGTGCTGTTCTGAGCCGCATCATCAGCAGGTTGACGGAAACTGCGATCGGCTGCAGTTCGCGCGGCAGGATGGACGCATCGATCGGCTCCATATTGCCGCCATCCTTGGTCTCGATTTCGCGGCGCAGTTCGCTGACCGGTTTCACGGCCCGGCGAACCACCAGCCAGATCATCATCCCACTGACCGGAATCAGCAGTATCAGAGGAAGAAACAGAGCGATTGCACCCTCTCTAACGGCCTCTTCGCGGTTCTCGAAGGCATCTGCAACCTGAACGAAGATTTTACGATCCTCGCTTGTCGCGGTGTAGAACTGATAGGTTGGGTCTTTCCAGAAACCTGCTTTTAACGGTGTTTCGAATGCCCGTTCGGGCGCGTCATGAGATCGGATCAACACACGGCCGGAAGGATCGCGTACCTGGTAGATCAGATATTCATGATCTCCGCTCGAGCTGGCTGTCTGCAGTTGTTGTGGTGCTGCACTTTGGGCGCTGTCGGAAGGGCCGCCCGCCATACCGCGATGTTCGAGGTCGTCGACGACCAGCGGCACGAGCCGTTCTGCGGTATCCTGAAGCGTGCCGTCAAAAATTTCGGCAAGCTCTTCTTCCATCACCACCAGGCCTAGTCCGACCGCCAGCAGCCAGAGGAAGGTCATGGCAAATGTCAGCGACAGGATCAGCCGCCGGGTCATGGACGGGCCGGTCGCCCGGCTGAAAAGGCTCATTGTTCGCGTCCCAGCCGGTAGCCGATACCGCGCAGCGTGGCGATGTGATCCCGACCGAGCTTTTTGCGCAGCCGGCTGACATAGACCTCGACGGTGTTGCTTTCGATTTCGGAACCGAAGGCGTAAAGGGCTTCCTCGATCTGAGGCTTGGACACCACGGCCCCCGGGCGCGCCGAAAGGCTGTCCAGCACCGCCCATTCGCGGCTGGATAGATCAATGACCTCGCCTCCAACTGTCACCCGGCGGGTTGCGGCGTCTATCTCTATGTCTCCGATGCGCACCAGAGACACCGGCCGGCCGCTGTAACGGCGGCTCACCGCCAGCATCCGCGCCGTCAGTTCACCGAGATTGAACGGCTTCACCAGATAGTCGTCTGCGCCGCTATTCAAGCCTTCGATACGGTCAGATATCTGGTCATGCGCCGTCAGAATGATCACCGGCGTGGTAACGCCTCGGGCGCGGAATTCCTTCAGAAGAGCAATCCCGCTGCCGTCGGGCAGGCGAAGGTCAAGCAGGATCAAGCCATAGCTCGTCGTTGCAAGCGCGCTTGTCGCCGTGTCGATCGTCTTCATCCAATCGACGGCATGATCGCCACTTGCAACATGATCGCGGACCGCTTCTCCAAGCGTTGCATCATCTTCAACCAGAAGAACCCTCAAACTGCCTGCTCCGTCCCATCGCGATATTATGTTATACCCACCGTTTAGCAGAGGAGGGGGATAAAATTCGAGAGGGGAAGGAGCTGCCTCCGCCATCATAGCAATATGAGTTTCGGGATTATGACGAAAGCGGCGGTCAGACCGTTCACGACAAGCAGGCAGAATACGGCAAAAGAGCCGAGATCCTTGGCATGCCGGCCGGTTTCGGACCATTCGGGCGAGATGCGGTCGATGATCTCTTCAATGGCCGTGTTGAGCGCTTCCGCCGCAAAAAGGCCCAGCATGACGATTGCCATCATCACGTAATCGGAGAAGCGCGCACCGACCGCGGCAAAAGCCGCGAATATTGCCACGCCGGCAATGATTTCGTGGCGGAATGCGGTTTCGCGCAGCAACCTCAAGGCACCATTCAGCGAATAGCCGAACGCTGCCTTGAGGTGCCGGCTGCCGGTCACTTTCTCGATGGGGGACGAGGGGCTGATGGAGACAGGCGGCAGTTCATCAGCTTTTTTTGTGACCGGCCTTCCGACCGTTCCGATGGGGGCATAATCGGGAACGGTCATGAGTTTGGTTTTCCTTCCGCCTTGCGGCACGTGCCGAGCACATCGAGATCGGGATTGTAGACCGAGGTCTTGACCGCCATGACGCCGAGCGCAGTGTGGAAGAGATTGTCGTGCGAGGCTTCGTTACCTGCTCGTTTCGAGACACAGGAAGCGTCGACCGAAGCTTTCATTTCGGTTCCCTGCCACAGAACGAAGGGGACATGGGTCTGCTGCGACGGGGCTATGATATAGGGCGCGCCGTGCAGGTACAGCCCGTTTTCGCCGAGCGACTCGCCGTGGTCGGACATGTAGATCATCGTGGGAGCGATCTTGTCTTCACGCGCTTTCAGGATGTCGATGACCGAGGCCAGGATATGGTCGGTGTAAAGAATGCTGTTATCGTAGGCATTGACGACTGCCTGGCGATCACAGATGCCGAGTTCGGCTGTGAGGCATTCCGGCGTGAAACGAGCAAATTCCTGCGTGTATCTCTGGTAATAGGCCGGGCCGTGACTGCCAAGCTGATGCAGAACCAGGACGCTGTCGCCCTTGAGATTTGCAAGCCAGCCGTCGAGTTCGGCGACCATGCCGTCATCGAGGCATTCGTGATCCTTGCAGTAACGCGGGTCGTTTGCATCCGAGAAGGACCGGTAAACGGTGCGGTCGGCGACACCTTTGCTGCCCGTATTGTCGTCCCACCATTCCGTCTTGATGCCGGCATGGCCAAGCACGTCGAGCAGGTTTTCGTTCGCAAGTCCGGCGCGATGGGAATAGCCGTGCCGTGTCAGGTTGGAGAACATGCAGGGCACCGAGACCGCAGTCGCCGTGCCGCAGCTTGAGGTTTGCGAGAAGTAGGTGATGTCGCGCTTCTTGAGTTCGGGATTGGTCTCGCGGTTATAACCACTAAGTGAAAAGTTTTCGGCGCGGGCGGTTTCTCCGGTCACGATGACCAGCACGCGTGGCTTGCCCGATGTCGGGAAGGAGGCAACTTTTGCATCGGTACCGAGTGGCTTTGCCACGATGTTCTTGTCCGCTTCACTGGCCAGTGTGAAGGCGACCGCACTGCCGATTGGCAGGAACGGGTTGAGTGTCATGATCATGTCTTTGTGCAGACGCGCGACAGAGGCGATGCTGCGCGCGCTGCTGACGCCACAGGCTAGCGCGACGAGGAGAAGCGGCACAATCGCGGCGAGATTCCAGCCAACCTTGGAAAAGAATTTGCGGTGCTCGACTCTAACCCAGCAGACCAAAAGCGCTGGAATCAGACCGAAAATCGACATGTGCAGCAGATAGGCCGCGGTAATCAGGTGGCCGGCTTCAGACGGGGTCGTCTGCGCCGCGTTGCGGATCATGTCGACATCGATGATGGTGCCGAACCGATCCATGAACCATGAGGCCGACGCGGCACTGACGATCATCAGGATCAGGACGGGTTTCAGAAGATATTTGACCGAGACTGCGATCGTGAAGGCGGCAAACAGGCAGGTTAAACCCAGAGCAAATGCTCCAAATGCCAAGTGGCTGTCGAAATAGCTATAGGCCCGCGTGAAGAACGTGCGGTTGGTAAAGGCAATCAGGTAGAGAGCCGCGAAGACGGCGAGAGTGACGCTGCCGATCTGCGGCCGGACGAAGCGGCGGGCAGGGCGGGACATGCTTAAAATGGACAAGGAGGAGGCTCCCGGCAGTTTCTGTTGCCGGCGAAATTGCATCCGATCCTGACTGTCACCTGAATGTTGAAAATCTTCTCCTGCGCGCGTCGCGTTCAGCCAGATGTCAGCTTCGCGTCGCATCTTGCGGCAATCGGAGTAGGAGTCGGCGTCTCGTGAATGCGTTTAAAACCCGTCCCGGCATGATCTATGTTGCTGTGCTCGTTCTAGTGGTTTGCTCAATTCCCCTGATGCATGAGGCGAAGCGTATTCACACACTTCAGAACTGGCCGACAGATGCCCAGTCGCATCGCGGTTTCCAGGGATAATGAATTAACAGGAACCGATGAGGCGATGTCGATTTCGCCTCATCGTGATTGTGGTGGTCTTCACTCTACCGGATCGCTATGGCAGTTTCCCGCGCCACAGGGGGCAGGAACGCCATGAAAAAAGATATCGCCGTAAAACTCGACAATGTCAGTCGCTCGTTCGGAACGATAGCAGCCGTCCGCGACATATCGATAGATATTCGAAAAGGGGAGGTTGTTTCGCTCGTCGGTCACTCGGGCTGTGGAAAGTCCACCCTGCTGCGCATCATTTCAGGCGTTGAAACCATCGATTCCGGCCAGGCCTTTCTCGATGGTCGCGAGGTTGACGGCCGGCATTTCGTCGAGCCGGAAACGCGCGGTGTTGGTTTCGTCTTCCAGGACTACGCACTTTTCCCGCATCTCAGCGTCCGCGATAACATTCTTTTCGGCCTGAAACGGCACTCACAGGCTCAGGCTAACGCCAATGCCGAGGATGTCATTCGGCGCATCGGGATCGAGCACCTGATGGAGCGCTTTCCGCACACGCTTTCAGGTGGTGAGCAGCAGCGTGTGGCGCTTGCAAGGGCGCTGGCGCCGAGGCCCGGCATCGTTCTCATGGATGAACCCTTCTCCAACCTCGATCAGGGCTTGCGTGGACAGGTGCGGGCCGAAACGTTGTCGCTTTTGAAATCGCTCGACACGACCGTCATCATGGTCACCCATGATCCGCAGGAAGCCCTTTCCACCGGTGACCGCGTGGTGTTGATGCGATCGGGCGAAATCGTGCAGGCAGGATCCGGCTATGATCTTTATGACCGGCCGACAAGCGCCTATGCGGCCGACTTTTTCTGCCTTTCGAACAAGGTTCCGGGGATCTGCAAAGGCGGCAGGATCGAGACTGCGATTGGCAGTTTCCAACTGAACCACAGGACAGCTGACGACGGAAAGGCAATCGTCCACATCCGGCCACAGGCAATTTCCATTTCGCTTGACCGGGGCGATCTTCCCGCACGCGTCAAGCAACGGGTCTTTCATGGAGAAACCGAACATATTCTGCTCGCGGTCGAGGGACTGGAGACACCGTTAAGAGCCATTGCTCTCGACCGCCTTCCGGAAGGCTCGGATACGGTCACGATTTCCATTGCTGCTGAGCGCGTGCTGGCATTTTGATGCGCTTACTGGTTGTTTTGGTGCCTTTTCGACGCGATAAAGTTTGCGTGATGGGTATCATCGGTTGAATTTTAAACTTGACCAATCAGGTCAAGAACTGCTGCAAGCGTTGCGTGTTCATTCCAAAGGGGGAGTATCATGAACCCGCACGCTTTCTTCACCTACACGCTTTTGGCCACTTCGATGTTCGTGGCTCCGTCGCTGGCATCTGCCGCCGAGATCAACGTCTACACGACGCGTGAACCGGCCCTGATCGCCCCGCTTCTGGAAGCCTATACCAAGTCGACCGGCACGAAGGTCAATACGGTATTCCTGAAGGATGGATTGGCTGAACGCGTCGCATCGGAAGGCGCAAGCTCGCCGGCCGATATCCTGATGGCGGTCGATGCCGGTAATCTCGTCGATCTCGCCGAAAAGGGCGTGACGCAGCCGATCGAATCCTCCGTTCTCAGCGGCGCCGTTCCGGCAGAACTGCGTGACGGCAAGGGCCATTGGTTCGGTCTTTCCTACCGTGCGCGCGTGCTTTACGCCGCCAAGGATCTCGACCTCGCCTCCTTCAACTACGAGGATCTGGCTGATCCGAAGTGGAAGGGCAAGGTCTGCATCCGCTCTGGCCAGCATCCCTACAATACCGCGCTTTTTGCCGATTACATCGCCCATTACGGCGCGGAAGAAACCGAAAAGTGGCTGACCGGTGTGAAGGCCAACCTGGCGCGCAAGGCTGCAGGTGGTGACCGCGACGCGGCCAAGGACATTCTCGGTGGCATTTGCGATATCGGCATCGCCAATTCCTACTATGTCGGCCTGATGAAATCCGGCAAGGGCGGCGAGGAACAGGTCAAGTGGGCCGAGGCGATCAAGGTCGTGCTGCCGACCTTCAAGAATGGTGGCACCCAGGTGAACATCAGCGGTGCGGCCATTGCCAAGAATTCGCCGAACAAGGCAGAGGCCGTGAAGTTCCTCGAATATCTCGTCTCCGACGAAGCCCAGAAGATCTATGCCGAGGCCAACTACGAATATCCGGTCAAGGCCGGCGTTGCTGCCGATCCGATCATCGCCGCATTCGGCGAGTTGAAGATCGACAACAAGCCGCTTTCCGAAATCGTCAGCCATCGCAAGCAGGCAAGCGAACTGGTCGACAAGGTCAGCTTCGACAATTAAGGAACGCGCGAGGCGCTCCGGTACTGGAGCGCCTCGCGTCTTTCATCTCATGGATATGTCTATGCCTGCCAGCAATCCGGTCGCCGAATCATCGGTCGTCAGCCATGCTGGCCGTTCGGGCAGAAACTGGCTTGCTGTTTCCGCCATCGCCGCGCTGATCGTCATCCTGCCGATCGCCGGTTTGGCCCTCGAAGCGCTGAAGGGATCGGCGGGTCTCTGGGCGCATCTTTTTTCCAGCATTCTGCCGGTGGCATTGGTCGATACGATTATCCTGCTTCTCGGAGTGGGGGTAGTTACCGCAGTGCTCGGGACCACGACCGCTTGGCTGGTAACCGCCTATGATTTTCCGGGACGGCGTGTTCTGGAATGGGCTTTCTTGCTGCCGCTTGCGGTGCCGACCTACATCATCGCCTATGCTTATCTCGATATCCTGCACCCGATCGGTTCGGTGCAGGGGGCTATCCGTTGGTTCCTGGGATATGAGACGCCACGGCAATTCCGCTTGCCCGACATCCGCTCCATGACGGGCTGTATCCTGCTGCTCGGCTTCGTACTCTACCCTTACGTCTACATTCCCACACGGGCGATGTTTCTCACGCAATCGGGCAATCTCGTCGATGCGGCCCGCACGCTGGGTGTGTCCCGTCGGGCGATCTTCTGGCGTGTTGCGCTGCCGCTGGCGCGGCCGGCTGTGGCGATCGGTGTCGCGCTTGCGCTGATGGAAACGCTCAACGATGTCGGGGCGGCCGAGTTTCTCGGTGTGCGGACCATGACGGTGTCGATCTACACGACCTGGATTACTCGCACCGATCTGCCCGGCGCCTCGCAGATTGCGCTCGCGCTTCTGCTGATCGTGGTTGCGCTGGTGGCGATCGAGCGGTGGGCGCGGCGCAAACAGCGTTACGCGACGGATGCCCGCCGCAGCCGCGGTCTGACACCTCAGAAAGTGCCTGCCGTGAAGGGCATATTGCTCTTTCTCGCGGGGGCTATGCCGGTCTTGCTCGGTTTCGCCGCTCCGGTGCTCTACCTCACCACCGAGGCCTGGAAACGTTATCAGTTCGCCGGCCTTTCCTCACGCCTTGTCGGCGAGGCGATCAGCACGCTTACCATCGCAATATTGGCAACGGTCGCAACCATTTCTCTCGGGCTTGTTGTCGCATATGCGACCCGTCTGCGTCCGGGCACGACTTCCGCCACGTTGCTTCGCATGTCGACTGTCGGTTATGCCGCACCGGGTACCGTTGTCGCGATCGGGGTACTGATCGTGCTGGCCGGCCTCGACCGGTTCATCGATCGCACCGCGCTTGACTGGTTCGGTGTCTCGACCGGGCTTTTGTTCATGGGATCGGGCGCGGCAGTGGTCTACGCACTTACCGTGCGGTTCCTGGCGATCTCTGCCGGCGGCATCGAGGCCGGCCTGTCGCGCATTCCGATGTCTTTCGATCACGCATCACGTACGCTCGGGCAATCGACGGCCGGCACGTTTCGGCATGTGCATTTGCCGTTGTCGAAGGCTGCGATCTCGGCGGCTGCCCTGCTTGTGTTCGTCGACTGCATCAAGGAGCTGCCGGCGACGCTTCTCCTGCGACCGCTCAATGTCGAAACCTTTGCAACTCATCTCTATGGCGAAGCGGCGCGCGGCACCTATGAAGAAGCTTCGATCGCGGCGCTTGCCATCGTCGCGATCAGTGTCTTGCCGGTCATTCTGCTTTCGAGAATAGGCGCATCCGGGCGAGGCGCGTAGCGCTTACTAACCGAGGGACATGCCGATCGTTGCCGTATAGACGGCATAAAGCGATCGGGTCGCGGTGATGAACAGGCGGTTGCGCCGCGGGCCGCCAAAGGTAACATTTGCTACCGTTTGGGGGATGAGGATCTTGCCGAGAAGCTTTCCATCCGGCCCGAAACAGTGCACGCCATCTCCGGCGCTGGTCCAGACATTGCCATAGACATCGACGCGGAACCCGTCCGGCAAACCGGTATCGATCGTGCAATACTCTCGGCTGTTCGTCAGCTTTCGGCCCTCTACTACGTCAAAGGCGCGGATGTGGCGTGGCCTGCCAGGATCATGGCTGGATGAAGAATCCGCCACATAAAGGATGGTTTCATCCGGCGAAAAGGCGAGGCCGTTCGGCTGGCCGAAATCGGTCACGGCGGCATCAATCTCGCCGGTTTGTGGATCTAGCCGATAGACGTTGCGGGTTTCCTGTTCCGGATCGGCGCGAAAACCCTCGTAATTCGACATGATGCCGTAGGTGGGATCGGTGAACCAGACGCTGCCGTCGGAGCGCACCACCACATCGTTGGGAGAATTAAGCCGCTTGCCCTGATAGCTGTCGGCAAGCACGGTGATCGAGCCGTCGATTTCGGTACGGGTGACTCGGCGAGTGCCGTGTTCACAGGTCACCAGTCGGCCCTGGCGGTCTCTGGTGTTGCCATTGGAAAAATTCGATGCGCTGCGAAAGACGGAAACATCGCCGCCTTCGACCCAGCGCAACATCCGTTCATTGGGATTGTCGCTCCAGATCAACGAGCCCTGATCGGCAAACCAGACCGGTCCTTCCGCCCAGCGGCATTCGGAATAAAGCTCGTCCAGTGGTGAGGTCGGAACGATCAGGAACCGGAAGCGATCATCGTGGATTTCATAGATGGATGAGGTCTGTGACATGGCATTGTGTCCGGTTTGATTGATCGACTAGCGAAGCGATTGCCGGCCGCCGGCAAGCAGTATGACGGCTATGATGATGAGGCCGGTGAGGATGAGGCGGAAACCGGCACCGAAGCCGTAGGTGTTGAGCATCGATACGACGAGGAACATAAACAGCGATGCGCCCCAGATGCCCGGGATGTTGGAATTCCCGCCCGCCACAGCAGTGCCGCCGATGACGACGACGGCGATCGACATCAGCAGATATTCCGAGCCCATGTTGAGCGCAGCACCTCCGGAAAAGCTCGCCAGCAGATAACCGCAGACGGAGGCGAGCACGGCGCAGAGCATGTAGGTGACAAGCCGCGTGCCATCGACCGGGATACCGGCCATGCGGGCCGCGAACGTGCTTTGCCCGATCGCCGAAATCCAGCGGCCATAGATGGATTTTTCCAGAAGCACCCAGGCGGCGATCGAAAGGATTAGTGCCACGAGCGCGACATTCGGGATGCCGAACAGGCTGGAGGTGGCGAAGTCGGCAAGCGTTTCAGGTGGTTTGATGCGCAGGCCGCGATTGCTCCAGATCGCCACCGACTGGACGATGAAGCTCATTGACAGCGTGGCGATGATCGGCGGTATGCGCAACGCCTTGATCAGCACATAATTGCCGATCCCGATGATCAGGCCGATGCCGATCGAGGCGAGCAATCCGACGACGATCATGCCATCCTGCACGTCCATCAGCTTCAGGGCAAGCGTGCCGGAGAGCGTCATTGTGGCGGGGACAGAAAGATCGATATTGCCCGGCCCGAGCGTGATGACGAACATCTGGCCGATACCGACGACGACCGAAAAGGCTGCGAAGGTAAGAGCTGCCTGAGACAGGCCGAAAGAACTTGCACCGCCGGTGAAGAGCACCGTGACGATCCAGACGGTGATCGTCGCGGCAAACGACCAGATCCACGGTTTTGCCATGAGAAGGTGATGCAGGGTCATTCGCTCTTCTCCCGCTTTTCCAGACGGTTGAGGGCAAGGCGCAGGGCGAGCACGACGATCAGGATCGCGCCTTGTGCGCCGATCTGCCAGTCCGGCGAAATGCGCATGAAGGACAGGAAAGAACCGGCGAGCGTCAGTGTCAGCGCCCCGATGACGGCGCCGATAGGCGAAACCTTGCCGCCGACGAACTGGCCCCCACCCAAAATGACACCGGCGATCGACAGCAGCGTATAGCGAAGCGCGATATTGGCATCGGCGGAGGTTGTGAGGCCGACCAGAGCGATGCCGGCAAGCACGGCGAAAAAGCCTGCCAGAGCATAGGTAGCGGCGCGCAGCCCGAGCACGGACCAGCCGGCGCGTTCCACCGAGCGATCATTGCCGCCGACACCGCGCATCAGCACGCCGAAGGACGAGCGCATAACGATACAGTGGGTGACTGCGGCAATCAGGATGCTGGCGACGATCGCCATCGGCACCAGCGGCGGCTTGGCTGTCATCAGCCAACGCGCCCAGGTCGGCGCGGTGCCGCCCGGCGAGGGGAGGATAAGGACGGCAAGTCCGCCCCAGACGAAACTCATCCCTAACGTAACCACAATGGAGGGCAGGTCGCGCACATAGATGACGACGCCGATCAGCGCATAGGCGGCAATAGCACCGAGAAAGATCAGGATGCCGAGCGCCGGCGATGATTGCAGGAACGTGGCGGAAACGCAGGCGCAGAAGCTCACGAATGTGCCCATCGACAGATCGAGATCGTTGACCGACATGATCAGCATCTGGGCTATGGTCGCGAGTGCGATCGGGACTGCGAGATTGAACAGAAGATTGAGCCCCGTATAGCTCATGGCGCGCGGCTGCATGTAGAAGACGGCGGCGAGCAGCAGCACCAGAGATGCAGCGGGGATGATCAGGCGGATCGTGCCGGAAGACAATTTCATGCCGCGTCTCCCTCGTGGAAGGAGGCAGCCAGCACGTTCTTCTCGGTGATCTCATCGCCGACAAGTTCTGCCGCGATCGCACCGTCGCGGAAAACGTAAACCCGGTCACAGAGGCGGATTTCGTCCATCTCTGTCGAATACCAGATGAAGGTGCGTCCGTTGGCAGCTTCCGAGCGGAGGATTTCATAGACCTCCTGCTTTGTGCCGATATCGACGCCGCGCATCGGATCATCCATCAGCACCGTGCTGGCCGTGGTCGCCAGAGCCCTGGCGAAAAGTACCTTCTGCTGGTTGCCGCCCGAGAGCGACAGGAGGCGGTTTTCCATATCCGGGGTGCGAATTTCTATCCGCTGTTTCCAGGAGGCCCCCAGTGTTTCTTCTCGCGCCCGGTCAACTATGCGGTTGGTCGAAAGCTGGCCAAGCGAAGCGATCGACAAGTTCTTGAGGATGCTCCACAGCGGGAATGTGCCGTTCAGGCTGCGGTCTCCGGCGACAAAGGCGATTTCGCGCTGCCTCTTCGGCCACCAGTTGCTGTTGCGATCGAGATAGAGGTCGAGCAACGCTTCTGTCTGGCCATGGCCACCGAGGCCGGCAAGGCCGATCATCTCGCCACGCCATGCCTGGAACGCAAGTCCATGCCCGCGGCGCGGCGGCATGGAAAGAACCGGCTCCCCGGTCCTGCTCGTGGCCGAACGCGAGAATTCCTGTTCGCGCACCACATTGCCCATCGCCTCGACAAGGCTGCGGGTCGAAAACTCGGATGCCATTCGGTCAGCCACCACACGGCCATCCTTCATCACCACGATGCGGTCGGAGGTGGAGAGAATTTCGCCGAGAATGTGCGAAATCAGCAGAACCGAACCACCTTCGCCGACGAATTTGCGGATATAGGCCATTAGTTGCGCCGCAAGCCCGGCGTCCAGCGAAGATGTCGGCTCGTCGAGAATGACGAGTTTGGGTCGCTGATCTATGCCGGCAAAGCTGATGGCGATCTCGACCATCTGTCGCTCGGCAATCGACAGATCATCGACCGTCGAGTCGCAATCGATCGAATGACCGGGGAATATGTCCTGCAACTGGCTCTCGACCAAGGCCAGCGCCCGCTTTCGCCAGGCCCATCCCTTGAGTTCCGCATGCATGATGCGGGCATTTTCGCCGACAGTCAGATTCGGGCACAGTGACAATTCCTGGAAGACGCAACGCACGCCGTTGGCACGGGCCGCCGATATGCCGTGAAATTCGCGGCCACTATAGGTGAGCGAACCGTCATGCGGTGTCAGCCCTCCATTGATGACATTGACGATGGTGGACTTACCGGCGCCGTTATGGCCGACCAGCCCGATACATTCTCCGGCATGGATCACGAGGTCTGCGCCATCGAGCGCCTTGACGGCGCCGAACTTCACACGGACGCCACGCGCTGCCACAACCTCTTCTCGCTTCAAGGTCTTGGTCATGCAATCGCTGTCGATTTTGATGTGTCGGACAATACCGGGACGCGTAGGGGTTGGGCGCCTTCGCGCCCCGGCACGCGGGAGGCGACGCTACTTGGCGTCGATCACCTTCTGGGCGTCTTCCAGCGAATATTCGACATTCGCCACGCCGCCCTTCTGGGTCGTCTTCAGATTTTCTTCCAGATTGGCCTGATCGATCCGAAGGAAGGGCACGACAAGGTCCTTCTTGACCTCCTTGCCGTCGAGGATCTGCTGCGCCACCCAGAATGCCAGCGTCGAGACGCCCGGAGCGATCGAGACCGACATGGTCTCGTAGCCGTCCTTGTCCTTCTGCTGCTTCCACCAGACGAGCTCGTCCTCACGGTTGCCCATGACTATGGTCGGCGTCGGGCGCTTGGCGGCGGCAAAGGCCTGGGCAGCACCATATCCGTCACCGCCCTGGGTGACGACGGCTGCCACTTCCGGCAGGCTCGGCAGGATGCCGGCGACAGCGCGCTGGGCAACGTCCTGCGCCCAGTCACCATTCACCGAACCGACGATCTTGAATTGCGAGTTCTTGGAGACGCCGGCTGCGATACCTGCATGGATCTCGTCATCGACCGAAACACCGGCGAGGCCGCGGATTTCGAGAAGATTGCCGCCCTTTGGCAGTTTCTTGGCGAGATAGTCGATCTGGCTTTCGCCCATCTTCTTGAAATCGACGGCGATGCGCCAGGCGCAGCGTTCCGTCACGATGCCATCGAAGGAAACGACGGTGATGCCGGCATCGCAGGCTTCCTTGATCGCACCGTTAAGCGCAGTCGGCGAGGCGGCGTTGACGACGATCGCGTCATAACCCTGCAATATCATGTTTTGGATTTGTGCCGCCTGCTCGGTCGCCTGATTCTCAGCGGTGGTGAACGGGTCGGCTGCCGCGACCACCCCCTTGGAGACGGCCTCCTTGGTGATCTTGTCCCAGCTTGTCAGCATCGCCTGACGCCAGGAATTGCCGGCATAATTGTTCGACAGCGCGATCTTTTTGGATGACGTATCGGCGAGTGCGGGTGCGCACAGGCATGCAAAGGCGACGGATGCCGCCAGCATCGTTCTGATGGTCATGATTTCCTCCCAAATAGCTCCCTGCATATCGTCCGGGCCGCTCCTCAACGGTAATCCGGAGATAATGATTGCCCTGAGCCCCTTTTGCTCAGTAAATCGAGGATGGAGGAGTTTCTTGACAAAGTACAGGCGCATCCAAGCAGGCTTTCTGCGGGTTTGCGCGCAAAATCTGCGGGTCCCCGCATGACAAGCTTAAAAAGCTCAAGCTTAATCGACGGCTGAAGGACTGGAGGAGGTCCGCCCATGCTCAATACGGCGCGTAACTCGCTGTTCGACCGCTATCTGGGGATTTCCCGGCTTCTGGCGGGACAGCTCGATTTCGATGCGATCATCAAGGCGGTGGCGGACGAGATCAGCCATATCATCCCGCATGATCATCTCGACGTCTGCATCAAGATGCTGGATGGAAAATACCATATTGCCTATGAGAGCGGACTTGATACCGCCTGGAGCCAGCACCCGCCGGCGCTTCTGACTGGAAGCCCTATTCGCACACTGCTTTCGGGCGAGGTAAATTTCCTGCTCTCAGGTGATGCGTGCACCGACCCGCGATTTCATTTCAAAGGCGCGTTTTCAAGCCCGATCATCGAGCTTTCGCTGCATAGCCGGTTGCATGTGCCGCTGAAGGTGCAGGGCGATGTGATCGGTGCGCTGAGCTGCTCCAGCCGGCAGAGCGATTGTTATAACCAGGAAGATGTCGAAAACGCCCGTGCCGTGGCCGATCTTCTGGCGCCCTATTTCTTTGCTTTGCGTGCGGCCGAGCAGGCGAAACGCTCCGCCGTCATCGAAACGGAAGCGCGCGCACGGGAAGAGGGCCTGCGTTTCGGGGTGCTGAAGCTGACGGAGGCACTGGAAGCAGAACGCCAGCGCATCGGCATGGATCTGCATGACCAAACGCTTGCTGATCTGACAAGGCTGACGCGCCGCATGGAGCGGCTGACCCATCTGCCTGCTGTCTCGGGCGACGCGTTGGAACCGCTATGTCGGGCGATGCAGCAATGCATGCATGACCTTCGCCAGATCATCGAGGAAGCCAAGCCCACGGTATTGCAGCTATTCGGTGTTGCGGAAGCAATCGAGAACCATCTGGAACGGTCGGTTCGGGAAAGCGGCCAGTCGATCCGATGGAAGATGATCGACGAAAGCGGTGGCAATCTTCGTGACCTCAATCCGACGGTGGCCGTCGCGCTGTTTCGTATCGTTCAGGAAGCGGTGAATAACGCCATTCGCCATGGGCAGTCCGAAAATATCATCGTGCACATCACAAAAAACTGTCACTCGCTTTCCATCGAGGTGGAAGACGATGGTCGCGGTCTTGCAGAGATCAAGGAAATGGCCGGGCACGGTATCGACAACATGAAGACCCGTGCCCGGCTGATTGCGGCCCGGCTCGAAATCGGCCGCAATCCGGCCTGTAACAGTGAGGGGGGCGGAACACGCATGCGGCTGACCCTTTCGACCGATCACGCTATCTTGGTGGAGGCTTGACGATGGACGTGCTGATTGTCGAGGACGACGCCCTTCACCGCACATTTCTCAACGAGGCGGTTCGTGCGGCATTGCCGGAATGCGGGCAGGTAATCGAGGCGGGAAATGGCCTGAAAGGCGAAGTACAGGCCCGGACATCGCGGGTCGAGCATGTCGTCATGGACCTGCAGATGAGCGAACGCAACGGGATCGAGGCCGCCCGCACGATCTGGCGCGAGCGACCGGATACCAAAATCCTCTTCTGGTCGAACTATTCCGACGAAGCCTATGTGCGTGGCGTGGCGCGGATCGTGCCGGAGGGCGCGATTTATGGCTATGTGCTGAAGTCGGCTTCGGAAGAACGGCTGAAACTTGCACTGCGCAGCGTTTTCGTTGAATCCCAGTGTGTGATCGATCGGGAAGTGCGCGGTCAGCAGAAGAGTTTTGGCAACTCCCCCGGCCTTACCGACGCCGAATACGAAATCCTTGTCGATGTGGCGCTGGGATTGACCGATAAGGCGATCGCCAAGCGAAAACATCTGTCACTGCGCAGCGTACAGAACCGCCTGCAGCAGCTTTACGAAAAGCTCGGTGTTTATGAGACGCCGGGGCAGGGAAATGAGGGCTGGTTCAATCTGCGTACGAGAGCGGTCGCGGTCGCTCTTTCACGCAAGGTTTTGAACGCCAGCGCCATTGAGAGGGCTGAACGGGACCTCAGGCAGTCCGCAGGGATCCAGGCCATGGGCGACAGTTAAGCGGAATGACGGTTCTCGCCGCGCTCTGTTGTTAGTCCGGTTGAGGTTTAAGAGGCAAAATCGCCCTGGTCGGCCTTGAAATCGAATAAATCTCGTAAAATCAGTATCATGCACGATTGTTTGCAGATTTATGAAAATAGCCAGTTGACGTTTTCGGGGGTGTGGGACTATAACCCGCTCACTGACGAGGGCGGCGGCGCTGCTAGCGACGAAGCTTCTCGTTCTAAAGAAAACCACTAAAGATTGGCATTTGCTGATTGGGACCGGGCTCCGGTTAGGTCTCGAAGAACTGATGTGTTTTGGTGTTTTTTGTGACGGTTTAGGCTTTCGGGTTATGGATCGTCGGTTATTTGACAATTGAATATGAGAAGAAAGAGAAACGTGGTCGGCGGGTTTTCGCGGACGGTTCTTGAGCTTTAGGGTTTAGGGACGGTCTGTTTAGAAGACAAAATGACGGTCACGTTTTGAATGAGAACGATGGAAACGAGCGCTGTGAAGCGTTTGGTGTACATATAAAAATGTTCTCGTCGATTCAGAACAAAGTGATTAGTCATGATTGAATTCTCAACTTGAGAGTTTGATCCTGGCTCAGAACGAACGCTGGCGGCAGGCTTAACACATGCAAGTC